>JAAFIC010000035.1 GCA_013298565.1 Alphaproteobacteria bacterium | reverse complement strand
GCGGCTGCCGGTCCCACTAAAATGATTGCCCAGCGGGTGCATAACCGGAAACGGCCAATCAGCCCCTTTGCCGTTCACGCCCGCGCTGCGCTCCCGCCGTTCAAGCTCTAAGGGCAGCAGAGTCCACAGATGCAATCCGTGAATGGCGAGATCTTCCGGCGCCTCCAGCAGCACCGGTCGGGTTTTCCCCAGGCGCAGCATTTGCAGGGCCATGTTGAAACCCACTTGCCCCCAGCCGGTTTGCGTGGAGAGCGGCCAAGCCAATCCGAGGTCCATGAACATTTCCTTCACCTGCGTGCGCTATGCTGGAAAAGCCTTGTTTAGCATTCATACGAATGTAGCAGGGCCGCCCCGCGCTATGGAACGCTGGACGCGGGACGCAGATCAAGTAAGAATTATGCGCCCGCTAAAGGGCTTGGCCGTTTTTCTTGAGGATGCTTCTTCATGGCCGTTACCCCTGTGACGACACTCGCGCTCATTCAAGCGCGCCAGAAATCTACGCGCCTGCCCGGCAAAGTGCTGGAAACCTTGGGCGACCGCCCGGTTTTGGCCTGGGTAGTGCGGGCGGCGCAAGCCATTCCCGGTGTTGACCGCGTGGCCATTGCCACCTCCACCGAAGCGCCGGACGATGCGATTGTCGCCTGGGCCGAAACATCAGGCATTCCTGTTTATCGCGGGTCTGAGCAAGACGTGTTGCGCCGCTTTGCCGATGCCAGCCGCCAGGATGGGGCGGATATTGTGATGCGCCTCACTGCCGACTGCCCCCTGCTGGATCCCGCCATCGCCGGCATGGTGCTGCGCCTGCTGAAGAGTACGGAGGCCGATTACGCCTCTAACGTCGATCCCGCCACCTGGCCCGATGGGTTGGACTGCGAAGCCTTCACGCGGCAGGCGCTGCTGATTGCCGACCGCGAGGCCGCGCGCCCGTCGGAGCGCGAACACGTCACCCCGTTCATCCGCGCCAACCGCTCGCGATTCAAGGTCGAAGCTCTAGTCAACCCAATTCCCGGCGAAACCAGTGAGCGCTGGACGCTGGATACGCCGGAAGACTTAGCCTTCCTACGCGGCATCGTGGCGGAACTCGGCAGCGATAGCATTCCGCCTTACGGGGCGGTGTTAGAACTTCTCCGCCAAAACCCGCAACTACGCGAGGTTGGTAAGCGCCAGCAGCGCAACGAGGGCTATGTCGATTCAATCAGCCTCGATCCCGTCATCTCCTACGGCTACACCCGGTCGGACGCGCTGCTGAAGAGCGCGCTGGAGATTATCCCTATTGGCAATCAAACCTTCAGCAAATCCTACCTTCAGCTTCCGAACGGCGCGGCCCCGCTGTTTCTAACCCACGGCCAGGGCGG
This sequence comes from Alphaproteobacteria bacterium, assembly GCA_013298565.1. Taxonomy (GTDB): domain Bacteria; phylum Pseudomonadota; class Alphaproteobacteria; order Elsterales; family Elsteraceae; genus Elstera. The sequence continues at coordinate 30,739 of JAAFIC010000035.1, read as the reverse complement.
GCGCGTTTGGGATGTCGATGGCAACGAGTATGTCGATATGGTTAGCGGTCTGCTGCCGATCGTGCTCGGCTACCGCGACCCGGATGTGGACTACGCCATTCGCCGCCAGCTTACGCGCGGTATCAGCTTTAGTCTTGCCACGGCCTTAGAGCAGGAATTGGCGCGCGTGCTGCGGGAGATCATCCCCTCCGCCGAAATGGTCCGCTTCGGCAAGAATGGCACCGACGCCACTTCAGCAGCGATCCGCATGGCGCGCGGTTTCACTGGGCGGGAGCGGATTATCGCCTGCGGCTATCACGGCTGGCAAGATTGGTACGTTGGGGCCACCGCCCGCAAGCGCGGCGTGCCAACTGCCGTGCAAGAGCTGATTACAATGGTGCCGTATAACGATCTCGATGCTTTCGAAAAAGCCTTCCTGGCCCATCCAGGGGAAGTTGCCTGCGTCATCATGGAAATCATGAACGTGGCAGAACCGAAACCCGGCTTTCTTCAGGGCGTTAAAGACCTTGCCCATAAGCACGGTGCCTTGTTGATATTTGATGAGATCATTACCGGCTTCCGCTTTGCCTTGGGCGGCGCGCAAAGCCTGTTTGGCGTGACGCCGGATATGGCCTGTTTCGGCAAGGCGATGGCGAACGGGATGCCGCTTTCTGCCGTTGTTGGGCGGCGGGATGTGATGATGGAGATGGAGAAAATCTTCATCTCCGGCACTTTCGGCGGCGAGGCTTTATCGTTGGCGGCCTCCCTCGCCACGATTGAAAAGCTAAAGCGGGAAGCGGTTATTCCGAAGCTCTGGTCGCTGGGCGAGGAACTCGCCAAGGACGTGCGCGGCCTTGTTACCAAACACGGGCTGGACGGAATTTTCGCGCTCACCGGGGCCGCGCCCTGGATGCTGCTGGTGATCAACGATCACCCAAAGGTGCGAAAAGAAGCGATCAAAACGCTGTTCCTGACGGAAATGCTCGCACGCGGCATTTTGATGAACGCCAGTCACAATGTTTGTTGGGCGCATGATGCCACCGATATGGCGCGGATGCGCCAAGCCTGGGATGGGGCGCTCGGTATCGTCGCGCAGGAAATCGCGGGCGGCACGCTTATCGAGCACCTGAAGGCCCCGATCATCGAACCCATCTTCAAGGTGCGCTGATGCAACAACCGCAGGCGATTATCCGGTGCGAAGCCGGGGGAACCACGGGCCTCGGCCATGCCGTGCGCTGCTCGGCCCTGGCAGGGCGACTGCATCAAGCCGGGTGGCGGGTGTCGGTGGCGATTTCCGACGGGGGCTATGCCGCCGTGCCGGACCTCGCGGCCTTGCCACGCTTGCGCCCAGAAGACGCCGTGGAGACGCCTGCGGACCTTGTGATTCTCGATGGGTATGATTTCGGCATCGAGCTTGAGCAAAAATTCCGCCGCGCCGGACGGAAGCTGCTGGTGATCGACGACGCGCCAACGCGCCCGCATGACGCGCATATTTTGCTGGACTCGACCCTGGGGCGGCATAGCGACGATTACGCCAACGTCGCGCCCGCCGCCTGCATTCTCGCCGGGGCCGCCTATGTGCCGATCCGCCCGGCTTTCCGGCGCGCGCGGGCCGAACGAGAGCATCAACTGAAAACCTCCCCTCACGCGACCGTTCAGCGCGTGTTGGTCTCGTTTGGCGGCACCGATCCGCTCAATCATACGGGCAAGACTTTGGCAGCTCTAGCCGAACACGCCCCCACCCTCAGCTTCGTCGTGGTGATGGGGCCGAGCGCGGCGCATCTCCCGAGCGTTCGTACGCAGGTAGCGGCCATATCGGGTGCCGAGTTACACGTCGCCCCGCCGGATATGGCCGGGCTGATGGCGGGGTGCGATCTTGCCATTGGCGCGGGCGGCACCTCCTCCTGGGAGCGTTGCTGCTTAGGCTTGCCAACACTGGTACTCATCATTGCCGAAAACCAGCGCCCTGGCGCGGAAAGGCTTGCCGCAGCCGGTGCCGCGTGGCTGGTGGAGGATGATTCGGGCGCGATTGCCGAACGCTTCGCAGCCCTGCTGACCGATGCAACCGCGCGCGCCGCACTGGCTAAAGCCGGGCGGGCATTGATCGACGGGCGCGGGCTTGATCGGATTCTGCTGCCACTAATGCCATCGCAATCCATTCTCGATGGGCGCGTGTCGCTGCGCTTGATGGAAGCCCGCGACGAGGCTTTGTTGCTCGACTGGCAACGCCACCCGGAAACCCGGCGCTATGCGCGCTCTGCCGCCTCCCCCACCGAGGCAGAACATGCCGCTTGGTATCGGCGTTTGCTGGAAGACCCAGACCGCCTGCCGTTCTTCGTGCAGGAGGAAACACCGATGGGGCCGCAGCCCGTCGGCTACGTTCGCCTCGATTGGCGGGCAGAGCCTGTGCCGGGTTGGGAAATTTCCATCGCCACCGCGCCGGACCATTACCGACGCGGGATTGGCAGGGCCGCCCTCAGCCTCGCCTCGGCCCTTGTTCCGCGCGAGGCTATCCTCGCCCATGTGCTGCCGGAAAACGACGCCTCCCACGGGCTATTCCGCGCCGCAGGGTACCTTCCGTTCACCGAAGACTGGTATCGTCTCAGCCCCCGCCTGACAGAAAGCGTTGCATGACCCAGAGTTTCGCGATTGCCGGTCGCCCCATCGGCCCCGATCATCCGCCCTATATTATCGCGGAAATCAGCGGCAACCATAATGGCGAGATTGCCCGCGCCAAAGAGTTGATCTCGATGGCGAAAGCCTGCGGGGCTGATGCGGTGAAGCTGCAAACCTACACCGCCGACACGATCACCCTCGACCATAACGGCCCTGGTTTTACCATCACCGGCGGGCTTTGGGACGGGCGTACGCTGCACGATCTTTATGCCGAAGCCCATACACCGTGGGAATGGCATGGCGCGCTGTTCGATCACGCCAAGGCCGAAGGCATTGCCTGCTTCTCCTCCCCGTTCGATTTTACGGCTGTTGATCTGCTGGAAAGCCTGAACGCGCCCGCTTTCAAAATCGCCTCCTTCGAGATGATTGATCTGCCGCTCATCCGCTACGTCGCGCGCTTGGGCAAGCCGATGATTATTTCGACGGGTCTTGCCAATCTTGGCGAGATTTCGGAAGCGGTTGCCGCTGCCAAGGGTGCCGGGAATACGCAACTCTGCCTGCTGCACTGCGTGTCTGCCTACCCCGCCGCCGCCGAAGATTATAACCTCGCGACCATCGCGCATTTAGGCGCGGCCTTCGGCGTGCAACCCGGCCTGTCCGATCATACGCTGGGAACGGCAGTACCTGTGGCAGCGACCGTGCTCGGCGCGACGGTAATCGAAAAGCACGTTACCCTGCGCCGGGCCGATGGCGGGCCGGATGCCGCTTTCTCCCTAGAGCCGGACGAGCTTAAGCGCCTCGTGGACGATACGCGCACCGCGTGGGCCGCCAAGGGCCATATCACCTACGAGCAGCAGGAAGGCGAGAAGGGTAATGCCCAGTTCCGCCGCTCGCTTTATGCCGTGGCTGATATTAAAGCGGGCGAGCCGCTAACGCCGCTCAACGTCCGCTCTATCCGCCCCGGCTTCGGTCTTGCGCCGAAGTTCTACGAGCGCGTGCTCACTCTGACTGCCCGCGCTGACATTCCGCGCGGCACGCCGCTGGATTGGACCCTATTGGCCTAGTTTTAAGGATCATCTTCCTATGAGCTTCATTCCCTATGGCCGTCAGGAAATCGACGAAGACGATATTGCCGCCGTCGTCGCCGCCCTGAAATCCGACTGGCTCACCACTGGTCCGAAGGTCGGCGAGTTCGAGAAAGCCTTTGCCGCCTTCACGGGGGCTGCGGAAGCCGTTGCGGTTTCCAACGGCACCGCAGCCCTGCATTGCGCTATGTTGGGGGCCGGAATTGGGCCGGGCGATGAGGTGATTGTTTCGACGATGACCTTCGTCGCCTCAGCCAATGCTGCCGTGTATATGGGCGCAACCCCGGTTTTCGCCGATGTGCTGCCGGACACGCTGACCATCGACCCTGCCGATGTGGCGCGCAAGATCACGCCGAAGACGAAAGCTATCGTTGCGGTCGATTATTGCGGCCAGCCCTGCGATTACGATGCGTTGTGGGCCTTGTGCGAAACCCACGGGCTGAAGCTGATTTCCGATGCCTGCCATGCCGTTTGTGGTTCCTATCGCGGTAAATCGGTGGGTACGCTGGCTGATTTCTCCACCTTCTCGCTGCATCCGGTGAAGCATTTCACCACGGGCGAGGGCGGGTTAATTACGACCGATGATCCCGAGCGCGCCCAAGCCATGCGCGTGTTTCGCAACCACGGCATTACCTCGGACCCGCGCACCCGCGCGGCCTCCGGCGGGTTCGCGTATGAACAGATCATGCTGGGCTACAACTACCGCCTGACCGATTTTCAATCGGCCCTGGGCCTGTCGCAATTGAAGAAACTGCCGCAGTGGCAGGAGCGCCGTTGGGCTATCGCCAAGCGTTATCGCGACGCTTTTGCCGATATGAACGCGGTACGCCCGCTTGCCGAAGTGCCGCACACGCAGCACGGCTATCACCTGTTCGTCGTGCGGATCGACCCAGAAGGCTCGCGCCTAACGCGGGACGACCTGTTCCCAATTCTGCGGAACACGCACCAGTTGGGCGTGAACGTGCATTATCAGCCGGTGCATACCCAGCCGTATTACCAAGCAACCTTCGGCACCAAGCTTGGCGATTGCCCAGTGGCGGAAGCCGCGTGGCCGCAAATCCTAACCATTCCGATCTGGGGGAACATGACCGACGCGCAGGCGGATCGCGTTATCGAAGCCCTGCGGGCAGAAACCAGTGGCCGAGCGGCGGCATGAGCGGTTTTGCCGCGCAGCCACTGTATCGCGGTGGCCCGATGGTTGGACGGTTAGGGCTTGGCACGGTGGCCTTGGGGCTGCCCTATGGCGTTGGGCCAGAGGCGGTATTGCCACCGGAAGCCGACGCCTTGGCAACGCTGCACGCCGCGCGTAGGGGCGGTGTGGATTTCTTCGACACAGCGCCCGCCTATGGCGATGCCGAACGCCGCACGGGGGTTGCGTTAAGGGACGATTCCGGGGCCGTTATCGCCACGAAAATCCTGCTGCCCAAGGATATACGCACCTCCGAGCTTGCCGCCTTCGTGCAGACCTCGGTAAGCACGAGCCTAAGCCGATTGAAGCGCCAAACGCTTGATATGCTTAAAATACACAACGCAACCGCCGCCGATATGCAAAACCCGGTGTTGCTGGGGGCTTTGCGGGCGGAAATGGATGCCGGGCGCGTCACGGCCCTGGGAGCCTCCGTCTATGGTCCCGAAGACGCCGCCGCTGTGATCGCCACACCGGGCTTTAGCAGCGTGCAGATTGCCTTCTCGGTTCTCGATCAGCGCTGTAGGATGGTCTTCGCGCAGGCGGAAGCCGCTGGGGTGGGCCTCGTCGTTCGCTCGGCTCTGCTGAAAGGCGTCCTGTCACCCCGCGCCCGCTTTCTGCCCTCGGCACTTGCCCCGCTGGCCGACGCCGCTAACCGAGTTCGCACGCTAGCGGACTGTGCTTGGGAAGCGTTGCCAACCTTGGCGCTGCGCTATGTTTTGTCGATCGGCGCGCCGGTTTCGGTCGTGCTTACCGGCGCGCAATCAGAAGCCGAATTGAGCGACGCCCTTGCCGCCCTCGCCCTTGGGCCGCTCCCTATGGCGCTGATGACCAAGCTCGACGGGTGCGGGCTAACCGATGACGCTTTGCTCAACCCCGCCCGCTGGCCTGCGCTGCATTGATGAGGGTAAACCGCGCGCCAACGGCATCAACCCATTCCTTAGAGCCGCGCGCCTTAGAGCATCGTGCGTCATAGTTGACGCACGATGCTCTAAGATAAAACTAGAGTGTCTTGCGTCAGCCTTTACGCAAGACGCTCTAAAGTGCAATAATTATTGATATTTCTTTATAATGTCTTGATATTGCTTAGTTTTTAAGAAAGGCGTTAAGGCCGCGCGTGCCTGCTCGATAACAGCATCGGAGGTATTCAGCGATGTTGCAGCCCACAGCGGTAAATCTCCTACTGGCGCCCCGCGTTGAATAGTTTTGCGTACGTCCTCCGGTAACTCCTGAAGGGCCTCAAACGCCATGAGTCCTTGACTAAAAGCTGCATCAATCCGCCCAAGTGCCAGTTTTTCAAAATTTTGCTTATTTGACGGAACTGGCTGCAATGCCACTTCAAGCCCAAGTTGCTTTGAAATACTATCCTGAGCACTTCCTGCCAAAACACCAATTCTATTAACTAGCTTCAATTCATCCAGTGAGTTAATAGCTGGTAAATCAATTTTTGTGTAAACGTAGTTTTTTTCATCCAGAATTATACTAATCCATTTGTAGTTTGGATCGCGCGCGGCTGTTCTCGCAAATGGAATAATAATACTATTTGCCGTTTCAGCAGCCAGTTGCTGAGAACGACTCCAGGGTAAATTTCGCACAGGCGTCTTAATGGGTAAATTATGTTCGGCAAATGCTGCCATGACAATCTCGATCATAACACCTGTTGGGGCTGCATCAAGCGGCAGAGACGATGTGTAGGGTGGGATGATGGCCGTAAATATTTCAAAACTCTCAGCCTTGCTACTCTCGGCTACATAAAGCGAGCCTAAAGCAAGAACAAACATATTAATGGCTAATTTTGACATCAAGCATCTCCGAATTTTTACAGAAACAAATTGACATGAATGCGAATGCGCGTCAAGAAAAATATTATCTTAATACAACTTTTAATGAAATTTGCGACTTTCCTATATCCGATAGAGTGCTGCACTGGTTAAGCACAGGCTTTGCACACGCTCCCTAAAGTAAGCTCATGCGCCATTGACATAGCCGGGAGAAGCGATGTTTCCGAAATTCTGTATCACCTGCATTGGACAGGTCAGCCGCGCGTGCTAGATTTTTAATATAATTCTGTTCTGGGCTAAGGATCGACCATGACCGAGCTTGCACTTTTGGGCGGCAGCCCCAGCATTTCCACCCCCTTCAAGCCGTTCCGCACGATGGGGCCAGGGGAGGTTGCTGCTGTTCAAGCCGTCGTGGAAAGCGACTGCCTGTCTGGCTTCTACGGAAGCTGGGGCGATGAGTTTTTGGGCGGGCCGAAGATTAAGGAATTTGAAGCCGCGTGGGCGAAAGCCTTTGAGGTCAAGCACTGCGTGTCCGTGAACTCCGCCACGTCTGGGCTTTACGCCGCCCTTGGGGCCGTGGGCCTGTCGCCGGGCGACGAGGTGATCGTACCGCCTTATACCATGTCGGCTTCCGCCGTCGGCCCGCTGATCTACGGCGGCATTCCCGTGTTCGCTGATATTGAACCGGAGACCTTTTGCCTCGATATCGCTTCGGTTGAAGCCAATATTACTGAGAAAACCAAGGCCATCGTGGTGGTAAACCTGTTCGGCCACCCCGCCCGCCTGCACGACTTGCGCGCACTGGCCGATAAACACGGCATTGTTCTGATCGAAGACAATGCCCAAGGGCCGTTCGCGACCGAAAACGGTAAGTTTGCCGGTACTATCGGCCATATTGGTGTGTTCAGTCTCAACTACCATAAGCACATCCATACCGGCGAAGGCGGCATGTGCGTGACCGACGATGATCGGTTGGCGCTGCGGATGCAGATGATCCGTAACCACGCAGAAAACATCGTCGAACCAATCCAGCATGACGATCTCTCGAACATGATCGGCTTCAACTACCGCATGACCGAACTGTCGGCTGCCGTCGGTATCGTGCAGCTTGAGCGGGCGGAACAACTCATTGGCAAGCGCGTTCACATCGCCCATCGGCTCACCGAAGGCACGCAGAATCTGGAAGGCTTCACCACGCCCGTGGAGCGCCCCGGCACCCGCCACGTCTATTATGTGTGGACACCGAAGATTGATCCTGCCGTCCTTGGCGTGTCGCGGGAGGTGATGGTGAAGGCGCTGGCTGCCGAAGGCGTGCCAATCTATCAAGGCTACGTGCGCCCGCTGTACCTGCTGCCCGCTTTTCAAAAGCGTATGGCGATGGGCCGCGACCATTTCCCCTTTACCCTCACCAACCGGTCCTATGGCAAAGGCCTATGCCCCGTGGCGGAAGAGATGCACTTCACCCGGCTACTGGCGTTCGAGACCTGCGCGCACGATTTAACCGAAGCTGATATCGACGCTATCATCGCGGGTATCCGAAAAGTTCACGGCCAACGCCACAAACTCGTTCAGCAAGCCGCCGAATAGGATGACCCCGCGCATTATTGCCAGCATCGAAGCCCGTATGGGATCGTCCCGGCTGCCGGGAAAAGTGCTGATGGATATTCACGGTAAACCCGCCCTCGCGCGGCTGGTGGACCGCTTGCGCGCCTGCAAAACCCTGACCGATATTGTCGTCGCCACCTCCACCGACGCGCGCGATGATGCGATTGCCGAATGGGCGCGCGCCTATGGCGTTGCCCTCTTTCGCGGCAGTGAAGAAGATGTGTTGGACCGGGTTGCGAAAGCGCAAAGCGCGCTTGCTAGCGATATTGTCGTCGAAATCACGGGGGACTGCCCGCTGCTCGACCCGGAGGTGATCGACCTTGGTGTCGAGAGCTTTCTGGCTAATCCGTGCGATATTCTTACGAACGCCCGCATCGAAAGCTACCCGGCAGGCACCGACGTTCAGGTCTATCGCCTAACCGCTTTGCAAGACGTTGCCGCGCGGATCACAGATGCGGCTGTGCGGGAGCACGTCACGCTTTATTTCTACGAAAACCCAGACCTTTACCGCTGTATCCACTTGCTCGCCCCGGCCTCGGTGCGCTGGCCCGGCCTGCGCTGCCAGTTGGATTATGCCGAAGACCTCGCCTTCATCCGCGCGGTTTATGCCGACCTTATGCCAACGCACGGCCCGGTATTCGGCCTGCCCGTGCTGATTGATTTGCTGAAGCGCAAGCCGGAGTTGGCCGAAATCAACCGCCACTGCATCGAAAAAGCCGCGCGATGAGCCTGCGGATGGCAAGGTTGCGAACGGCCCTCATCGGCTTCGGAAAAATGGCCGATACCTATGCCGAAGATTTGATTATGGCGCAGTACTACCGCTATGCGGCCCATTCGCAGGTTCTGGCCGAACACCCCGGTTTCGCCTGGGATTGTGTGATCGACCCGTCTGCCGAAGCACGGGCGCGGGCCGCTGAACGCTGGGGCATCTCGCAGAGCTTCGCCACTGTTACCGAAGCCGCCGCTGCGGGTTATGCCCCCGACTGCCTCGTAATCGCAACGCCGCCCACGCTACGCGCTGCCGCCCTGGAGCCGTTCCCTTCGGTTAAAGCCATTCTCGTTGAAAAGCCGCTCGGCCCCTCGCTGGCCGAAGGGGACGCCTTGATAGCAATGGCGCGCGCCCGCAGCGTGATCGTACAAGTCAACATCTGGCGCCGCGCCGATGAAACCTTGCGCCGCTTGGCAGGCGGGTTACTTACCGAGAAGCTCGGGCGCGTGCAGGCGGCAACGCTGATCTATGGCAATGGCCTGCATAATAATGGCTTTCATATGATTGACCTCACCCGGATGCTGCTGGGGGAGGTTACGGCGGTGCAGGCCCTTGGCCCCGCCATCCCTAGCCGGCATTTGCCACTGCCGGGGGACTTCGATCTGCGCTTTGCCCTCTTTCTTGCGGGCGGAGAAATCGTGTTGGCTCAACCCGTCGATTTCCGGGATTACCGCGAGAATGGCTTCGATTTTTGGGGGAGCGAAGGCCGCTTGTCCGTGTGGCAGGAGGGGTTAACCTTCGCCCTCGCCCCCCGCCGCGACAATCGGGCCATGCGCGGCGAGCGGGAGATTGCCAGCGATGCGCCAGAGCTTCTACCAACCACGGTGGGAAACGCCCTCTGGCAGGTGTACGATAATCTTGCCGAAGCCGTCGCGGGGCGCGCGCCGCTGTGGTCGCCGGGCGACAGTGCCGTGCAGGTGGAGCGCGTGGTTGCCGCGCTCGAAACCTCGCTTGCGGCAAGTGGCGCAACAATCGAGGTGGCTCATGGCTAAAGTGTTGGTTTTCGTTGAAGACCCCGGCGCGGCCAATTATGCGCTCCCCCTGCTGGCTCCGCTCGGTGCAACCCTATGGACTGCCCCGGCCCTGCGGCCCTATCTGGACGCACGCGGGGTTCAACCCGCTCAGGTGATTAACGGGCCAACCGCCGACTTGCCCGACGATACCGAGGTGCTGCTGATTGGCACTTCCGAGAATCTGCAAACCGCCGCCCATGATCTCGTGCGTCAAGCCAAAGTACGCGACATTCCGTCCGTCGGCATGATCGACTTCCCCGCCAATGCCGCTGCCCGCTTTCGCGGCGAAACGCGCGATCCACTCGCCCACGCGCCCGATTGGCTGCTGGTAACGGACGATGGCACCGCCCGGCATTATGAAGAGCTTGGTTTTCCGCCCGAGAGGATTGGCCGTGTCGGCCACCCGCATTTCGATACCGTCCTCGCCTTACGCGCAACACTAGAGCAAGAGGGCGTTGCCGCCGTCCGCCGCCGCTTGCTGCCCGATGTGCCGAAGGGCCAGAAACTGCTGGTCTTCCTCTCCGAAATCTCTGGCGGACTCGACCCGGACCAGTACCGCTGGTCGCCGGACTACAGCCTGGACGGGCGCGGCGGGCGCGACGACCGCACGGGCATCGTTATCGAAGCCTTTCTGGACGCAAGCGCCACGCTGAACCCGCGCCCCTATCGGCTACTACGCCTGCACCCGAAGAACACGCGCGCGGAGTTTGGCCCGCTGCTGGACGAATTCGACGGTATCAGCCAAGCCGGAACGCCGTTGGAAATGGTTTTCGCCTGCGATCTTGTGTGCGGGATGACGACGATGCTGCTGTACGAAGCCGCCTTGCTGGGCCGCCCGACTTTAGCGATTCTGCCACGCGCGGCAGAAGGCGCGTGGTTGCCGACGATTGCCTCCGGCGTTACCCCTGCCGCCATCACGCGCCCGGCACTTAGCAGGATGCTGCCAACGCTGCTGACCGCAGGCCAGGGCAATGATTTGCGCCCCGAACCCTCACTGCCCCGCGCCCTCGCCTTCCTCCAAACGATCGCCTCTTAGGAGACTGACACGATGAGCGTGCCGCCCCGTCGCCTCGATACCGAGCGCCTAATCGTCGATCCCTATTCGCAAGCCTATGTTACGCCGGCCTATGTGGGCTGGCTGAACGACCCCGAAGTCGTGAAATATAGTGAGAACCGCTACCGCACCTTCACGCTGGAAGGCTGTGCGGACTATGTGGCCTCCTTTGCGGGATCATCCAACTACCTCTGGGCCATTCTGCGGAAGGATACCGGCCAACATATCGGCAATATCAACGCCTATGTGGACGCGCCGAATAAGCTGGCCGATGTGGGCATTATGATTGGCGAGCACTCCTGCTGGGGCGGCGGTTACGGGCTGGAAGCCTGGAACGCCGTTTGCGTTTGGCTGCTCACCGAGGCCGGGCTGCGGAAAGTAACCGCAGGCACGCTCGACACTAACATCGGCATGAAGCGCATCATGGAAAAATCGGGGATGGTCCCAGACGGTCGCCGCGTGCGCCAGTATCTCAATGCCGGAGCGGAAGTGGACATAGTTTACGCCGCGCTGTTTGCGCCGCGCTGATCGCGAAACTCGGTCAGCGCCCGCTTAACCTCCTTGAGCACGCTGGCCCAATCCCCCCGCTTCGGCTGACGGAATAGCCGCGCGGACGGATACCAAGGGCTGTCGGATCGGTCCAGCAGCCAACGCCAATCTGGCACAAACGGCAGCAGAATCCATACGGGCTTACCGAGCGCGCCTGCGAGATGCGCGACCGACGTATCAACCGTGATCACCAGATCAAGCGCGAGAATGGCGGCTGCCGTATCGGCGAAATCGGCAAGGCCCGGTGTAAGATCGGTGGCACTCGCCCGCGCCAGCGCCCGTTTGGCCTTGTCCGACGCCCCCACTTGCAGGGAATACCAAGTGAAACCACTGATTTTAGTGAGTTCTAGCATCGTTTCTTGCGACATAGAGCGCTGCTTGTCATTGATATGATTCGGATTTCCGGCCCAGACGAGACCAACCGCACAGGGCCGCCCCGCAACCAGACCGAGGGGAGCGACCTCGCCGGGAGCCGTAAGATAAGGCGTAGGCGCGTAAACTGCCCCCGGTAGCTCTCCAAAAATCCACGGCAACGACGGAATCGCCGCGCGAAGATCGAATTCAGGCAGCGCATCGCCGCTCCCAATAACCTCAGCCGAAGGAAAACTCACCCGCAGCAGCCGCAAGAGCGGGTTCTGTGCCTCAATAATGACCCGCGCACCGAGGGCTTCTAGCCGGTGAGCATAGCGCACGAACTGAAGCGTATCGCCGTGGCCCTGCTCCCAATAGAGAAGCACCCGTTGCCCCGCGACGGCAGAACCAACCCACGCAGGACGGCGCGCAATATCGGCATGGACCTGAAAACTGGGGCTTAGCAGGCGGCGCTCATAATCAGCCTTGGCACCAGACCAATCGCCGCGCAATAACCGCAACTGACCGCGATTAAAAGCAAACTCCCCAACGTCGGGAGCCAATTGCACCGCTTGATCGAATGCCGCTAAAGCGCGATCATAGTCGGCAAGTTCAATCAGGGCATTTCCTAAGCCATTGTAGGCAGGGGCAAAGTTAGGAGAAAATGCTACGGCCTTTTGGTATTCTAAGACTGCGCGATCAAACAATATTTGATGCGTAAAAATCTCGCCGCGCAAAGAGTAATAAAGTTGTCGCGGTAAATTTGAAGGATCTATTTTTTCAAGAATTTTAAGAGCGAGTGCTGGATTTTTAGCTTCCAGCGCTTCAGCAACTTTTTTTTCGTAGTCTAACATTTATACCCCGCAGTTACTAAGGAGAGTGGCGGGAAAATTACGAAAATGGACCTAGAAGTCCCAGGACACAACAATTGCGTGTACATCTTATGCCCGATAGGCACCAAGCTGTATCATACTCCCAGGCCATCGGAAAAAATGGTGGCACAACGGAAAACTAGGTGAACACAGACACGTTTAGTAAAACACGTTCAAATTAAACCTTAAAAATATCTACCTTAAATAAACATATTCATCATTGAGCCTTTTTTAATTTTATTGAGATTTGCTCGTGCTCCCGTAATAAGATTCACAACAGAACCCCTTTCAGGAGTGTTGAAACTATTTCGGTCAGCCAGAATTTCAGAATTAGCCTGCGAAAACTCAAAATTCAGGGAAAGCGATTTCAAGGTATTTTTCTGATCTTTTTCCATCTTTTGAATATCTTTTAACACGTCTAATTTCTCGACAGCGACTTTCTTATCAATCGCCTTATCTATCTCCTTCATTTTGCTGACCGCTTGCACTTGCTTTGCCTTGGCAAAGTCAAAATCCTGGGTCAATTTCTGCCGCAACAACCCTAGAGTTTCACCGAACCCTCGCGACAAACCCACGTTGACTTCGATACCATCTGAACTCGTCGAAACGAAAACACCAACTGCTTGTTGACGCGCCAAAGAGGAGCCAAAGCTCGCGTAATCAGCAATCCCAGACGGGTTAGCAGATGATTTTAACTTGGTTGTTTTATCGAGAAGACTATTCTCGAAGTTATTATTAGGAATAAAAGTCTTCAGCGCGTTGTTGAGCTGATCTCTTAAACTATTGAATTCCGCCTCAGCCGTTGGTGAGGCACTTATGGATGCATCAGCTAGTTTTGGCAAAAGTTTATTAAGAAAATCTGTTGATTTTTTAATATTCGTCCGAGATTTTCCCAGGTAATCTTCCATGCTCACTTTTTGAGCTTCAGCAGCCTTCCGCTGACGACGCAAATCCCCTAACTGAGGTTCAATTGTCGTATCCATATTATTATAGATTTCTTTTTTAGCGTTCGTCTCAGTGTCAAGACGCCGCTTTACAGCCCGGAACTGTATCTCGAAAGACAAGCGCGCCGTATTCTGGCTCTGCCTGATCATTGCATCACCGAAGGTGAACGTCGAGAAGGGTGTCGTTGCCATTTCAGCCTCCAGCTTTCTGCTGATAACATACCTAAGACGTTAGCTTACACCATTCCCGCCAAAGCGCATCTAATTTTTGAAACAGCTCCTCTGCCGTTTTTTCATAGGCGGAGAGCGTTAAAGTTTGATGCATTTGCTTCAGTTTAGTTTTCAGCGCTTTGCGCTCTTTAGACTGCGTTGCCAGTCGAATTGCCCGCGCACGGTAATCGGCCTCATCCTGAGCAATCAACTCTAGCAGGCCCGCGCTTTGCGCCAAGGACGCCGAGAGAGATTTATAAGGCTGGTCGCCCGCAATGGTCAGAATCGGGCACCCAATCCACAGTGCTTCTGTCATTGCATCAAAGTTATTTCGCGGAAAACTGTCTAAGATAAGATCAGCGTCCAAGAGAACATCATGACGGGAAGCCATAAACACGGATGGATCAATCAGATCCACTCTATCGGCCACCGATTTTTCCTCAGCAGCCATCAAAATGCGCTGAACAAAAGCATCATTTAGATCTGTCGGAGCAATGAATGTTAATGTCGCTTCTGGAACGGATACAAGTATATCCAACCATATCGCTAACAGCGCCGGGGATATAGCTGTAGGGGCATGGGGGGCGAGAAGACGAACTTGACCAGCCCCACCCTCCTCACGCTTTGTATTTTGTAAACGCAGCTCAGTCACCCGCCCCATCAATTCTGCGGGCGGCAAAGGGTAGCGCAGAGAGGCGTCGAGGTGCAGAACGCGCGCGCCATCAGCCTTCGGCTCCAAAGCCTTATCCGTTAGGCGATAATCATAGCTGGCAGGGTCATCATAACCATCATCTGTTTGCCAAACAATCTGAACAGGAGCGACGCGCGCCCGAACAACAGCAGGGCGAGAAAATGGCCCCAGAATGGCACAATCAAACAATATCGAAACATCGTCATACCGAACCATTTCGGTGAGCGTTGCATCGTCAATCGACGCAACATCTCTCCAATCATCAATCGCGTTTTTCAAGCGCTGCTGACTGGGCGAGTGCCCTGTTCCAAGACAATAAATCTTAATCTTAGCTCTATCCTTGAGGGCTAAAATCAAGCTCTCCAAGGTAGGATCGATTCCAGAAACAAAAAAACCTATCGACATCAAATCCGCAGAAGAATTAAAATTCGGTGGATCAAGATCTGAAATAGACGGCACCAACTTACTAATTGTCTGGTGCATGTTCTTAATATCGGCTACCTCGAAATAAGGCGATGCCACCATTGCCCGAGACCGAAGATAGGATTGTTGAAAATTCACGCCTGCTGGGAGCTTAGAAAAACTCTGTCTTATATCAACCTCATCGCCTTTCAATACAGACAACCTAAACTCCAGATCGAGCAAGCGCTCGTCTTCCTCATTTAGGGCGCGTAGCGCTTCTAGCGCCACTTCGGCATCGCGGGTATTGCCCAATCGAAGCGCCGATTCTGCCGTGAGCGCGAAGCTGTCAATATCACCGCCAGATACAGCAATAAAGGTTTCTAGCTGTCTAAGCGCAGCAGAATACATTCCTTGGTCTATCAGCAGTTTTGCCGTTTTGAGGGGTCTATTTTCAATAAAACTATCAAATATAGATTTGATTGATCCGAAATAATCGCCAAAAATTTCACTTAAAATCGGGTCGGGTGATAAATGCGTGCCAAGTTTCAGATTAAACAGACCATCGGCTTTACGGCCTAACTTCAAATAAATCGCCGCCATAGCGTCAGGATAGTTGCCAACGCTCGGCTCTAGAGTCATTGCTTGATCAAGCATCGCCAAAGCATCGGCATCTCTACCAACAGCATGAGAAATCGCCGCGAAAACCATGAGCACCCGCGCAGATTGCCCTAGAACGCGCGCACTATCCGCTTCGTTTGCCGCTAAAACGATATCGCCCGCGCGCAAAGCATCCATCGCCGTTCGCAGGTGCTGTAGCAGAGCGGCTTCCTGGTCGGTCGAAACGGTTTCAATCACGGTCATGATATCGTCTTTCTGAAACTTTTAAGCACTAGTGCTTATTTTTTCATTTGTCGGGATAGCGGCAGGTTGCGCCCCCGATTGTTCGGTTTCTGGCACAGCTTCAGGCTTTAATCGCAGCGAGTCGAACAGCCCTGCCGCGATATTTTTGTTAATCTCGATCAGGGTTGGTATTTTCTGCGCGTCTGGCTCAGTAATAAAGCCAATCGTATGCTTATCAATAAAATTGGAGAGGTTTAGAAGGTTTTGGCGCACGTCAAGCGGCAACAAACTCTCGTCATCCAGCACATCGGCCTGAATGATGGTCCAGAGCTTCCAATTCAACCGCGCGGCGGCCAGCAATCCGTCTTTATCGTCGGGCTGCCGTTGAGCGTCATCCAGTCGCTTCGCGGCTTGGATCAACCCCCAGGCCAGCGTCTGTACGGGGTTCCCCGCCGGGGGGCGGGTTGGATAGGCTTTCGACGGTGGCACTGACATGCTCCAACCTCTCTCTTTCATGCGCGATCAGCGCACGCACGGTCTTAAGGGCTTGATAATAGTCGCCCTGTTCAACGAGTTTTTGAATACGCTCGATCAATTCCAAGGAACTTGGCGCTGCCGCCAAATAATCGGCCAGAAACTCTGCCAGGAGAGCACTGTAATGCTCGCGCCGCTCAGAGAAAATATACACACATTGAAGCGCGAAATAAACACGGGCAGCCGGTGTTGAAGCATCGGCCTCGCTGAGTATATCTTTCTCCCGCATGAAAGCGGCATCGTTCAGAAACACCAGATGCGCTTCATGGCCGCCATTTTCCAACACGGCACCATTCACAATAATGCGTTCGCCGGGTTTTAGCGTCATCTTAAGCGGCATCATCGTTCTCCAGCTTAAAGCGACTGCGCTTCGCTATTCTGCTCGTCTTGCCACAAGCGATCGAAGCCAGGGGCATCTACCCAAACATCATTTCGATCACTTGAGTAGCGGAAATCTTCCGCACAGCGAATGCCGAGGCCATTTTGCGTGAAAACCGGGTTTTCCAGCGCGGCAGCATCCGGCAAAATCGAAAAATGATTGGCGAATTCGATTGTGTTGCGCGCATCATCTTCCGCAACCATCACTTCGTGCAGCTTTTCGCCGGGGCGAATGCCAACGGTGTGGCGCGGGCAGCCGGGCGCAATGGCTTCGGCAATATCGTTAATGCCGACGCTGGGAATCTTCGGCACAAAAATCTCGCCGCCCTGCATCCGCTCCAACGAGTCGATCACGAACTGAACGCCTTGATCCAGCGTAATCACAAAGCGCGTCATCCGCTCGTCGGTGATGGTTACGGACCCGGCTTCCTTCTGGCGCAAGAACACCGGAACGACACTGCCGCGACTGCCGATCACATTGCCGTAACGCACCACGCAGAAGCGCGTGCGGTCATTCGAGTATGAACGCGCCGCGATGAACAGCTTATCGGAACAGAGCTTGGTGGCCCCATACAGGTTAATCGGGTTCGCCGCCTTATCGGTGCTCAACGCCACGACCCGCTGTACGCCCTTATCAATGGCCGCATCAATCACGTTGGCGGCCCCGAGCACATTGGTGCGGATCGCCTCGATTGGGTTATATTCCGCCGCTGGCACCTGCTTAAGGGCGGCGGCATGAATAACCACATCGACACCATCGAAGGCGCGGTACAACCGATCCTTATCGCGCACGTCTCCCAGAAAATAGCGCATACAATCGAAGCGGCTATCGGGGAAGCTCTGTTGCATCTCGAACTGTTTCAGCTCATCGCGGCTGAACACAATCAGGCGGCGCGGCTTGTAACGCGACAGGATGGTGCGAACCAAACGCTTCCCGAAGGAACCCGTACCGCCCGTGACCAGGATCGACTTATCATTCAGCATTTTGCGCGCTCGATTTGGCTTCAACAATCAGAATGCCTTTATCGTCAAACAACTCCGGCCGCACAAGGGGCAATTCTTGCCGAATAGACTTTAGTAACTCTAAAAAATCCTTCCTGATGATATTGAAGAAGCTACGCCACTGACGGCGGCAAATCCGTTCATACTGATGCTTTTGCTCAATAGGCACGCGACTCCAATAATACATTTGAAGCATTGTAAAAGTATTAATACTTCCATTTATCATAGGGTTAAATAAAGAGAAGGGTTGCTCAATGCGACCCGTTTCTAAATAAATCTCCGAAAGAAATATTAAAAAATCTTTTTTACCTTTGTTCAAAGACTTTTTATATCCCAGCATAAGTTTTTTGAAATAATCTTCAAAATTATTTTCTAAAAATTCAATCAAATCTTGATCGTATTTTTGAGACCAATCAACTGTTCCAGATTTCTCATAGATCCATTCTGTTATCTGTTTTTTATCTGATACATCTAGGTTCGTTTTGAAGCGCTTTGCACGAACCGGGAAGCATCCTTCCACTAAGGCACCATCAGAGCCGTTGAATGTGCGGGCTTGGCGATAATGCTTAAGAAGAATAGCTATAGCCAATATACCGTTTATATAATGTATATTTGTATAGGCTTGGCCACCAAAGTTTGCAGAAATAACATCTGGAAACTTAAACTCAACCTTCTTTAGGTCTTTATGAGACTCATAGGCTGTTCCCTTTGAATGATGGACATTACGGTCACGCGTACCGAAATCAGCCCCTAACATCAAAATATTTCTGAAGCCGAACGCCAAAGCCGCCGAAAGAGCTGTGTTAACAACAGTCGGATTTTGCCATATCAGGGTTTCTTGATCGGGCCTGAACACCTGTGACGCCATAACACCTTCACGCATGAACCATAACCGCCGTGTAAATAGGCGAGTGGATTTAGTGTCCATCGTTGAAGATGATACTAAAATAACATCACGTAAATCATACTCCCTCGCCAAAGGTTCAAGAAGTTCATAATTCATCGCTATATTTTCAATCTCAACATGAAAATCGGGGACAATATTATGCTTTAATAAGGATGGAAGGGCTGAACCTCCAGAAAAAATGACAAGTTTATTTTTGTTTTCTAAAAGCCACTCAATATCATTATTAAGAGAAGGCCCAGCACCAACGATAACAGCACCAATTAAATGCCCTTTTTTGGCTTGAGTACAAAGCTTCCACTCATCGCCATACGCATTAAGAAGATGATTTCGTAGCATTACCTTCTCATCGTCATAAAATCCCAGCCCGTCATATAATGTATGAACCTTATCATCAAAATATTTTCTTATCGCCGATAGATGTGTCGATGTATAATGCTGATATTTATAAATTAAAACTTGCAAACCAATATTTAAGCCGCGTAAAATAATACGTGTTTCATTGAAAGCAATCTCGGGATTCGTTTGGAAAAAGAAAAAAATCCGATCTTCTGCTATCTTGAGAATGCGGGTCCAATCCGTAAAGTACATTGATAATTTCAATAAAAAAGGTTCGGGTTCAAAAACAACAAGATAGCGGCACTGTGTTTGAATATAGATTTGGTGTAAATGATCACCTAGCCCAAGACCAAAAATAAATGCGGTCGAAGCGTCGGGACGCTCGCGGTTTTCATTCAACGTTAAATCAGCGGATGCGAGAGCTTTATAAAATTTAGAGAATATTTTTTCATAGGTAGGCGTGCGTTCCTTAGAGGACTCTGGCTTTCCACCTTCACCGTAACTTGGGCTAGCAATGAATGTTTCCATTTGATCGCTCGCAAAAACGCGATAATCGACACCATAGAAACGCGCGCCATTTACCAAAACGTCAATTTGATCGTCTTGTCTAAACAGATCTATATTTGACGGAAATTCACGGCTCAGAATATCAATCAATCCAGGGTAGTATTTAAGTAAAATCTTTCTATTTTTATTATAGAGTTTTTTTTCAGTCGTTAAAAATTTCATGATTATCTCTCAAAAAAAAGGAAAGGGAAGCAAGCTTCCCTTTCCAATACACTTTAGTTTTACGCTGAAGACTAGCCGAACAGACGCAGAACAGACTGCTCAGACTGACCAGCAAAGGACAGAGCCTGAATACCAAGCTGCTGGCGGGTCTGCAACGAAACAAGGTTCGCACCTTCTTCGTTCGTCTCGGCCAATGTCAGCTTACCAGCGCCTTCCTTCTGGTTATTCACGTATTCTTTCGTGAACTCAAGGCGCGTGCTCAGGATAGCAACGCTCGTACCCAATGCCTTCGAAGCCGAGTTATTCTGCGAGATCGAAGTATCGAGGCTGGACAGAAGATAGTCGAGGGCCTGCGTGAACTGATCGTTAGCCAAACCCGCACTGGGATCAAAGGCGGCAGCCGACCACTGCGTACCAGTCGAGATCGTCGTAACAGCGTTGGAACCCGTCGTTTGCGAGTCAACGAAGATGAAGATGTTCGACCCTGCAAAAATGTTCAGACCCGACACATCAAGGAACGTGTTCGTAAACTGCACATTTGTAGAACGGGTAATCGAAGCATTGAACGTCTGCGAAATGTTAGCGTTACTGAACTGAACGCTGGTCGCGGCGGCAGCAATGCTGAAGTTACCGTACTTGGCAAACTGAGTCGTCGAGGTTCCCGTACTCACGATCGTGACCTGATAGAGGCCAGCAGCACCGCCCAGAATGATGTTAGAAGCAATCGATGCAGCAGCACCGGTCAAAAGCTGCTGAGCCGATTGAACACCATAGGTCGTCAAACGCTGGGCAGTAATATCCAAACGACTAGCCGAACGATCAGAGAACTGCGTCGTCAGCTTCGATGTCGAATTGCTGACGAGATTCAGACCTTGGTAGGTCGCATCCGTAACGAGCTGATCGATCTGCGTTTTGACAGTGTTATACTGCGTTTGGAATGTACCGCGTTCGGTAGCCGTTGCCGACTTTGCCGAAGTAACAATACCCTTCAACTGCTTAATCAGCGAGTCGATGGCCGCCGTAGCCGTCAAAGCAGCGTTAACAGTGCTGATAGATTGATCGATGTTGGCCTTACGATCATTGAAATCGGAAGCGCGATCATCCAAAGCCTTCGCTGAGAAGAAGGCAACGGCATCGTCAACGACCGTATTGACCTTCTTACCAGTGTTCAGGCGATTGTTTGTAACGTCCACAGCCGCTTGAGTGTTTTGCAGAGCGCGCAGGTTGGTGCGAACGGAGGTGCTCAGCGTGACATTGGTCGAATAAGCCATAGTATCTTCCCCTTCTGGAGACTAGAGATGGATAACACCGCTTTTTGCGATGCTGGTTTCACACTACCTTAGTTTTAGGCCGATTCAATAGGT
Organism: Alphaproteobacteria bacterium; assembly: GCA_013298565.1. Classification (GTDB taxonomy): domain Bacteria; phylum Pseudomonadota; class Alphaproteobacteria; order Elsterales; family Elsteraceae; genus Elstera. The sequence goes on along the minus strand of JAAFIC010000035.1, from coordinate 9,542 downwards.
AAATTTTACCGTGGTGTTGTGCTTGGGGTATTTTTCCTGGATGGCTGGATGGCAGAAAATGGCATATTTCCGCGAATCCCTACACCTTATATATACCCCTTCGCAAAAGCGCGAATTTGATGTAAATTGCGACTGTGACATGCTGATGAAATGATTGGCGGGGGTGTTGAGGAGACGGTCTTCGGCGGTTGGCTGTAATGCTTTAGGAGGGTTTGGCAATGGATTCGGCAACGACATCGACAACGGCATCGTCTCGACCGGAAAATTCGACGCGCGCCGCCGCCCGCCCTGCCCCTGCAAGCCAGGAGGCCGAGAAGAAGAAGAGCGCAGCCCCAGAACCCAAGCCGGATGATTTTGGCGTAACAGTGCAGGGGCGGTTCGATCCTGATTTGCGGCGGTTTTTCGTGACGATTCTCGATACATCTAGCGGGGCGTTGATCGTGCAGTTTCCGTCGCAGGCAGCGGCCAGCTACGCCCAGCAGATTGCGAAGGCTGCGGGTAAGGGTGATCCCGCGCCCAAAGATGCCGATATAAAGGCCAGCCGAGAGCTGCGTTTAGATCAAAGAACCTAACGGGGCGTATTGCACCCCTTGCCTTCCCGCCCCCCTGCCCGCTAGATGGGGAGTGCGAAGCCGATACGCCTTCCGTATCGGATAAGGGAGTTGCTAGACCCATGCGTTATTGCAGCCGCTGCGTAATGCCCGAAACCGCCGAAACCTTGGGCTTTGACGAACAGGGCGTCTGTTCCGTCTGCCGTCAGATCGAAGTGAAGCAGGATGAGATTGATTGGGGCCAACGCGGCCAGGATCTCGATACGCTGATCGAGCAATACCGTGGCAAGCATGATTACGACTGCATCGTACCGTTCTCTGGCGGGAAGGATTCGGCGTTTACGCTGTGGTATTTGGTGACGGTTAAAAAACTGAAGTGCCTCGTGGTGCGGTTCGATCACGGCTTCATGCGCCCCACCATTGAAGAGAATTGCCTAAAGGCGCTGCGCCGCCTGGGCTGTGACATCGTTAAATTCACGCCCAACTGGCAGGTCGTCCGCAAGCTGATGTATGAGGCGCTGAAGCGCCGAGGCGATTTTTGCTGGCACTGCCACACGGGCATTTTCTCCTTCCCCATGTGGGAAGCCCTGCGCCACCAAGTGCCGCTGGTGTTTTGGGGCGAGCCGAGTTCGGAATATAGCTCCTTCTACGGCTATCATGACGTGGAAGAGCACGACGAGCGCCGCTTTAACCGCGTTATCAACCTGGGCATCAATGCCGAAGATATGCTGGGGATGCTGGATAATAGCGTTTCGGACTATCCGGTGACGTTGCGCGACCTGAAGCCCTTCACCTTCCCCCCGGCGCGCGATTTGCGGAAGCTTGGGGTGAAGTCGGTCTTCTTGGGGCATTTTGTGCCGTGGGACGTGCGTCGCCAAGTCGATATCATCAAGCGGGAGTTGGATTGGAAGGGCGATCAGGTAGAAGGCGTGCCGCCGGAGTATGATTACGAGAAAATCGAGTGCTTCGTGCAGGGCGTGCGCGATTATATAAAGTGGCTGAAGCGCGGGTTCGGGCGCACCACCCACGTAACCTCCATTGATATTCGCAATCACCGGATGGACCGGGAAACCGCTGAAAAGCTGGTGGCGGAGTATGATGGCAAGCGCCCCGCCGCCCTTGATATTTTCCTCGATATTCTGGGTATCGACGAACAGCATTTCATGGATCTCGTGGAACCGCACGTGGTGGCCCCCCGCGTGATGCCGAGTTGCGAGAGTTGCCAGAGCAACTGCAATACCGACGTTCCGTGGGATTATGGCCGTTGGCAAGAGGCCGTGGCGATGGGCAAACTGCCGGAAGCGGCAAAATAGCGCCCTCTTTCCCGGAGAACCCAGCCGATGAGTGACCTTATTATCGTCGATTATGGCGCGGGCAATATCGCCTCGGTAAAGCAAGCCGTGTGGCGGGCGGGCTGGGATGCCGATCTTAGCCGGGGGCCGGAGGATTTGCTTCAGGCGGATCGTATTCTGCTGCCCGGCGTTGGTGCTGCTGGCACCGCAATGGACCGCTTGCGCGCGGGCGGCTATGTGGAAGCGCTGAACGAAGCCGTGCGCAAACGCGGTGCCCCCATGCTGTGCATCTGCGTTGGCATGCAGCTTCTCGCGGAAGAACTGCACGAATATGGCGTTCACCAGGGCCTTGGCTGGGTGGCGGGCAAAGTCACGCGGCTGGAAGAAAAACCGGGCCGCCGGGTGCCGCATATGGGCTGGAACAAGGTGCATAAGCCCGCAGGCGGGGCCGCGCCGCCGCCGGGCATTCTGGACCGCGACACCTTCTATTATTTCGCGCATTCCTATGAAATGAGCGGGCTTGATCCGGCGGTTATCGCGGGGGAAGCCGAGTACGAGGGCTTGGTGCCTGCCGCCATTCGCACCGAAACCGTGTTCGCCACGCAGTTTCACCCGGAAAAAAGCCAGGTTGAGGGCGAAAAGCTCATCGCTCATTTCATGCGCTGGAAAGTTTAGCCGCTTCATGCTCACCCGCCGCCTAATCCCCACGTTGCTGCTGCGCCAGGGCCGCCTTGTGAAAGGCGTTCGCTATGGCGAGCATCGGGACGCGGGCAACCCACCCAGCATTACCCGCGCGCACGCCGCCCAAGATGCCGACGAAGTGTTGCTGGTCGATATCGACGCCAGCCGCGAAGGCCGCGCGCCAGATTTTATCGCGTTCGCCAAAGTCGCCGAAGAATGCACGATGCCGCTTACGTTGGGCGGCGGGCTTACGAGCTTCGATATCGCCCAAAAAGCGATGCACACGGGGGCCGATAAGCTGGCTTTCTGCGCCCCTGCGCTCGATACGCCCGCGTTGCTCGATACCGTCGCCCGCCGCTTTGGCGCGCAAGCCGTGGTGCTGGGGTTGGATGTAACCCAGGATGAGAGCGGCACTTACGCTCTCTATGATTACCGGACGGGCGGGATCGTGGCAGATCGAACCCCGGTCGCGTGGGTGAAGGAAGCGGTGGATCGCGGCGCGGGCGAAATTCGGCTGATGGCGGTTCACCGGGAAGGCACGCGGGCGGGCTTCGATCTTGAGCTATATCGCACGATTGCCGATGCCGTGTCGGTGCCGATTATTCTGGAAGGCGGGGCCGGAACCCTCGATCACCTCGATGCCGCAATGGCGGCGGGAGTGGAGGCGCTGGGGCTAGGCACGATGCTGGTTTTCTCCGATAATAATATCGTAAAGCTGCGCCAGTATCTGCTGGGCTGCGGCCATGTGTTGCGGCGATAGGATAACGGCGATGATGGTCACGGGCGCTCTCGAAACTCCGCAACTCTGGCTGCGCGTGCTCGATGAAACCGCCGCCAGTGGCCCCTATTTAAGCTGGATGCAGGATGCCGAAATCCTGCGGTTTCTTGAAGCGCGCTTCGGGCAGCACACGCCGGAAAGCCTAGCGGGCTTCATTCGCAGCATGAACGACAACCCCGATGCGCTGCTGCTCGGCATGTTTTTGAAAGAAGACCGGCGGCACGTTGGCAATATCAAGCTCGGCCCCGTGAGTCGGGAGCACGCGCGCGGCGATATTGGCTTGCTCATTGGCGATAAAACCGTGTGGGGGCGCGGGCTTGCCACCGAAGCGATTACCGCCCTCACCCGCTATGCTTTTGAAACCCTTCGCCTCAACCGTTTATATGCAGGCTGCTACGGCGGGAATGACGGCTCGGTGCGGGCGTTCATCAAGGCCGGGTGGGCGGTGGAAGCGCGGTTGCCGCGCTATTGGCGGCTTGATGATGCGTGGGTCGATCATATCATTTTGGGCCTGCTCAACCCCTCCCCAGCGTTTATGTCAACGCCTTAGCACAATTCCACTGGGCAAGAAGTTCCCGAATCGCCTGTTACGCCAGGGGGATTCCGGTCCGCGCGGCGGATTTTCGAGACCGCCTCTCTAATTTCCCCTCGCGCATCTCATAATTATCTGTTATTTATCAGATGGATCAGAGGCTTTGTTCAGATTGGCACGCAACATGCAGTGCTAGGGGCAACGCTGATGGAGATGGCAGATCATGGCTTCCACGCCGGTTAAGACATCGCAGGTAGATCGCTTAGGACTGGGCTTCGCGGGGGTTTCCGCAAGCACCGATGCGACGAAGGTGAAAGGCCGGGCCGCGCCCGAGTCTGTGCGTCATTTCGAGTCGTTGCTAGAGGCGACCAACCGCGCCGCCCCCGCCGAGAAGCCTGCACCGAAGGCCGCTAACCGCGCCCCTGACGCGCCCAAGAACCCGAGTGCCGATGTTCGGGATACGGCAGCAGAACCGACGACGCCTCAGCAAGAGGCGTCCGCTGCGGCTGAACCATCGAAAGCGCCGAACGATAAGCCTGCTGCGAACCCGCAAGGGTCCGCCCGCCCTGAACAGGCGGCAAATATTGCCGGGACTGAGGCCGCGCCTAAGCCTGACGAAACGCCTGCCGCCGCTTCAGTAACGCCGACCGAGATGAGCGACACCGCCGCATCCACCGAGGTGCCGGAAGAAACTGCTGAGAGCGCGCCAACAGAGAACACCCAGACAGAGAGCGCGCCCGAGGCCCCGGTCGTTGTTGCAACGCCGCTGCCCGTGCTGCCGCTCCCGGTTGAAACCCTCGTTGCGCCTCAAGCCGCCCCGGCACCGCAGGCGGGGTCCGTTCAAGCGGTTCCGGTGGATGTGGACCTTTCGCAGCAAGACCCGGTTATCCTGCCGCCCGCGCTGATGGAGGAGGCCCTTGTCGCTGCTGTCGCGACGATGACGCCGGATCAAGCGAAGACCGCAGCCCCGCAAACTGAAGCCCCGGCCCCGGCGCAAACCCCGGCCCCGCAAACCCCGGCCCCACAAGCAGCCACCCCGGCGCAGCCTGCCGCCAATGCGGTCATCGAAGCGCTCACGGTGGTAACGCCGAAGGCTGAAACGGTTGCAACGGTGGCGCAAGCCGCTGCCGAAACGGCCCCCGCACAGCAGGCGACGGACGCGACGACGGCGCAAAGCGCGCAACCCTCCGCCGAAGCGCAAACCGCCGCCGTGGCCCCGGTTGTGGTGGACGCGCAGTCTAAAGCCAAACCCGCCGCCCCCAAGCCGCAGGCCGATACAGCAACGCAGCAGGATGCCGACACGCTGGCTGCCTTGCCGACTGCCGATGTTGCGCCCGCGCCGGATGCCGACACCGGGCAAGAGCAATCGCGCCAAGACCAATCTCCCGCAGATCGGGGCCGCGAACGGGCGCAAGAGCGCTCCCAGGCAGGCGAGCGGTTGGCCGCGCGCTTTGCCGATACTCAAGTTTCCCTAATCCGGGACGAAGCCTCGCTGTCCGGCCCCATGCAGGCGTTTAAGGCCGTAATGGGGAAAGCCGCCGCTGCCGAAGCGCTCACCAGCGCCGTCGCCAGCCAGCCGGATGCGCCGAAGCCTACCGCGCCAAGCGCGGCCACAGCGGCAGTGTTCAACGCGGCAGGGGCGACCGAAGGGGCCTCCGCTGCCGCCAAAACCGCCGCGCGCCCGAATGCGCCGGTCTATCAAACCCCCATCATCCAGCAGGTTGGCACGCGCCTGGTTGAAACCGCTGCCAATGGCGGGGGCCGCGTGATTATGGACCTGCGCCCCGAACATTTGGGCCGGGTGACGATTGATGTGAACGTGCGGGATGATGGCCGCATGACGGCAATGGTTCTGGTCGATAATCCCGAAGCGCTAGACCAATTGCGCCGCGATGCCGGGCAGTTGGAACAGGCGTTGCGCGATGCCGGGCTGAACCCGGAGCAGAATTCGCTGAACTTCGCCCTGCGCGAGCAGGCGCAAGAAAATAACCGCTTTGCCCGCGAAGGCCGCCAAGGCCGGGGCAATGGGCGCGACGAGGGGGATGCTGCGGCAGAACCCGAAATAGCGCCCCAGATTAAACAAAGCGTCGTGCCCGGCTTGGGCGTGATTGATATTCGGATTTAACGGGACCGTCGGGGAATAGAGGAAGCATCATGGCAACCACCAACAGCACAACGGCGGGCCTGTTCACCAACACGAGTGAGCTTACGGGCGCATCGCAAAAAACCATCGATTCGCGTAACTCGGTGGCCTCGACCTACGATAATTTCCTGAAGCTGCTCACCACGCAGCTTAAAAACCAAGACCCGTTGGACCCGACGGATTCGAGCGAGTTCACCAATCAGTTGGTGCAGTTCAGCCAGGTCGAACAGCAAATCAACTTGAACGCTAAGTTTGATAAGCTGCTGACCTCCAACCAAGCGGCGCAGGTTTTGCAAGCCTCCAACTACATCGGCAAGAATGTCGAAGCAGAAGGCTCCACCCTAACGGTCGAATCGCCCGCCAGCATTAGCTATTGGATGACTAAAGACGCTAGCACGGTTACGGCGTTGCTGAAGGATTCGAACGGCAATACTGTTCGTACTCTTGCGGCAGACGGTAAATCGGGCAGCCACACAATTGCCTGGGATGGCCGTAAGGACGATGGCACGCTGCTGCCCGTTGGCACCTACAATCTGGTCATGAGCGCGGTCGATGCCCAGGGCGCGGCGGTGGGGATTGACCTGCCCACCAGCAAGATCACGCTGACGGAAACCGCGAAGCCGCGCTTTGGTTACACGTTCGAGAACGCCGTAAACCGGGCCGAAGCGCGTATCTTTAGCCCCGATGGCGCGTTGGTGCGCGTGCTGAAGATCGAATCGGGTGCAGGCCGCAAGTCGGTGGTGTGGGATGGGCGCGACGAAAAGAACGCCCCCGTCACCCCCGGCTCCTACAGTGTGTCGATCTTGGGCTACGATGCTAACGACAAGCTGATTACAGATGAAAAGAGCAACCCGATCAACGCCAAGCTGACCACCGTGAACCGCGTGAAAGACATTGGTAGCACGGAAGACGGCGTTCAGCTTCAAGTCGGCCAAGACGCTTACATTAAACTCGACAAAATCGTGGCCGTTCGCGGCTAATTCACAGAACTTATCGCAGCATTCGAGGCTAGGAGAGAATCATGAGCATCTACGGCTCCCTGAAGGCGGGTGTAACGGGTCTGAAGTCGCAAGCCTCGAGCATGGCGATGATTTCGGACAATATCGCGAACGCCAATACCATTGGTTATAAGCGCAGTGTGGCGGATTTCGAAACGCTGGTAACGCGCTCCGGCTCAACTGGCTCCTATGCCCCCGGCGGCGTGCGCGCCAATTCGGTTGCGCTAATCGACCAGCAGGGCCTTATCAACGCCTCGGCCTCGACGACCGACATCGCGATTGCCGGGCGCGGCTTCTTCGCTGTTTCCACGGCTGTTAGCGCCAACGGTTCGGTCCCGACCGGGACTGAACGGCTTTACACCCGCGCGGGTTCGTTCAAAACCAACTCCGAAGGCTTCCTCACCTCGTCCAGCGGTGAGTATCTGCTGGGCGTTCCGGCGGATGCGGCTGGTAATATTCCAACGGCAACTTTGCCAGTCGATCAGTTGCGTGCCATCAATGTCGGCTCGATCACGGGCAGTGCGAAGGCGACAGCAACGGTTTCGATTGGCGCGAATTTGCCTGCAACCAGCGCACCGCCGACGAACGCATATACCGTAACCCTCGGCGCCACTTCGGCGGTTCCATTCCCGTCAACCGCAGACGTTATCTTTCCTGCTGTTGTCGTTACCGACCCCGCTGTTGATCCAACAGGGACAGCCGTCAACTACAATGCGATCGTTAGATTTCGCGACGCTGGTGTTAACGGCCCTGGGGCTACCGTTGGGAACGGTTACAATGTGGAGCTTGAACTCAACACAACCCCAACGACTACTATCGTACAATTAGGTTATGTAAGCTCTGCTGGTACACTTGATTTCAATGCAACCATAGCTGGTAGCAGTACAACGCTTCCGTTCACCGGTAACACTGGTGGTCAGTTGTCATTCAAAATTAAAGGCTCTTTTGCGGCTGGTGCTGCGCTCACGCCCGCACCAACATCTGTTCTCGATAGCCAATATGCTGTTCGTATGGCGGGGCCGACAGGCACCCCGTCCACCAGCACGGGCGCTGCTCTCGATTTGGCGACGGGAACGGGCGGTAGCGGCATTCAATCCGGTTATACATCCGACGTTACCCTTTATGATAGCTTAGGGGTGGGTCATAATGTGCAACTGGCCTATATAAAAACTGCGACAAATACTTGGGATGTTTACGTCACCAAGATGACAATGATTGGTCGGACTGACCCTAGCGGGAACCCGGTCGACTCAATCACTGGAACGACTCAAAATTCTTGGGTGTATGATGGTAACGCGGTCGCCGCAGGTGCGGATATAGCGACTGTTGCAGAAGCTGTACCTGGACGTTTACGCCCTACAAGTCGCCTTGGTTCATTGGCGTTCAACGAAAATGGTTCTATAAAAGGATTTAGTGCGAATGCGACCGCTCGCTTGAATAGTTCGGTTGCTACCTCTGGTGTGAATCTCTCTCTCCCAACTTCCACGGGTGCAGCACTTCTCAATCCCGTCATCAACTTCGGTACCGTCGGCACCAAAAACGGCGTGACTCAGCAGTCGGATGCTTTCGCAACCTCCTTCATCAATCAAGACGGCGTGCGCTTCGGCTATAAAACAGGCGTTGCAGTTGATAAAGAAGGCGTGGTGCGGGCGGTGTTCGATAATGGTCAGCGGCTTCCCGTTGCCCGCGTGGCGATCACGACGTTTGCCGATCCGAACCGTCTCGACGCGCGTTCCGGCAATCTCTACGCCCAGACCGATGCTTCGGGATCGCCGACAACCAACTTCTCCGGTATCGGCGGCGCGGGTCAGGTTCAGAGCAACGCTTTGGAAAACTCCACGGTCGATCTGGCCGAAGAGTTTACCGATATGATTGTGACGCAGCGCAACTATAGCGCCAACTCCCGCACGATCACCACGTCCGACGAAATGCTTCAGGAAATCATTAACCTGAAGCGTTAACGCTAATACCCCCTCCCGGTGCTTTGGCACGGGGAGGGGTTTCTCCCGTGACCGAAGCGTAAAGGTGCCATGATGGGTTTCAGCAAAGCGCTTATTACCGGCGTAACCGCGATGAACGCGCAGAGCAGCGCTATGGGCGTGCTCTCCAACAACATCGCCAATTCCCGGACGGTAGGGTTCAAGGACTCCGATGCGCGCTTTGCCGATTTGGTGGCGGGCGGAAAATCCTCGAATAACGATGTGGGCAGCGGCGTTACCTTTTCGCAGTTCAGCCGCATTGATCAGCAGGGCATTCTCTCGGCCTCCGTTACCACGACCAACTTCGCTATTTCAGGGCGCGGGTTTTTTCCGGTCGCCTCTGCCGTTAACGGCACGACGGGCCAGATTGCCAATACCGCCGAACGGCTGGTAACGCGCGCTGGCGATTTTTCGGTGGATAAGAATGGGTTTCTGGTGAATGCCAAGGGCTTTGCCCTGCTGGGCATTCCCGCCGGAACCGCAACCACGGGGGATGCTACGGGCGGGGTTGGCTCTATCAATGGCTTGCAGCCGATCAAAGTGCCGGCGACCACCGTTTTAGCCGGAACCGCTTCCACCTTCATCACG
>JAAFIC010000034.1 GCA_013298565.1 Alphaproteobacteria bacterium | reverse complement strand
TCCGATCTGAGAAGGGAGTTCACCCCGATCGACGATTTAACTTAAGCGACGAGTCTTAAGAACCTGTTAGCAAAGGCTAAAATGCCATTATTCTGCGGCTTACGTTATTTTACTCAACAGCCCGAGAAGCTGCGCGCGCTCCTCTGCCGAAAGGGGGGCCAAAGTTTCGGCGCTCGCCACGCGACCCAATGGAATATGGGCGTCGATCATCACTTGCCCGGCAGGCGTTAGACTGAGAAGTGCCCGGCGGCGGTCGTTGGGGTCGTTCTGACGGGTCACAAGGCCCTGTTCAATCAGCCGTTTCACAACGCCCTGACTGGTCGCCGGGTCCATCGCCACTAAGCGGCCCAGTAAATTTTGGCTTATCTCGGTCAGTTCGCTAATTTTCACCAGCGCCGCATACTGCATCGGGGTTAGCCCATCGACACCAAAGATTTGAGTGAAGAGCGATACATGGCGCTGATGGGCGCGCCGCAATAAATACCCTATCTGTGCTTCCAATGCATAAGCCTCTGTCGCTGTTATTGCCGGATGCTGCATGAGATTAGTGCGATCAAAGGGGACAACAAGCGCCCGCGCCTCCTGCGGCACCGACGCGGGTACGGGACGGAGAGGAGGCGAGGCGGGCGGGTGCGGCATGACGGGCCTCCGGGAAACTGGGCCGCACCTTATCCGAGGCAACAGCGGGTATTCAAGCAAGGATCATCTGTAATTTTCCTATTCATTATTAAACAATAAATAAATGTAAAATAAAAAGCAGGGGCGCGGCATTTCGCGCGGCCTCCAAAAGGGGTCCAAGTGCGCTAAAGTAAGAGACTTGTCCGGTTAAGAGGCAAAATGGATCGGTTCTCGCGCTGCGCTCCCGGTCTTAAAGATGATGGAGAGGATCCGACGATGAGCCAGACGCTGTTCCCCGTACCCGAGGCGATTGCCGCCCACGCCCAGGTGACTGAAGCCAATTATCGCAGCCTCTATGATCGTTCGGTACAAGACCCGGACGGTTTTTGGCGCGAATACGCCCAGAATGTCACTTGGATGAAGCCGTTCACCGAAGTGCGCGATGTCGATTTTTCCGATAACGCCCGCATTCGTTGGTTCGGCGACGGCACCTTGAACGTCTCGGCCAACTGCCTGGATCGGCATTTAGCGACGCGCGGCGATCAAGTGGCGATACTCTGGGAAGGCGATTCGCCGGACGAGAGCCGCAAAATTACCTACCGCGAAGCCCATGAAGCCGTCTCGCGCCTCGCCAATGTGCTGAAGGCTCAGGGTGTCAAAAAGGGCGACCGCGTAACGATCTACCTGCCGATGATCCCCGAAGCCACCTATGCTATGCTCGCCTGCGCCCGCATTGGCGCGATTCACTCGGTGGTGTTTGGCGGTTTTTCGCCGGACTCGCTGGCCAACCGCGTGCAGGACTGCGAGAGCACGCTGATTATCACCGCCGATGAAGGCTTGCGCGGTGGCAAAAAGGTTCCGCTGAAAAAGAACGCCGATGACGCGCTCAAAACCTGCCCAGACGTTAAAACCGTGCTGGTCGTCAAGCGCACTGGCGGCGCGGTGCCGATGGTCGCGGGCCGCGACCTTTGGTATCACGAAGAAACCGCCAAAGTTTCCGCCGACTGTCCGCCGGAAGAAATGAATGCAGAAGACCCGCTGTTCATTCTCTACACATCGGGTTCGACGGGCAAACCAAAGGGCGTGCTGCACACGAGCGGCGGTTATTTGGTTTTTGCCGCGCTCACCCACAAACTTGTGTTCGATTACCGCGACGGCGAGGTTTACTGGTGTACCGCCGATGTGGGTTGGGTTACAGGGCATTCCTATATCGTCTATGGTCCGCTCGCCAATGGCGCGACGACGTTGATGTTCGAGGGCGTGCCAAACTACCCAGACGTGTCGCGCTTCTGGCAAGTCATTGATAAGTATAACGTCAACATATTCTACACGGCCCCCACCGCCATTCGGGCGCTGATGCGCGAAGGCGAAGCACCGGTGAAGACGACGAGCCGAGCCTCTTTGCGAATCCTGGGGTCGGTCGGCGAACCCATCAACCCGGAAGCCTGGCTGTGGTATAACCGCGTTGTCGGTGACGGGCGCTGCCCGATTGTCGATACTTGGTGGCAGACTGAAACCGGCGGGATTCTGATTAGCCCGCTGCCCGGCGCGATTGCCACCAAACCCGGCTCGGCCACGCTGCCCTTCTTCAGCGTGGTTCCGGCTTTGGTCGATAATGACGGTGTAGTCCTCGCGGGCGCCGCCGATGGCAATTTGTGCATTACCGAAAGCTGGCCCGGCCAAGCCCGCTCCGTTTACGGCGACCATAAGCGTTTCGTCGAAACCTATTTTTCTACCTTCCCTGGCAAGTATTTCACGGGCGACGGCGCCCGCCGGGATGAAGACGGATATTATTGGATTACAGGCCGCGTTGATGATGTCATCAATGTTTCTGGGCATCGCATGGGCACGGCAGAAGTCGAAAGCGCCCTGGTCGCGCACCCAAAAGTTGCCGAAGCCGCCGTTGTCGGGTATCCACACGACCTGAAGGGCCAAGGCATCTATGCCTACGTAACGCTCAACAGCGGCGAAGAGCCGACCGAAGAGTTGCGGAAAGAACTGGTGGCCTGGGTTCGTAAGGAAATCGGCCCCATCGCCTCGCCGGACCTCATCCAATGGTCGCCCGGCTTGCCCAAAACCCGCTCCGGCAAAATCATGCGCCGTATCCTGCGAAAAATCGCCGCGAACGAGCACGACGCGCTGGGCGATACCTCCACTCTCGCCGATCCCGGCGTGGTGACGGATCTGGTCGAGCATCGGATGAATCGCTCTTAGAGCATCGTGCGTCATAGTTGACGCACGATGCTCTAAAACAGCGCCCCCCGATAGCCCCCCTCGGCGTGTCCCGGCAGAAGCTCTGCCACGGGCACCCCTCGCAGGCGGCTTGAAACGCGCCGTTGTGATAGGCGGCGCGTAAAACCGGGCGGCGGGCGAGGAGATCGGGGATTTCTGCCCCTGTCTCCAGCCGATGCTCGAAGAACGGCTGAAGCAACTCAAGGGCGGTGGTATCGCGCTCGGTAACGCTCTCGTTCCGGCAGTGGCCATCGTCGTTGCGGCAGCCAAGCAACCCGGCGCAAATCGAATCCGGCCCGGTGATGAGGCGCGCTTGAGTGCCGTGTTTTAGAGCCGCGCCAGAGTTAAGGCGCGCGGCTCTAGAGCGTTTTTCGTTCGCTTTGGCTCACGTCAATCGCTCTAAGCCATTGTTTTGTTTTGCAAATGCGTCGTCGCAGGTGATCCCACCTGCTCGGGATTTGCTCTTAACGGCGGTCAGCGGCGCGCACGGTTAGTACGGCAAGGCCGGTTTTCAGCACTGTTCCGACGATGAAGGGCATGAAGCCGACGGCAATGGCCTTCTCAAGCCCAATGAAAGTGGAGAGCCAGCCCACACCCGGCAGGAACACTGCCAAATGGGCAACCGTCAGCAGCACAATCGCGCCGCCCCAAGTGCGAAGCAGGCCGCGTTCGGCAGCGAAGGCCGCAATCGCGCCACTCAGCAGGAAGCCGAACAGGAAGCCGCCGGTCGGGCCTGCCATATAGGCCAAACCCGCGCCGCCGTTCGCGAAAACGGGCAGGCCCAGCGCCCCTTCGATCAAATAGGCCGCAATCGCCCCGAGGCCAATGGTCCAGCCACCGAGGGCCGCGACGATCAACAAGGCGTAAGTCTGCATCGTCATCGGCACCGGATACATCGGTACGGAGATTTGCGCCGAGAGCGCCAAGATCAGCGAGCCAATCAGAATGGCAATGCCCTTGGTCATCCAGGAGGCGTTGGACAGATAGCGGGCGAGCAGCGGGCGGTGGGCGGTAGGGGCAAATTTCAGCATGACGCGGCGTCCTCACGGCAAAACAATCTTATCACTGGGGACGATAGCCGCCTCGCTCCGGCCCTGCAACAAAATCAGGCAGGACGACCGTGACGCACGCGGAACTTTACAGTGCCGCCGTTTCGTGGGGAAGAGTGCGGAACCGCTGCCGATAGGTTTGCGGCGTCATGCCCAAACGCTGGCGAAAATGATGCCGCAACGTGCCTGCCGCGCCGAAGCCGCAGCGCGTGGCAATCGCTTCGACCGAGAGAGTGCTGGTTTCAAGTAAATCTTTCACGCCCTGAAGCCGCAGGCTCAGGAGCCAATCGGTCGGGGTTGTGCCGGTTGCATCTTGGAAGCGGCGTAGGAACGTGCGGCGGCTCATACCCGCAGTAGCAGCCAGCCGGTCCACGGGCCAAGCCTCGGCAATCTCCGTTTGCACGCGCGCAAACAGCGCCGCAAAAAGGCTCCCCGCCCGTTGGGGAACGGGCCGATCAATAAACTGCGCCTGCCCTCCCTCCCGATGCGGGGCGACGACCAACCGCCGGGCGACCAGATTGGCAATCTCTGCGCCAAAATCGCGCCGCACCAGATGCAAACAGAGATCCAACCCCGCCGCACTGCCCGCCGAGGTGAGGATTTGTCCTTCATCGACATACAGCACGTTGGGATCGAGCGACAGCCACGGGAAGCGCGCCGCGACTTGGTCGAGATGACGCCAATGGGTCGTGGCGCGTCGCCCGGCCAGCAATCCCGCTTCGGCCAACACGACGAGACCGGAACAGACGGACAGAATCCGCGCGCCCCTGTGGGCAGCGGCGCAAAGCGCGCTACACAACGCTTCCGGCACATCGCCGTTCACGCTGCGCCAACCGGGAACGAGGATGGTTCCGGCGTCTGCCAGCAACTCCAACCCGCCATCGGTTACGATTCTAAGCATCCCGCCTTGCGCGCGCAACGGCAGCGGATCGACAGCGGCGATGCGGAACCTGTACCAGTCGGGCCGCGTAATCTCTGGGCGGGATAAGCCGAATACCTCCGCGACAATGCCGAACTCGAACAGGCACAACCCATCATAAGCAAGCGCGACGACGCTGGGGTTACTCAAGGCGGGGGTTTCGGCTTTTGGCATGATCTTAAGGGTAGTTGGCATTTAGGCCAATCGTCAAGCTGCGCCGTATCGGGCACGGTCGGTGCATCAACCCGCGACGCTAGAGAAAAACGATGCCCCTGACCGAACCCTCCTCTGTCACCGCTATTCCCGCCGCCGACCCGGCAGTCGCCCGCGCCCATTTTGCCGCGCGGCTGGCGTTTGAAACCGATTGCGCCGATGTTCACGCCGCGCTGAGTTCGGGAAACCCAGATTTCGTACTGCTCGAAGTGCGCGGCCCAAGTGCCTATGCGCGCGGGCATGTGCCGGGCGCACTCAATCTGCCCTATCGCGACATGACCGAAGCAAGCCTGTCGGTTTACCCGAAGGATACGCTCTTCGTGGTCTATTGCGCGGGGCCGCACTGCAACGGCGCAGATCGCGGCGCGCTGCGCCTGTCTGAGCTTGGCCGGAAGGTAAAGCTCATGCTGGGCGGCCTGACCGGCTGGGAAGACGAAGGATTTCCGCTGGCCACGGGTACGGAGCCGGGGCGCCTGTAACCGCTCGGGATTTGCTCTAGCCGCTCACAGCAAGCTTCATGGCTTTTTCGAGATCAGCTTTCCGACGCTCAAGATCCTTTAAGCGTGCTTCCTTGGCCGCCACTTGCGGCCCCGCATCGGCCTTACCGCGATCGCCCTGCAACTGGAGATCCAAGGCAGCAAGCTCCCGGTTTAACGTGTCGGATTCAGCCTTCAGCTTTGCATATTGCTGCGCGCTGATTTTTTGCTGAGATCGGGCGCTGGCCAGGGTTGCGTTGGTTTTTTCCAAATCGGCCTGAGCACTCGCAACGCGCTTTTCGTTGCGCTCAATATCCCGCTCTACCGAGACCAGTTGATCTTGTAGATTTTGATTGGTGGATTTGGCTGAATTCACATCGGCCTGCGCCGAGGCCACGCGCGCTTGCGGCCCGCCCGCCATTAAATCAGCCCGTTGATTAACATAAGTCGAGCAGCCCGTAAGTATGCTCGCGAATACGATGGCAAGAGCCAGGCGATTAACCAACACGCGACACCTCCAAGGCTGTATTCAGGCTCGATACCATATTTTCCAAACTCGATACCTGTTGCTGAAGCTGATTAATCTCCGAATCGAGTTGCCGTGTATCGCCACCGTTCGACTTCATTTTGCTTGCTGTTTCTTGATAACGGTCTCGTTTTTCGGAAAGTCCTTTAAGGGCATTTGCCATTAACGTCTGATTTTTCTGAACATTCTGGCGTTCAGCTTCGGCTTGAGCGAGAGTAATTTTCTTTAGCTGGACGTTTTCTTTGATTTTATCTAATTTTTCTTTACTTTCAGCGAGAACAATACTTGAATTTCTTAGAAGTTGTCGCAGGCGATTATTATCTTTTTCAACATCCTCTTTCATCGACGCCAGCATACGAACCTGATTGTTGGAGTTTTCCTGAGCCTTGGCCGTCATATAGCCATCAACCCCCCCCATAATCCCGCCTGCGGCAGCCCCTGCAAGACCATAGCGGACCATATTTTTCGAGTCGCCGCTCGCGGCACCAAGCGCAACGCCCAACAACCCGCCAATTAACGCGCCGACAGCCACACCGCCGCCAACGGTTTCGTTATAGACCTGTGCATCTTGACGCAGTTGTTCTTCGGCTGCTGTCGGAGCGCTCGATGTTTTTACCTCAGAGGGTGCCCCCGTTGTTTGGCATCCGGCTAAACCAATCGCTAACACAACCACACTGGCGGTCGATCGAAAGCTCAAACGCATCACGGACATATCCACCCTCCTTAAAATCAACACTTATTTTTACGCAATATCCAAGTTACGCTCTTCTCCGGTTAAATGCTAGTTCGAGCTAACCCGCCCAAACGATATGAGTTTAGCATCCAATAGAACACCCCTAATTTTACGCCTATTGTATTTCTACTAAAATTTTTGCGCGATCCAAGGTTTGACCGTTGCGGACCTGCTCGGCATGGCGGACCACAGGCGCAACCCGCCGGGCCAGCGACTCTAGCTTTTTACTTTCAAGCTCACGCTTCAAAACATCCGCCTGACGCGCAATAACGCCCGACGGATATTCAGCAGAGAGAGACAGAATAACGTCGATGTAATAAACTAGGTTATCGCCGAATATTTTTCGGTTATTAACTAAGCTGTCTTCCATTGATTTACGGGCAGGTGACGCGGGATCGACCTTGCCGATAACATCTTCTTGCAATTTTAGGCGTTTATCGTCATCGACTAATTTCCCGGCAATATACGTTCCAACCCGGAGGGCACTCACCGCTGCCCGGTCGCGCTGCTCGTTCCGGGTTTGGATGGAGGTCTTGATGATATTGGAGAGATTGGCAATGCGTTGACGCAAAGCGGGATCGTCCACCGACTGAGCCAGCGCCTCGGCCTCCTTCACCGGATCGTCTTGCGGGGTTGCCGCGCCCGCCGCAGGCAAGGCAGCCCATTCGGCCCGAATGGCGGTGAGCCGTTGCGGACTGGGCAGGCTCGGCGGCACCAGGGCAAGCCGAAAGCCGGTTGTCGGCGACCGCCGCTCCCCTTTTTTATCAATAGGGGGCGATTCAATCCGGCTGGCACTCCGAATATCCGCTAACGGCGTGCGATAATCGCCGCCCTTCACCAGATTGCCGCCCGCCTGCCCGTGCAGCCGCGATATTTTATTCAAACGATACGCATCGAGCACAAACTCGCCGACATTGCCCAAAGCAT
The DNA here is from genome assembly GCA_013298565.1 of Alphaproteobacteria bacterium. Lineage (GTDB taxonomy): Bacteria > Pseudomonadota > Alphaproteobacteria > Elsterales > Elsteraceae > Elstera. The sequence continues at coordinate 24,994 of JAAFIC010000034.1, read as the reverse complement.
CATGCAGTCCCAGCGGGTTCGGCTTTAATAATCCAATCGCATTCAACTCGTTATTCGCAGAATCAGTGCCTTGATACCAAATGTAACTGGCGGGCGGCTCTGTCATTGGGAAGACGGGTGCAATAAAATCCGTATCCGGCACACTGGCCCCGCCTCGGGCAGCATATTCCCACTCGACTTCTGTTGGCAGACGTAAGAAGGCCGGAGCGGCCTCTTCAGTAGGTAGATTTTTTGCCCCTGTTGAGATCAACCAGCCCGAATAATGGGCCGCAAATCCAACCGCCTCCGCCCAGGTCACGCTGATTGCGGGCAGGCGTCCGTCGTCGGAAACAGGAAGGCAGGGCAACTGGAACGCGGCTTTTTGAGCCTGCGTTACCTCGTATTTTCCGAGATAATAAAAATGCCCGCCCTTTTTCTCAGGATCGGTAAAGCCCCCACCGATATAATCAACGCGCCGGTTTTCGGCATACGCGCTTTTCTCGTCGGTGCCGCCGAGTTGGATGCGTCGATCCCCCAAGGAGCCATCGGCGGGCAAATCAATCCGGCGAAAGGCCATTGCGCCCCCGCAAGGCATGGGCAAAACGAGATCGCCAGCAGCTTTTTGCGGATTATACAGCCGCTCAGGCCAAGGGGCGGTGGCAGGGGCAGGATCGGCGGCGCGGAGTTCCGAGCCTAAGCCGCCCGCCCCTATCACGCCAAACAAGGCGAGGGCGACGATCAAAGGGCACAGCTTAAACATCCCGAATTTCCTCCGCAGGATCAACACGCGCGGCACGCCATCCCGCAATTCCCCCGGCGGGCAAAGCAACAAGCAGCGTTACGAGAGCGACCAAGAGGCCGATCTCGAGCGGCAAGCGACAGGCAGCCTCGCCCGGCGTAAGGCTTGCCGCAAACAAACGATTGATCGCCCCGGCGGCCACGGCATAAAACACACTGCCTAAGCCAAGCCCGCCCAACGCAACCGCGAGAACATGACCCACAGGCAAAGCGGCAAGCCAGAGCGGCCCATAGCCGATGAGCTTTAGGACAGCCAAATCCCGGCGCTTGCGCTGCAAGGCGGCCATCTGCCCAGCAATCAACGAAACCGCCACGCCAACCGCCGCAACCGCGACGATAATCGCCAGAACGGCCCGCAAATTGGCATCGAGATTAAGCGTTGCCTGAATCTCGCCTTCTCGGGTTGTGGGCTGCACGCTTTCGGCCCGAAGAGCATCCGCCACCGCTGCCACATCCCGAATCGAGCGTGCGTATAGCCGAAACAGCGGGTGCGCCGATACGGGCGGTGCCTCTGCTAACCCATCGCTAACGCCCAGTTCCGGCAGACTGAAACCGTCCCGAAACGCCTGTAGTGCCAGCAGCCGGGGCAGGATCACATACGCCCCAGCGCCGCCCGCCCGCTCTGGCGGCACAAGTGCCGTCACCGTGACCGGCAGGGCCAAAGGCTCGATCTTCCCGTTCCGGCTTCGCTCTAGCCGCACCGTCAACCGATCCCCAAGCCCGACGGAAAGACGGCGCGCGGCCTCCTGCGTTAGCCCGATTTGATCGGCGGCGACAACAGCCTCCCCCACGCCGAGCGGATCTCCCGCTGCGGTTGGGTTGAGGGCTACGCGAAGCTCCGCCCCGCCTGCGGCAATCAAATCCACTTGCGCTGCAATCGCGCGCGTATTGGGCAGCACGAAAGCCACATCGGGCCGCGCGCGCCAACGGGTTAACCACGCCTCATCGAACCTATTCGCGCCGGTCACATCGGGTAAGATCAACCGCATTGCCGGGTCGCGGTCCATTCGGTCAATCAGCGTGCCAATCACACCAACGCGCAACCCCAGCAAGACCATCAACGGCACCAACACTGCCGCAACCGCAAGCGCCTGACACAGAGCCGATACGCGATCGTAGCGCAGATCGGCCAATACGAGGCGAAGGTAATGGGTAAACCTGCTCATGGGTCCATCCCGCCGATCTGCGTGCGGCCTCCCCCAGAGCGGCAGGCGATCACCGTCAAGCCTGCCCGCGCCGCCAGCGCGGCATCATGGGTCACGATCAGCAGCGTCGCCCCCCGCTCGCGGGTAAGATCGACCAGCAGGGTCATCACGTCCGCCGCGCGCTCGGGATCAAGCGCGGCGGTAGGCTCGTCAGCCAAAACCACGGGCGGATCGTGGGCGAGCGCCCGTGCGATGGCGACGCGCTGCCGCTCGCCAATAGAAATTTTCCCAGGTGCCCGCTGCAACAAACCGTCCAGCCCCAAGCGGTGCGCGACGCCCGCCGCCCCGCCCCAGCCCGACAGGCCCAACAACCGGCGCGGCAGTAGAATGTTTTCAGCAACACTCAGGGAGGGAATCAAGCCGCCCGTTTGCAAGACATAGCCAATCGTCTTCGCCCGCCAGCGGGTTAAATCGCCGCCCCCAAGCAAAGTCTGCCCGGCAACGGAAAGCTCTGCCCCTCGATCTGGGCGTAGGGTTCCTGCCAGCAAATCCAGCGCCGTACTCTTGCCGCACCCCGACGCGCCGACCAAGGCCGACGCCGAGCCTGCCGCAAGTTGAAGACGGTCGAGCACGACCGTCAACTCTCCCCGCCGCTTTTCAACGCCCGTCGCCCTGATCATCACGGCAGGCTATCAATAGGCACCGGATAGACGGTATCGCCGGGCGCTGCGGCTTGACTGAGCTTTACCCAGCGATCCACGTCGTCGTGGTAGCGTTGGTAGAGCGCAACTTTGGCTTTGATATCGTCAATCACCGCCTGTTGTTCGCCCACACCCATCCGGCTCCAACTATCTTCATCCAGCCCCATCAGCTTACTTTGATAGGGAAGCCCATCGAGATATTCGCCCATCAATCCGGCCTGCTCCAGGTTCCGAACTTGGCCTTGGCCGATTTTCGCCGGATCACGCCCCATTGCCGCCGCCGCACTGCGGAGTTGGTTGAAAAAATCGCCCGGTTGCAGTTGAGCCTTCTCGCCCGCATCGACAATCCGGCGCAAAGTGGCTTGCAAATCCGAAAGCTGGTTCTTGGTGAGCAGCACCCGCACGCTGAACGCCGCCACATCGGGACGCGCAAAATCCCTATCGGACGCCCAGGCTTCAAACATACTGGGGGCCGCAGCGCCGGTAACGCGCCCGAGATAGGCAAGGCGCATCGCATACCCCACCGCCTCGGTCGTTTGCGCCAGTTTAGAGTCGGGCTTGCTCGCCGCCGCAGGGGCCGAGGCTTTCTTCACCTGATCGACAAGCCGCTCCGTAAGGTCTTGCACAACCCGCTTAAAAGCATCGGGATCGCCGGCAGCAACGGGAAAATAGAGCGAGCCAATCCCTGGATAGGCGGTCAAGCGCTCGTACTGCGCTTTCGCCGTCGCATGATCGCCCTTGCCTTCGGGGGTGAGTTGGTGGAGCACATAGAGCGCCGCTTTCGTATCCTGCACCAACTGCCGCATCCCATAGGTAGACAGTTTGGTGCCCGAGTAGGGTGAATTGCCCTCGCGCGAACTCGCATCCGTCACCATCACCAGATACCGGCCACCGAAACCATCCCAATCAATGCTTTTCAGCGCATGTTCAAGCCCGGCATATCCATCTTCGGCAAAAGTGCGCGTGGAGACTGTCGAAGCCTTCAAATCGCCGACCAACCCCAGGAACATAGCGCGCGTCCCCGCCTCGTTCGGATCGGCGAAGGTTTTGGCAAGATACTCGATTCCCGCAACCTTAGCCGGATCGTCTCGATAGGCGACCATGCCGAAGCGCACTTTATCGTTTAGCTTGGCCGCGTCGATCTTCTCGAAAACCTCCGCCATCGCCTGCCGCGTTCGGTCGATATAGGGCTGCATCGAGGAGGAGGAATCGACGACGAAGACGATACCCGACCGAAAATCCTTTAGGGCATCGGTGGGGTTTATCCGCTGGCTTTCTTGCGGCTTTTCTTCCTTCGTGACCGACGCCACCCGCACAGTCCGCACGCGGAACCCCGACGGCAGTGTCGTCGATTTCGCTTCGAGGATCGGCAAAAGGTAGAATTGCTTTTGCAAATCCACTGTGTTTTCAGGTTCGATCGAAATTACCGGGCTGTCGGCAGGCAACTTATTCGCGGCAAGCGCCTCGCGGAGCGGTTTTGCCGCCAGATCGGGTTTTTCAGCCCCAAGGGTTGCCATCAGCCCTTCGCGGTCCCGATAGAATAAAACGCGCTCGCGCCCGGCAGGATTGGCAAAGCCCATCACCAACGTATGACGCCACGGCAGGGTTGCCGTCTCCGGCAGAAACCCTTGTATTTTTCCATCGCTGCCACCGCCGACCTCCAGAAAACCATTCTGGCGACCATAAACGAACAGCACGCTCATCGGGGGCAAAGGGGGGGTGCTGGCCGTCGCCGTCGGCGAGGCTTGAAGCCTTGCGCCAGGCCGCGTCAATATTTTTTGGTATAGAGTGGTTTTGCCTTCCAGCAGCAACGGCGTGCGGCTCTGGGCGAGTGCCGCCCCGCTCCCTGCGAACAGCAGACTTGCTGTCAGAAGACCCGTGGTAAATGCCTGTCGAAAAGCTGTGCGCGTCATTGTCCCAATGCCTCCCTTGCTTTGGCGTGGCCCTGGGCTGCGGCCTTCGTCAGCCAACTCGCCGCCTGCTCGGGTCCGTCAGCTTGCTCGGTTTTACCGCTCTTCAGGACCATACCCAGCCGATATTGCCCCTCCGCATCCCCCTTTTCGGCGGCTTTCCTGAACCAATGTGCGGCTTGATCCGCATTCGGGCTGGGGAGCGGGCTGCTGTCTTTGCTCCAACTGGCGGGATCGTAAAAGCTCCCCATCGCTAAGTGGGCCGTAAGATCGCCTTTTTCAGCCGCAGCCCGGAGCAGTAGGAACGCACCATCGAAATCTTTCGCCGCAAGATGCGCTTCGCCAAGCGTGCGCGACGTTTCTGCATTGATGTTTTCGGCTAAAGCGGCACGGGCTACCGCCAGCGTGCGCGGTGCGGGTTGGGCTGCGGTCTGAGCAACAGGCTCGCCCCCCCGGCCTTGGAGAAACCACCAAGCGCCCCCGGCCATGATAACACCGAGCAAGCCTAGCGCGGCATAGAGCAACACTGAAGATTTTTCCTGTGTCGTCACGGGCGCGTTCGGGGCGGCTTCGAGCTTAGGGGCTTCTGGCAGCACCGATGCAAGGGGTTGGGGCGGAACCACGGTGGGTTCTTCGAGACCCTGTTCTTGCGGCAGCGGAGTGGCCAGCAAAGGCCCCACCCAGCCCGCCGGGGGGCTGCTGGGCAGCCGCAGCGCCGTGCCTAAAACATGTCCACGCACCACGGCCCCCGAGGCATCGCGCAGACCTAAAAGATAGGGGCGATTGGGCTTTAGGTAATAGGTAACGGTTTGATCGAGGCGCAGCAGTACCGCCCCATCGGGCGCATCGGTAACGCTGATCGGCCTCATCCAAAACTCGGCCCCCGCCCAAGGGTTCTGAGTGTCACGGGGATCGAGATAGCGCTGACCCCCGCTTGCGAGCGGTTCGGCGAAACTAATCTCTATATCGGCCGGATCAAGCTCCAACCCAGGGCAGCGCAAAAAAGCGTCGCCTGCCGGCATATCGTCCCGTTGCAGCAAAGTCGGAAGCATGATCGGCCTCTTATGCGCGGGCTAGAAGGGGGGTGAGATCGGTTAGGGTGCGACCAAGACGCGCATTCTGTGCATCGTTAATCTCCCGACCGCCGCTAAAACTAACATTGTCCAAAGCGATATGATGGAGCGCGGTTGCCCAATCGACAAACCGCTCCCGTTCCAACTCGCGCCGCTTACTGTCGAGCACCGGTAAATCGGTAAAAGCGGGCGGCGGCGCAAAAATTGGCACTTCCGAACGGGGCGCTTTGGGGCGGCGCTCTACCGCAAGCTCCGTCAGCCCCAGATACGCGGTGAAGTTATTCAAGAGCGGCGCGGTTAAGGATACGGCCCGATCTGCCGCCTCGTCCCAACGCACATTCGCCGCTTGAATTTGCGTCCGCACGGCATCGGCAATCTGGTCGCCGAGCTTCAGCCGGTCGGCACCGATAATCAACTCGCCTACCAACTCCTCCAGTTTCGCCGGGGCCAGCGGCACCAGGGCCGCCTGCGAAACGCGGCGCAGCCTATCGGTCCAAAGGTTCATGACATCCCGCGCAAAATAGGCCGCCCGATCTGTTTTGGGGGCTTTGGCGGGCGGGGCCGAAACAGTGGTATTAGAGGCGGGAGCATCGGACCACGGATCATCGTCGGCCCAAGGGTCGCCAGCCGCTTCAACGGCGAGGCTCGCGACAACGGGTTCCAACTTGAGCGCTGCAACCGTTAGAAAACATTCGCGCACGTCCCGATCTTCCAGCGTCATCGCGGCCAGAAGGCGGCTAAAGGGGCGGAATTCTGGGTCTTTCACAGCCTTAAATAAATCCAAGCGCAGGGCCTTGATGGCCTCATCTTTCTTGGCGCGCGCCTGTTCATCCGCCGAGTGGTAGAAGCGGCGGAACTGCCGATCAAGGCTTTGCGCCTGTTCTGTGAGCCGTTCGAGAATCTGACGGGATTTGAGATCGCTCTCCAGTGTTGCCGTCAGCCGATCGACTAGACAGGAAATCCCCCCATCATTCGGCGAAAGCGCCGCCGCCCAAACCGCCTCCCGATGCGCGAAATGCTTGCCGCAGAGGTCCGACGTAAAAAAAGCATCGCGATATTCTGCAATTAGCCCTGCCTTTGCCGGGGCAGGCCCCGCTTCGATCAAATGATCGCTACCGTCCGGCAAGCGGCGCGTTTCGGCATAGGCCATCAGATGCTCTTGCTTCATCCCCGGATTGCGTAAGAACAGGCTATTGTTAAAGGGTTTCCCGTCCCAATCCTCTGGCCAGCCATCGCGCTTGTAGAGTTCGAGAAAAGATGCGAACAAACGACGATCCCATTTCCCCTTGCGGGTATCGGTGGTCTCGCCGCCTTTTTCGATAAATTCAAGATCGAACTTCGTTAGCACTAGGAAGAGCGCGTTGCGAACGCTGGCGCGGGCCGCCGGGGTTTCACCGTGGGTTAGGGCGATCCAACCGCGTACCATTGCCGCCAAGTCTTTTACTTCAGCGGGATTATTTGGCATACACAACAGCATAGCCGTCAGCTCCCGCTCCTCCGTAAATCGTTGGAACAGATACGCTATTTTACCGCGCAGCAGCAGCCCACGCACTTGATCGCTCCGCTCTTCGGCATCTGACGCAATCTCGATCATTTTCTCGCGCGAGCGTGCGCCGGGAAAATCCAGCAGATCGGTTTGTGCCATAAACGGCCAAGGCGTTTCTGTAATCGTGATTTTAAGCTCAGCCACCAAAGTCGCCAGCAGCGCCCTCGGCAACTGGACCGCCCCGCCGCCAACGGGCTGCACTGCGATCAGATCGGCGTCATCCTCCGGCGTGCGGAGGCGCTTGAGCGTGAAGACATCAATAATGCTGCGCTCGCGCGGAACTAACGCCTCCAGCGCGGCCCCCGCCTCCGTCGCATGGCCCAGGCGATCGAGTCCACCGACGAGGTGAATAAACAAGGCCGTCAGTTCATCAATTCCGCCCCAAAGCGGCGCATAAAGACGTGCCCGACCTGGCAGCGTTAGCCGATTGCCGAACCGAATCAGGGCTTCCCAATATCCCGTTTGACGAAACGCTTCGATTCGAGCCGAAAAATAGCGCTCGCAATATTCACCGAGATCGAAAAGCGTAATCTCGTCCAGATGGGCGGCCACGGCCTGAGCCGCCGCCTCGGTTTCAGCGCCAGCCAGCGTAACGCGCAGAGACGCTTCGGTCGGGGGGCTGATTTTAAGATTATTGGCGTCGAAATCGGAGAAATAGGCATTCGCCAGAATCTTCACAATATCCGTTTCACTCAGCAGCCGCAGTTCGACCGGATGGGCGGATGCGGCCAACGCGGCAGGCGCTACCGTGAAGCGCGTTACCAACCCCGTCGATTCCCGGTCGCCGGGCGGATTGATGTCGCGCAGAAAATCCTTCGACTGGCCGGCAAAATTACACGTCAACGCTCCCCCCGGTCGCCGGGCAAGCGTTGAGACTAAATAGGATTTACCAGCTTGGCTGGGTCCGAAAACCCCCACGCACGGGCGGCGTGCCGCCGTGCCCGCGACCTTGCGCGCCAAGGTTTCGGCACGGCGCGTTGTGGTTATAAGGGCGTGGGACTGATTGGCAACGCTTTGCGCCGTTGCCGCAACCTCCTGCACCCAAGCCCGCGCTTCCTGAGCCGCGCGCGCGAGGCGGGCGGCGGCAATCGGCAATGGTTCGCTGGTCACACTGCGTCTCCCTATTGATCCAGCAGAATGCCGGTATCGAGCCAATAGCCCAGTTGATTGTCGATGGTTTGCAGGCGCAGGCGCAAAGTATCGGCAGACACGGTTCGACCGTCCTTATCCTTAACCGTTTGGATCAGGAATTTATCAATTACCCGACGTTTCTTATCGCCCGTTTTATCCCGGCGAAGCCGAACCGTTAACGGCATACGGGGCATCAAATCGGCAATATTCGCGTCTTTCGCATAGGCAAGGCTATAGAGCCGGGAGGCGGGCCACCAATCGACAGAGAGTTGCCGGAACCCCAAGGGCATCGGCCCCCGAAATTCCAACCCCGCTTCCGGCAGCTCCCAATCCGGCTCATCCAACTGCATATCGCCGAAAAACACATCGTCGGCACCCAATCGGTTGCCCTTATCGAGCTTGCCGAAGTGCCGCGCGGTGGAGGCAGGGTGCAAAAGATCGGACCGGAAATTGAAGTTCTGCAAACGGCCTTCCGACAAAAGGCAAATCATCGCCCCAACCGCCGCCGTGGTTTTTGGATCGGCAATCGTTGCTCGCGCATCCCGGAAGGGGTACCAGCCGCCGACACGGAACCGATAGAGCGGCACGATCCGCGCCGATGGCAGGCAGCCGGTTTCTTGCAACATCGACAAAATTGCGGGCAAGCGCGACGGCCGGCCAGAGACCAGTAAAAGATCGCACCGATACCGCCACGTAACCTCGGCCAGCGCCTCGATCATTTCCTTAAAAACCGACCGGATGGTTAAATCCAACCCCGCAACATCAATCGGAAAGCTCAAGCTCTGTAAATCGAACCCAGGATCACCGGCTTTTCGGATCTCGTTATTCACATAATCTATGGGCAGATGCGGATAATCTTCCGTTGGCACAAAAAAATCAGTGAAGCCGCGCGATTCCACGGGCGGCGGCGCGGTTAGGTCTGCCAGCTCGTAGGCCGCAAGTTGGGCCAAGGCGATGGGGGCGGCAATCTGGCTGGCAAACTGCTGACGCCTTAACGCTGCGGTAACTTGCATCTCCCCCCGGTCGCCGCCGAACAGATGGGACAGAATATTCTCGGCACCATCCGCCCCCAGCGGGCCTTGCGCCAACTGGGTGCGGATGGGGTCAATCACATGGTCGCGCACGACTTGGCGCAGCACATCGTCCCCCGCCAGCGTGAACCCTTCGCGAAACACCTGCTTGGGGGTAATCGTTACATTCGCCCCGCGCCCATCAACAGAAAGTTGTGTGATCACCAGGTCCGTCGTGCCGCCGCCGATATCGAGCGTTGCAACGCGGAGCGTGTGGTTACAGGCTGGATCGTCGCGGTTGATCGGGTGCCGCATCGCATCAAAAAACGCATTGGCATCGCCGGAATAATTCGCAGCAACTTGAGTGTAAAAATAAATTGCCTGGGTCGCGCTTGCCTCATCCCACTGCAAACGAACCTCCGGCCCCTCGGCAGGGCTGCCCGCAGTGCGGCGCACGTCTGGCGCATAATGCACTTTGCGCCCGTCGTCCCCGGAAACGACCTCGGCGAGTCCGAGCGAAAGATAGGCCAATTCGCACGCAGCCTCGGCCTGATCGCGTAAAATCTGCCGTTCGGCGAGGGGCATTGCCGTTGGCATCGTCATGATAAGACGGCGCAAACGGCGGGGCAGCCGTTCATTGGCCGCACGACGGCTGCGATGGCCGGGCGAATTCATTAAGCAGAGCGCCTGCAAAATAATTTCGGCCAGCGTGAAAGACATAAGGTTCCGGCGGGCATAGAGCGCGCGGATAGACGGGAAGCTATTCTCAATCGGTAGGCCCGGCCCAGTTTCAACCCGATGCAGCGCCTCCCCAAGATCGTTTACCAGGGTTGTGAAAGCGACCCCCGTTGCGATGTCGGACTGCTCACCGCTGATGAAGGGGCTGTTAAAGCGCCACGAATCTTCGCGCTTATCATCGTCCCACAAGTACCGCTTAGGGCTTGATAATCCCGATGCGCCCTCGCTACCGCGCCGATGCCCGGCCAATCGCACGGCCTCCGGCCCTACCCGCACGATGCTGGGCCACGAAAACCGATCCCCAAGGCCGGAGCGTAAGGAGAGATGATCGCGGCCAAAACTGGCGCGGCTAAACTCCAAACGGCTGGCGAAAGGATCGCTATACACTTGCGTTGGTCGCGACAAATCCCGCAGGCGCAGCTTTACCGCCTTGGTAATATCCGCCCCCAACTCCCCCGTATCGGCTTCGATCAACAGGCCGCAGGTGCGCGAATTGCCGAGATCGAGCACTAAATCCACATCAATGGGCGCGGCCTGCCCTTCCGAGCTGCGATCAACGATAATGATTTGCGGCAAAGCCCCCGACGCGTGAAGCAAATCTAAAAAAGCTCGATAGGCGGCCAGAGGGAGCATCGGCTTGCCTTCAGCCTTAATCCATTCCTTAACCTCGTCCAAGGTCGGAGGAGGAACCGGGCGGCCTTGGGCGTGTTTGCGCGCGTCCTTCTCAACAAGCTCCTTCGTCGCTTCAAGGCACCAGTCGCGCACCCAATCCTGCTGCAAATACCAATCTATCGGATCTCGATACGAGGGCAGCGCAAAGGGGCGACCATTCTTTGCGTCCGCCACGCTAGGGGCAACATAGGCTTCATTCTCCAAAAACGGTGCCAAGCGCGTATCCAGCGCCAAAACGAGGCGATGGGTATGACCGTCCACATCGGGCGATGCTAATTTATGCAGATAGAGGCGTGCCCAATTTGTCGGCCCTCGGAAGAAACTTCCCGACAGGTCGCGCCGAAAAAGCGGCAACGGCATCCATTTATCCGCAAAAAGCGCCTCTATATCGCGTACTTCGATCTCGCAGTTGGAGCGCCCAGACTTGGTTTCTTCGCCAGCAACCTCACGCTCCACCAAGTGCGGCACGTCCCCGCTGGTGAGCGCCGCCGCCTCATTCGCCCAAAACCCCCAGCGGCTTTTAGTATCGAGCCGGACGCCGAAATCGAGAAATTGCATCCCGCTTTCAGGAATGATCGGCACGCTATCGTGAAATTGGCTAAGTTCTGCGAGGGGCATGATACACCAAAAGTTGATATTTAATTTAGTATGCCTGTTCTACATAGCCGAATCCCCGCAGGGGTTACAAGGCGGCTCCCCTACGGCAGACGATCTAAATCGACACGGTAATCGGAGCCATCGGCATTTTTGCCCCGACACACTGTGATGCCGCTGGCGGTGCGTTCGCACTGGGTTTCCGCGCGGCGATAAGTTCGGCCATCGGGACACGTGATTGGCCCTTGCTCCTGAACCGACAGTTTTCCACCGCTGATCGTGCCTTGGGCCGGGCTGCGGCACTCACTGCCATCTGTGCGCCGAATGATCGCCTCGCCCCGCCCCTGCTGATCGAAACGATATTGCTGAACCAAGGGTTCGCCCGTCTTGTCGTCAATAACGCCCCGGCGCGACTGCCAGCGCCCCGCCAAAAAGCTCGGATCGCCTTTTTGTAGAGCCTCGGGCGGGATTTGCAGTGGGTTCTTCGGAACGATTGGGGGCGGCGGGGGATTAAGGGGGGCTGGAGTTTCGGAAGGCATCGCGCTTGCGGCGGGCGGATTTTCAGTCAGGCTGGATTTCTCGGCCCCGCTCGGGCTAGGAACACCATCAGAATTAACTCCGGGCGCGGGTATGGCGGAACGCTCGACTGCTCCTGGAGGCAGGGCTGTAACGCCCGCCGTTGGCGGTGCCTGGACAGAAGGCAGGACAGGGCTTGCCACCTGTGGGGGCGTGCCATCGGCGCGCGGAAGTTCCACCAACGGCGGCAGTCCTCCGCCCGCGCCAATCTCGACGGACGGCGTGCAGCCGTATCCCCAAAACAGCCACGCCAGCAGTAACAGCAGCAACAGCAAGAGCGGCAATATGGCAAGCCACGCCCAAAATCCGCCGCGCCGAACAGGGGCCTCACCAGCGGCCTCGGGCGGCGCGCTGGGTTCCCCCGAGTGATAGGGCACGGCGGGGGCCTCGGCAGAAGGGGCCAGCCCTAAACCGTCAATGCCCTGCCCTTTTGTGCGCTCGAACCCCCAGAAGCTCAAAACCGGCTGATCGCCGATTAAGTGCAGATGATCGGGGCTTGGAATAATCACCGCCTGCTCCAGCATCAGAGCAATTGTATGAGCGCTGCCATCGGTCGTTTGCTCCCGCAGCGTGCGCGCATAGGCTGCCAAATCGCCGCGAATCTCCTCAAGCGTCAAGGCCGCCAAAGCCTGCTCAAGGGGCGAAAGCTCTGTCCAGCGCCGGGCTAGGCCGGGAATTTCCGCGTGCCAGCGAATCGTTTCATCGCGCGAATCCTGATCGGGCCGCGAGAAACAATTCGCATGACGCTGGCCAAAACGCTGCAATAGCGCCGCTCGCAGTTGCACATGGGCCGCAAAAATCGGCTGCCCCTGCACCCCAATGGGGTGGTAAAGGTTCGCGGAAGCCGAAGCTAAAGGACTGCCGAGCGTCATGGGCTTACTTTCTACAGGCGCGCATATCGGGCTGAAGGGTCGCTTGTTGGATCTTGTTTTTGAGATCGAGAGAAGAGTTTGGTTTCAGCACTTGCCCCCCCGTTGCGCTGGCCACACACTGAATAGCCGCACGGCCTTTCGCATCGCCAGAAATATCAATGACATTGATAACGGCTTGTGGCTTTGCCGCTTTCAGGGCACGCGCCGCCGCGCACGGGTCGCCACCGCAACTCTCTTCGCCGTCCGAGACGATGACGATGACCGAATCGACATCGCCGGAAACAATGTTCCCCGCCCGCTCGATGGATCGCGCTAAGGGCGTCCCCCCCCAAGGGGTAAGCCCATTGATTTCACCGATCAGTTGCCCGCGCTCTGAATCCGTATAAAACTTATCTCGGCGCACATTTTCGCAGCCCCTAAAATCGACCAGCCCTACATCGACCCCTGCCGGAAGCCCAGCGATAACGGTCGCGATTGACCGCCGCGCCTGGGCAATGCGCGACTCACCTCCCCCGAATGGCTCATTCATGCTTCCCGACCCATCGACGATCATCACCACTTCCCTTGCAATTTGGTGCCGCTTCGGCAGCTTTCGGCGGTTGCGGTGTCGGAATTGCCGGAGCCGTTAAGGGGGAAACCGGGGTTGGTACGGGCGGCGCAGAGGGACGCACGGCAGGCGTTTCAGGGGCAGGCGGTTTAGGGGTAGGCGGTTTAGGGGTAGGCGGTTTGGGGGCCGCCGGAAGATCCTCGACACGCTTGGGCGGTATCGGATCATCCGGGACACATTGAGCAATAGTCGCCTTTCGCTCTTCGGCCAAACGATCCCGTTCGGCCTGAAGCGCTTTAACGCGGGCGCTAAGATCGGCAGTTGGATCGCTGGGGAGTGCCGGTGGTGCCGGATCAAGCACATCAACCACACGCGGCTCTAACGGCGTGCAGGCTTTGAAGGCGAGAAGGAGGATGAGCAGGAGCAACAACAACGGCAGCAGCCAGAGCAACCATCCCCAAAAGCTGCGCCGAACCGGCTCGGTCGCGCCGCCCGCATCGGCAGCGAACGCCTCAGTCTCGGGGGCTTGTGGATCAGGCTGGGAGCCACTCTGGACGCTACTGGCCGACGCTGGCGTTGCGGGTTGAGGCTCTAACCCTGGCCGCTTATACCCCACCAATGACGCAACCGGTGCCTCGGGCAAGGATAGAGGCGGCTCACTCTCCAGAGTTAGGCCGGTTTCCGACTGATGCCCCCACAAAATTTGAACGGGCTTCCCGCCGACGCTATACAGAAACTCCGGCCCCGGTGCAGTCAGCGCAAACGTCAACATGCGGCCAACCAAGGCCCCCGCACCGTCGGTCGCGGTCAGGCTTTGGGCAAGGGCCGCAATCTCCGCCGATCGTGCGTGTGCCGCCGCGCGGAGGGCCGCCGCCGCGTCGAGTGGCAGGTCGCTGATCCGCTGCACGGCACCATCTAGCGCCGTGTACCAATCGACTTGCTGCCCCGATGGATCTAAACGCGGCAAGGCCAGAAATGCGGCGTGATCTGCCGACAGGCGACTGCCCAAAATTGCCGCCAACTGCCGATGCGCCGTGACAACGGCCTGACCATGCAGGCCAAGCTGACGGAAACCGCTCGTGTTGCTAGTCTCAATCAGCCGATCTGCCATTTATCTGCTTTGCCCCACTCTTGGCTTGCCACTAGGGGGAGTGTAGGGTTTACCCAGAAGCGTCGCAAGGCAGGTAACACGACAGAACGGATAAGGCGGATGCAAACGGTGCAGCGCGGGCCTATAATTCAGGGGGAGAGTTTTTGGGCGCAGGTGCCGGGCGGTATTCTGTGGCTCATTGTGACAATTCTTGCGCTGTTCGGCGTGATTGGCTTGGCGCTCTGGCTTTGGGTGTTTCGACAGCCTAGCATTGTGGAGCGCCTTATCCCGTCGGTGCCATTAAGCCTATCGGCAGAAGCGCAAACTCGGGTTCAGGCGCTAACCCGAGAAGCGGAAGCCCTTGAAGCTGCTCTTGCCGCCGACAAAGCCCGAACCCCCGCGTGCCCCCCCGGTCAACGCCTGCGGCTAGGTGGCTTGCCGCCAGTCTTGCCGCCGCTTTCGTCTGTAGCGGAGGCCACGGGGCCTTTGGCGGCCCTCGGCACGGCGATCTTAGCGGCGCGACTGGAAGCCGCAACGGCGCTTATCCTGACAGAGAAAAGCGTTGCAACGGGCTTTTTCATTGCGCCCGATCTGCTTGTTACGAATCGACACGCGGTGGAAGACGCAAAACAGCGCCGCGTTTTCATCGCTAGCCGCAGCCTGGGCAATGTTCGGCCTGGCCTCGTTCTGCGGACTAGCCCACCGGGTCCGCCAGGCGCACCGGATTTTGCCGTTATCAGACTCGAAGAAGGGACGGCCCCTGCAACCGTCGGCTTAACCGATCAAGCCCCAAAACTCTCGGCTGTGGTCGCCGCAGGCTATCCAGGGCTAACCTTGCAAAACGATACAGGCTTCCGACGTTTGGTGGCTGGCGATGCCACGGCGGCCCCCGACTTAAACCTAACGCAGGGTGTTATCCAGTCGCTACAAACCACACCTGCCGGGGTTCCAGTCGTGCTTCATACCGCATCAATCTTACAGGGTAATTCTGGCGGGCCGTTGATCGACCCATGTGGCCGCGTTATCGGAATAAACACTTTTATCGCAGTCGATACCGAACAATCCGGGCGCACAGCCTACGCGCAGGCAAGCCCCGCCATCGCCCGCTTTCTGGCGGACAGTGGCATTCGCCTAACGCTGGATGCCCGGACTTGCCCGATGTAAGAGGCTGGCTCGTACTCTTAAAGATTAAGATGCGCTGCGAATATCATGGATAAAGCCCAACACGCGGGCGCGCAAGCCATCGACATTCGTGGTAATCGCCCCTGCCGATTGCAGAACGGTCGTCACTGCGCCATTGGTACGGTCGGCGGATTGCGACACGGTGGTGATGTTCTCCGATACGTCCCGTGCACCGCGTGCCACTTCTTGCACATTGCGGGCGATTTCTTCGGTCGCGGCTTTTTGCTCTTCAGCGGCGGCAGCGACCGTAGACGCGATTTCGCTGATTTTGGCAATCAGGCCCGCGATGCTGTCGATATCCGACACGGCAGCGCGCGTGGCTTCCTGAATGCTCCCAATTTGCGCGGCAATATCGTCGGTGGCTTTAGCCGTTTGATTGGCGAGGCTTTTGACTTCTGAGGCCACGACCGAGAAGCCTTTCCCGGCCTCCCCCGCGCGGGCGGCTTCAATCGTGGCGTTCAACGCCAGTAAATTGGTTTGCCCGGCAATATTGCTGATAAGGCCGACAACGGTGCCAATTCTATCGGCGGCCTCCATCAGTTGCGCCACGGTTTCCGAGGCTTTGCTGGCCTGAAGACGCGCCTGATCGGTCATCGAGGCGGAATAGGTCACTTGCCGGGCGATTTCGAGCGAAGAACTGCTGAGTTCTTCGGTCGCGGTAGCAACGGTGCCGACGGTTTGCGTGGCCTGCTCGCTGGCGGTAGCCACCAGGGCCGAACGGCGCGTGGTTTCTTGGGCAGCGCTCGACAAAATATCGGCGGTGGAGCGCATATCGACGACGGAGCGGGTGAGTGATTCGACCATCTGGCCGACTGTATTTTCAAGGTCGGTCGCCATGGCATTCATGCCGTCTTTGCGCTGGGCTTCCGCCGCAAGCCGCTCCGAGCCGCGTTCTGCCGACAGCCGATCCATCTCCAAGGCATTATTTTTGAACACCTGGACCGCGCGGGCAATATCACCGATTTCATCGGAGCGGGCCGTGCTGGGCACATCGACGGCGCGGTCGCCGCTGGCGAGCTTACCCATGGCCTGAGTGAGATGGCGCAAGGGCCGGGCAATTGACGCGAACGAGAAAAACACCGCCAGCGCGAGCAACGTGACCATCAGCACGGTTTCGACAATAGCTTCGATAACCGCCGCTTGCTTGGCCTCATCAACCTGCTCGAGGCTGTAGCCAACCTCGAGCACGCCCAGCGTTTCGCGGTTGCCACTATCTTGATAAATCACGTCGCGTTTTTCAGCCAAACCAGCTCTGGTTTCAGCCTTCACGCTTTCGGCCACCAGCTTCCCATTGGCCCCAAAAACGCGGGCATGGGCGAAGTTGCGGTCTTTCGCAATAGCCGCGAGGACGGCCTTAATCTGGCTATCCGACAAGTCCCACAGGGGCCGCGCTAAAGCATCTGCCTGCATTTCAGTAATGCGCTGCAAGGCTTCAGCCAAGCGCGTCTGCTCCGTACTGGCCACCCTCAGATAGCCGTAACTGGACGCCGCGACCTGGAGAACCAGTGCGAGCGTAGAAATGAGCAGAATGATGCGCGTCAGTAGGTTGATTTTCATCGGACTCTTCATTCTTTTAGGCTATTTTTGCACTAACTGCGGTATCGCCTCACGAAACATAATTGTAGGGGCGGATCATTAAAAAATCGAGACAAGTCATACACATTTCATCATTTTTGGGCGCACTTAGGCAATATTCATTATATTTTTGAACAAAAAGGATCGCATGAATAATATTGTATTCATCCCGTGCGTGCAGCGGACCAAAAACAAAAACCCGCAATGAAGCGGGCCATAAAAAATCAGACATTTTCAGAAATCAATGGCGCGCCCGGAAGGACTTGAACCTCCAACCCCCAGATTCGTAGTCTGGTGCTCTATCCAGTTGAGCTACGGGCGCCCGCCGTTGAGGTGGCGGAAATTAGCGATAGCGCGCGGGCTGTGCAAGAGGAAAAATGAGTGGCGCTGCCAATCGTTTTCTGTTGCCCGCTTTTTGCCCGTCAGCGGTCAAGAAATCGCCGCAAACCGCCTGCTGCGGCGCGAGAGGGGCTTGGAATGGGCAAAACCTTCCGGTAGTATCGCAACCCATTAAGGCGTCTTCCGTCTATCGAGTTCGTGCCGTTTCAAGCTTTGATCCCTAGCAACAGGGGGGCTGAAACGGTGCAGAGTCGCAAATAGGGGGGCGCTGTTGTATCTGTCCGGGGAAGGTGCTCCGACCACATGCCCGTGTTTTTGGCCGCTCATTCGTTCCGTAAAGTAGCGCTTTCGCTGCTTTCCGTCGTGCTTCTCACTGCTGTATCGGGTTGCGGCAGCGTTGACGGCTTTTCCGCCGGCTCCGCCCCCGTCGCGTCCGCGCCCTCTAGCAACCGGGTTTCGGCGGTCCTGCCGCTTGCCCCGACTGTGGCGGTGCCAACCTCGACCCCTGTGGGGGAAAAGGCGGCGCAACTGCGCGTCGATCTCGGTCGCCTTGCGGCGCGGCTGGACGAACGCCAAAGCCTGCTGACGGCGATTCGCAGCGGCAATATGGAAAACGGTCAGCTTTATTACGCGCTCGTCGCGGCGATGAATGCGCGGCTTCAGGTTGGTACCACGCCCGGCAACCCAATTGTCACGCAGCAGTGGGATCAAGCGCAAACCACGCTGGATCGGCTGAATGAGGATGTGGGGCGCTTGAACAAGCTCTCCAGCGCCGTCTCGAAGGATGCTGGCGACGCCTCTTATATCGTCGATGCCACGCGGGCAGCGTTCGGGATTTCTGGCGCGCTCGACGAGGATCATCAGGCGCTAGCAAGGCTGCTGGACGATTCGAACCGCGCCCAGGT
Source organism: Alphaproteobacteria bacterium (assembly GCA_013298565.1). Lineage (GTDB taxonomy): Bacteria > Pseudomonadota > Alphaproteobacteria > Elsterales > Elsteraceae > Elstera. The sequence goes on along the minus strand of JAAFIC010000034.1, from coordinate 6,611 downwards.
GGCGATTGATCGGCTGCTGTCGGATATTTCGGACGATGTGGCGCGTCAAAGCACCTATATCGCTAACGAACGCCGGAATTTAACCGCGCTCTCGGTGGCGGTGAAGAATGGTCAGCCGATTGGCGGCGCGCTGTCGGGCCGGGTTCAGCAGGCGGGTTTGGGCGCGGCACCTTCCGCAGCCACTCCGTCGGGTCTCAGCAATGCTGCGGGTGTTGTGCGCCCGGATGGTCGCCGCCCGCTGGTGGTGATCCGCTTCGACCGCCCGAATGTTGTGTACGAGCAGGCACTGTATAATGCCGTGTCGCAAGCCCTTGAACGCCGCCCGGATGTGAGCTTCGATCTGGTTGCCGTTAGCCCCACGCGCGGCGGCGCTGGTCCTGCCGCCTTGGCCGCGAACCAAGCCCGGCGCAGTGCGGAACAGGTGATGCGCTCCCTCACCGATATGGGCTTGCCACCGAACCGCTTGGCACTGTCGTCAGCCAACTCGCAGACCGTGGACGCCAACGAAGTTCAACTTTTTATTCGATAAGCCTTCGCCCCCCTAGCGCGCGCCCAAAAACGCGCTATCCTCATGAGTCCTGATTCCTCATGAGGAGGCGGATATGGGACTCTCGGCGCTTAAACCCCGGTTTTCGGTCCTGTTGGTGCTTTTGTGCCTGATCTTCATCGGCCCCGCCCATGCGGAAACCTATACCGATGCCGATAGAACGGCGATTCGCGGCGTTATCCAAGCCCAGATGGAAGCCTTCGCGCGGGACGACGCGCCAGCGGCCTTCGGTTTTGCCACAACGGCCCTGCAAACTCAGTTCGGCTCCCCCAGCCGGTTTCTCGCCCTCGTGCGGGAAGCCTATGCCCCGGTGTATCGGCCCGGCTCGGTCTGGTTCGGCGCGCTGAAATCGGTGAATGATGTGCCCGCGCAAATGGTGCACCTAACCGACAGCAAGGGCGCTTCGGTGCTGGCGCTCTATGTTATGGAGCGGCAGAAAGATGGCAGTTGGCGCATTGCGGGCTGCCAGTTGCTGAAAGATCCGGGGTTCGATAGTTGACCCCCTCCCGCTCCAAATCATTGTAGGCCGGGATTGGATCGGTTACACAGGCGGCTTGTTTTTGTCGTCCCGCCTAAGAGGAGCGCGCTCGTGATGGCCGATTCCAACTCGCCCGCCAAAACTTTCCCAGTGTCGTGGGAAGAGTTGCACCGCAATGCCAAAGCCCTTGCCTGGCGCTTGATTGAAGGCCGCTCGTGGCACGGCATCATCGCCATTGCGCGCGGCGGCTTAGTTCCGGCGGCTATCATTGCGCGCGAACTGGATTTACGCGTGGTCGATACCATCTGCATCAAAAGCTATTCCGACGATCACACGCGCGGCGATATTCGGATTCTGAAGAACATCGTCAATCCAAACGATGGCGATGGCTGGTTGATTATAGATGATCTGGTCGATACCGGCTATACGGCCAAGGCGGTGCGTGAGCTTTTGCCGAAAGCGCACTTCGCCGCCGTTTACGCTAAACCCGCAGGGAAACCAATGGTTGATACCTATATTACTGAAGTAAGCCAGGATACTTGGATCTTCTTCCCCTGGGATGTTGAACCCCAGTTCGCGCAACCGCTTGCTGCACAGCGTCGCGGATGACCCACGCTCCCGATCTCCCCGTCTTGCGCCTGCAAGAAGGCCGCGACCGCCGCGTGCGAAACGGCCATCCGTGGATTTATTCCAACGAAATCCAGATGACCCCCGCCGTCAAAGCATTGCCGCCGGGTGCCCTCGTGCGCGTCAACGATTCCCAGGGCAGCACTCTCGGTCTGTTCGGCTTCAATCCGCATACGTTGATTGCCGCGCGCCTGATGACGCATGATCCGCGCGTGAGCATTGATACCGGCTTACTCGCCACCCGCTTGCGCCGGGCGCTTGAATTGCGGGAGCGCTATTTCAATACGCCCCATTATCGCCTCATCCATGCCGAAGCCGATGGTTTCCCAGGGTTGGTGGTGGATCGTTACGGCGATGTTGTGGTGGTACAGCTTAATACCGCGATGATGGAAGCCCTGCGCGCCGCCATCCTCGTCGCCTTGCAAGAAGTCTTGCAGCCGCGCGCGATTGTATTGCGGAACGATAGCCCGTCTCGCACATTGGAAGGGCTGGAACTCGGCACCGAAATCGCCTTGGCTGACCCCGCGTTAGACCTGACCAAGCCGATCGAGATCATCGAAAACGGCGCGCGCTTTCTTGTGGATGTGCTCGAAGGCCAAAAGACGGGCTGGTTCTACGATCAGCGCGACAATCGTGCCGCCGCCGCGCATCTCGCCAAAGGCGCGCGCGTGCTCGATGTCTATACCTACGCAGGCGGCTTCGGCGTGCAAGCGGGCCTTGCGGGCGCGTCCGAAGTGGTGCTGGTGGATCGTTCCCGCCCGGCCCTTGATAGGGGCCTTGCCGCTGCCGAACTCAACGGCTTGGGCAAGGTCAGCGCGATGCAGGGCGACGGTGTGTTCGTAATGGAACAGTTGGCTGGCGATAAAGAGCGCTTCGGAATCGTCATCGCCGATCCGCCCGCGTTCGTAAAGGCGAAGAAAGACCTAAACGTCGGGCTGCGCGGCTACCGCAAAATGATCCGCGCCGCCGCCGCCCTGGTGGCTCCTGGTGGCTTTCTGCTGGCGGCCTCCTGCTCCCACGCGGTCGATACGGAAGCCTTCGCCAACGAAATGCGCGCAGGGTTAGCGAAAGCCGGGCGCTCTGGCCGAATCTTGCGCCAAGCCGGGGCCGGGCCAGATCATCCGGTTCACCCCTTCTTGCCAGAATCGGCATATTTGAAGGCAATACTGGTACAGTTGGATTAGGGAAAAAATTGGGGACGCTGTGTGAGGGGGCTTGCCTCTTCACACTTCTACTTATTTTAGAAATAGAGAATTGATTAAGGCATTGCCTTGAGCAAAGGCCGCGCAGGTGGGCTGAACACTCTCGGCTTTCCGCCATTCCAGTGTCACGCCTGGACACTCGTAAGCATGCTTATACAGAGATTTGGTGCGGCGGTCGGCATCGAATTGAGGAGTTAATAGACTGTTTTATAATATGATTTTTTAATGAGAATTGGCTCTATACCCCCAATTATACCCCCAAATCCGTTCGGTATGCGTGCGTTGGGGGTTTCTTAGGGATTGCCGTGCAAAAAGTTACGGTGGGAGCCTATCATGGGGGGCAACCGGGGAATAGCTCCCCTTAGAGCCCCGCTTCCAGCACCCGCATCCGACTTTGAGCGCCCTCTATCACCCTCTCTGGGATTTCCTGCGGAAAATAGGTGGGCGGAATAGCCGCGAGCGCTCCCGCCATCTTGGCAGCAATATCCGCAAGCGCCGCGTGGACGAGGGATTTCGACAGACCCGCCGCGTCGCCCGTTTGGAAAAAATGCCGAGGCGTTATGTCGTCGATCCGATAGTGCCGGTTGGTGCCGACCGAAAGGGCGAGCTTCATCTGTTTGCGGTCGATTTGATGGGCCTTCAGACTGGGCAGCGCCGTTAGCACGTCGTAGAGCGGAGCGAGGGAATAGCCGCCGCCGGGATGCAGAAAAAGGCTGAAGTTCTTAGCGTGCCCGTCCGTCGCGCTAATCAGCCAGAAGACCAGTTGCGCTTTCTGGAGAGTACGCTGGTCGGCGGCGGGCTTGTCCTTGCGTTTCAGCAGTGTGACCATATCGACCAGGCTGGGTCCGCTATCATTTCGATATTTGCGGGTAGGTGTAACAGAGAGATTTTAGCGGGATTCCTGTCAACTTAAACCTATAGGACACTGTTTAACGATTTTGCTCCTTAGATTTAGCTTGGCAATCGCTTCGAGTAAGGTAATCATCTCCTGGTTGTGCAGGGGGCGTGTTGTGAGTGAGGAAACCAAAAAAAAGACGCTTTTAGATGTTACCGAATTAGTGTTGATCAGAGCCAATAGGCCCATGAATGCTGGGGAGCTGGCTAATGCCATCATCAGAATAGACCCGCATCTCTTATCCGGCCAAACCCCCCAGAAAACTGTAACGGCGCGAATATCGATGGACATCTTGCGTCTGCAGGAAATGTCGAGGTTCGTCCGCACCGGACCTGGCCGCTTTTCACTTCGAGGAAAAGGGTGGGAAGTCGAGACTGTGGTGCCCAGACGGCAAATCGCTCCAATCGAAGAAGATATCCTTGTTATTCCGGTTGATGATTTTCGGCGAAGCCTGGGGGGTAAACTGAGTTACGGTATTTACCAGATAGATCGAGTAAAAATCTTAAAAATTTCAAAGGTGATGAGGCGTTTGGAGGCGGAGGAGTCAGAGGATTTCGTTCAGCTGATTCCAACTTTTGTTATACGAAAAACAAACTCTGTTCTATTTCACCAGAGAACAAAGAAACTACCGGAGGCGAGGCTTCACAATACATGGTCTTGCAATTTCGGCGGACACTTGCAGAGTGAAGACTCTCCCTCTCTTTTTTATGATGATCAGAACATCGTAGATCTTTTTTATATGAGGGAGCTCAACGAAGAATTAAAGTTCTCATGTATTACGACGATGAAATTCATTGGTGCTTTGTACCTCTCGAATAATACGTTCGAGAGGCAGCACGTTGGTATCGTGTTTGAGGTATCCATACCCGATTCGTGCACGGTGACATCGTTAGAACCGGGTTATCACATCAATCTAACCTTCAAGAGCATCGATACTGGCGCTAATGAAGTCGCGCTCGATAGTTGGTCAATGGCGATAATTTCAGCAATGGAGAAATAAATATGAATATTAATGATGAGATGTTTTCTAAGTTAATGTCTGGTGATTTTTGGTATGGCGTTTTAGCTGGGTGGGTGGGTGATTCGCTTGCATGGGTATTTTTGTCGATTTTTGCAATTTTCTGTCTAATATGCCGACACATTAAGCGGACTTGGTTTTATACGTATCCGAAAATTCTAGTCTCTCAGGCTTTATTCCTACTCGTGGTCGGCTTGTTGACCTACTTCTTCAGCCTTTCAGGGCTGGTCGCTTTAGTCTTGACAATCCCCGGGCTGGCCATACCGGGGTTCTTTCTGCGCGATTTCCAACGATTGGGGATCGTCAATGCTTATCTCAAGTCAAGTAAGGGAATAGATGCGAATGATTCTCTGCGTCATGTAAGCAGCAACACACTTCGATTTCTGGGCATTGGCGCCTCCAAGTTGACCGCCTCAAATGATTTTGCTTCAGCTATGGAAAAGTGCGCCAAGCAAGGAAAACAGGCGCGATTTCTATTGACGCCCCCGAACAATCCTGTTCTCGACGGCATGGCAGCGCATAATAATACTAACGCTAATATTTATAATAATAATGTAAAAGATAGCCTTAGGAGATTGTCTAGGTTGAAGGTTGAGGAGGGCTTTAACATAGAAGTGAAGTTCTATCAGGTCGATCGCGGACACAACTATCAGCGGTTCCGGATGTTTATTGTTGAGGACGATTTCTGCCTACTGAGCTGGACCGTTTGGGGCCCCCATATGGGGGCAGATAATCCGCAGATCCTGATTCGGAAACCGAAGAATGCAAAGCAGCCCACAAACTCCCTTTACAAGGCACTGCAAGATTATTTTGACGCACAGTGGGATGTCGGAAAAAAGGTGTGCCTTGATGATATCTATAAGGAGGAGTTCAAGCATTGAACCAGGTTTATCTTGACAGAAGCGTCATGGGCTGTAATGCCAAGGTGGCTTGGGCTCAGCTCAATAAGATGCAAAACCTTATCCAGACGGATGAGAAAGACTTTGCCATTACGAATATTGGAAGAGACGATTTAATTACATCTATCGACAGAGTAGGGCGAAGTGTCGACGATCTGCAGCTTTTCGCTGAATTGGCGGTTGAACACGCTTTTCGCGATGTTTTGGTCGGCTCTGCGACGCCTATTGGTGCAGATATATCTTTCGAATTTGGTGAAGACCTCAATGGTGAAGCTGACATGCATCGCCTCATCACCGCCGTTGTCGACTATTGTGAAATAGTTGGTGTCCAGGTTGGAAAACTTCATTCGGTATCGTCAAGGCAAACTCATCTCACCATCGCCGCTCGTGGAATTCGGTCTGCTCGGAGCGGCGTCAAATCGATTAACGCGGGCCGGATTTTCATCATTGGATTGCTTGGTATCGCCAAGATGCATTCGATGAGAGCGATTGGGGATGATTCAATTCCCTATCCACCGGATGTGCTTCGCATTCCTCTCATTAGATCATTGATGGCCGAGATATCAAATCACGTTGCTGACGTATCCGATGTAAGTGGTTATGGCGTTGCGGGCGTCCTAGCGAGCTTTGCCAGAGGCCATGCCATCGGCATCGACGTGAGGCTGGATGATTCATTGTTGTGTGATGTGTTGGCCGCAGACATACCGTTTGATTGTTATAACACTGAGTATGATGAGAAAAATATAAGGTTTTTCTCCAGTAAGGCTCTGAAAATCGCGACATTACGAGAAATGGCGGGGCCGTTAATCGCTCTCGTCGAAGAAAGCTCTAAAGATGCATTCATATCAGGATTTACAAAGCTGGACACCCGCAAAAACCCTCGCTCATTGAGCGGGGCTGTGATTCACTGAGGGCGTCGCTGCTTGGAGCCTGCCGATGGACCCT
>JAAFIC010000033.1 GCA_013298565.1 Alphaproteobacteria bacterium | reverse complement strand
CCGGCACCCGGAAGAGATCGAGTTTCTGCGGCAGATGCGGGGGTAGGGAAACGGAGCGTTGGCGCTTACGCGGTACCCTCGTAACGGGCAATCATGGCGTCTCGGGTCAGCAACGTCAGGTTTTCAGCGCGGCATGAACCCGTCGAGAACGTCATCGGGGAGGGAAAGGTTGTCGCTGATCCGCAAGCCTCGCAGGTCGCCATAAACGGCGGGACACCCGGTGAGGGCCGACAGCCGCGCCACGGGCTTTCCGTTGCGGGTTACGACAATATCCTCACCAGCCTCCACCCGCGATACGAGGGCAGCAAACTCCGCTTTAGCCTGCGCGACAGAAACTTGGGTTAAGCTCATCTGTCCTCCCAGCAATAATGACCATCAAAGTTAGTATTGCTGAAAACCACCGCGCCGTCAAAAACCTCACCTCCTTCCCCCTAAAACGCCCGCTCCCCATACATCTTCCGCACGTCGCCCTGCCAGGGGCCGTGGAAGGCGTCCAGCAAATCATCCGCGAAGCTGCGGCCACTGGCGGCGATGGCGAACAGGGCATCGAGCGTGTGGGTTTCATCCTCGCCGTGGCCGTTGAAGCGACGGCGGTTGCGTAGGCCCTCGCGGGCGATAGCGAGCATGGTCAGGGCTACCTCCCGCACGGTTTGGCCCTTGAACGCCGTTGCAAGGCCGCGCGCCGGAACATTGGTGCGTAAGCTCGCGTGATCTTCCGGCGTCCAGGTCTTCACCAAGTCCCAGGCGGCATCGAGCGCGGTCGTATCGTAGAGCAGCCCAACCCAGAGGGCGGGCAGCGCCAGCAATCGCTTGGTCGGCCCGGCGTCGGCCCCGCGCATTTCAAGGAACTTCTTTAGCCGCACTTCGGGGAAAACGGTGGAAAGATGGTCGATGAAATCCCCGATATGCGCGCGCGCGCCGGGCAGGGCCGGGAGTTTGCCATCAATGAAGGCGCGAAAACTCTGGCCTGAAGCATCAATATAGTTGCCGTCGCGATAGACGAAATACATCGGCACATCGAGCATATAGTCCACATAGCGCGCGAACCCCATGCCATCCTCGAACACAAACGGCAGAATGCCGCAGCGGTCGGCGTCGGTATCGGTCCAAATGTGGCTACGGAAGCTCTGAAAGCCGTTCGGGCGGCCTTCGGTGAAGGGCGAGGCGGCGAACAGCGCCGTAGCCAGCGGTTGCAGCGCCAGCGACACGCGGAACTTCTTCACCATATCGGCTTCGGAGCCGTAATCGAGGTTTACCTGCACGGTGCAGGTTCGCAGCATCATATCGAGGCCGAGGCTGCCGACTTTCGGCATATAGGCTTTCATAATGGCATAGCGGCCCTTGGGCATCCACGGCACGTCTGCCCGTGTTGCCAGCGGATTGAAGCCCGCGCTAAGGAAGCCAAGACCGAGCTTATCGCCAATAGCGGTCACTTCTTGCAGATGGTTCAGCAGTTCGGCTTCGGTTTCGTGCAGGGTTTCCACTGGCGCGCCAGAAAGCTCGAACTGCCCGCCCGGCTCGAGGCTGACCGAGGCTTTACCGCGCGTTAGCGCAATCGGATGATCGCCTTCCAGTACGGGCGTCCAGCCATAGTCAGCCGCCAGACCGTCCAGGAGCGCGCGAATACCGTTCGGCCCGTCGTAGCTGGGGGCTGCGAGACTATCGCGATGAAAGACGAATTTTTCGTGCTCCGTGCCAATCGCCCAGTGGTCGGCGGGTTTGGAGCCGCTGTCGAGATAAGCGACCAGTTGGCGCGTATCGGTAATCACATCGCCCAGACCGGAAGGGGTGCCCGCCATAAAATCCCTCGTTTCTGCCGCGCCGCCTTCAGAAGGCCGGGGGCTTTAATCCTGACGCCAGCGCGCTGCCGCGCGGCCCGTGTTCCCGCCAATCGCCCCGCTGCGCCTGAACCAGCGCCAGCAAGGCCATCGCCGCCGTGTCGGCCCGCAGAATGCGCGGCCCTAGGCTAACGCGCAAGACAAAGCCTGACCCCCCAGAGCCGGGCAAGCTAACGCTGTTAACCTCATCCTCACCATGCCGAGACACGGCCCCGATTGCAAGCGCCTTCAGCATCTCCCGCTCAGTGGGATCGAAGCCGCCTTCGGGGCCGATCAGCACGGCGAGCTTTGCGTTCTGGGGCAGGGTTGCGAGGGCCGATAGGGCATCGGGGGCATCCCCCGCTTCGTCGGCCATCAGCAGCACGCGGCCCTCTGGCCAATCGGCGAGGAGTTTTGCGAGCGGCACCGCCTCCGCCACCTCCGGGAGCGTCAGGCGCTCGCATTGTTCGGTTGCCTCCTGGGTAATCGCCCGCAGCCGCTCGGTGGTGACACGCCCGGCGTTGGTGCGGCGGGTGAGGGTTGGGATCAGGCGAGAGACCCCAAGTTCGGTGGCTTTTTCCACCATCATATCCAGCCGGGCGCGTTTGATGGGCGCACAGCACAGCCACAAATCCGGCTCGGGCGCGAAAGGGCGCGTGAGCTTTTCGATCCGCGCGAGGCCGCTGCGTTTATCGAGCTTTTCCACCACGGCCAAGGCTTCGCCATCGCGGCCATTGATCAGCGCCAGCTTGTCGCCAGGGCCGAGGCGCAAGACGGCACGCAAATAGTGGGTTTGCTGCGCGTCGAGCGTAAGGCCGTCCCCCGGCGTCAAATCGGCCTGCACGAACAACCGTGCCGCAAAAATATCATCGTCGGAGGCCATGATGTCGCCTTGATCCTTTTAAGAAAATCCCGAGCAGACGGGCACAGCAAACGTAATGCGGCAGAGTTTACCGTCTTCCGCCTTTACCGTCTTCCGCTGGGCTGAAAATCGGTCATGATGAGCCTTGAGTCGAGAAAGATCGGGGGAGCCGCGTGGACGCCAGCAATCAGCTTATTCTGCTTATCGGTACGCTGCTGTTGTTGAGCATTTTTGCGGGCATGGTTTCGACGCGCGTTGGCGCACCCTTGCTGGTGGTTTTCCTCGCCCTCGGTATGCTCGCGGGGGAAAACGGGCCGGGCGGGATTTTGTTTTCCGACTTCCAAGCCGCCTATACAATTGGCAGTGCCGCGCTGGCGATCATTCTCTTCGAGGGCGGTTTGCGAACGCCGCTCAGCCAGTTTCGACAAGCGGGGCTTCCGGCCTTCGTGCTGGCAACCGTCGGGGTGGGGCTGTCGGCGGGGATTGTTGCCGGGGCGATTGCGCCCTTCTCGCATAATTGGGTGCAGGCGCTGCTGATGGGGGCCATTGTGGCATCCACCGATGCCGCCGCCGTGTTCGGGCTGATGCGGCAAAATAAGGTGGATATTCACAAGCGCGTGCGGGCGACGCTGGAGGTGGAATCCGGCTTGAACGACCCGATGGCGATTTTCCTCACGCTGCTGCTGGTAACAATCCTCGCGCCGAACAGCGAGGGGGCCGTGAGTATCGGTCCAATCCCGTTCTTTCTTCTGCAAATGGTTGGCGGGGCGGCGTTTGGCGCGGCAGGCGGGTTTGCCTTGCGCGGAATTTTGCGGCGAATTGACATCGAACCTGGCCTCTACCCGATTTTCACGCTGGCCGGCGCGCTGATGGTGTTCGGCGCGGCCCAAAGCGTTCACGCCTCCGGCTTTCTGGCGATCTACCTGGTTGGGCTGCTGGTTGGCCATCAACGCAGCAAGGCGCACGCGGGGATTGAACGATTTTTGGATGCTTTCGCGTGGCTGGCGCAAATTGCCCTGTTCCTTATGTTGGGGCTACTGGTGACGCCCGCCTCCTTGGTCGAATATCTCGGCCCCGCGCTTTGGGTTGCCTTAGTGTTGATGTTTGTGGCGCGGCCTTTAGCGACTGCGTTGTGCCTGCTGCCGTTCCGCTTTAACTGGCGCGAAGTGATTTTCGTCTCGTGGGTGGGATTGCGCGGGGCGGTGCCGATCTTCTTGGCAATTGTGCCGGTGCTGGCGGGTGCGCCGGGCGGCATGGCCTATTTCTCGGTGGCGTTCGTGGTGGTGGTGCTCTCGCTCCTGGTGCAAGGCTGGACGCTGGCCCCGCTGGCACGCCTGCTGCGCCTCACGGTTCCAGCGGAAGCGCCGCCGCCCGCCCGCTTCGATATCGCCCTCCCCGGCACGGTAGAGGGGGAGAACGCCGTGTCGGGCTACGCAATCGCGGCAGATAGCGCGATTCTGACCCGCCCCGATGGTGCGCTGTCGTTGCCGGGCGACGCTAAAGTGTTGATGGTCTTGCGGGAGGGCCTCGCCCTCGGCCCAAATGCCGCCGCAACCCTGGTGCCGGGCGATTATCTGCTGGTTCGCACCGATACCGCGCACCTTGGCCCTATCGACCGGCTGTTCGGCCCGAAATCGACCCGAATTGCCGACCCGGATGCCCTGCTAGGCGAATTCACCATCGACGGATCACACACGATGGACGAGCTTGGTAAGCTGTATGGTGTACCGGTCCCGCAAGGCGCAGGCGGCCTTACGATCGCGAGCTATATGGCCGATGCACTCGCGATCCTACCGACCATCGGCGACCGCGCCCGCTTAGGCCCTATTGATCTAATCGTCAAAACGGTGGAGGAAGACCGCATTCTGGAAGTCGGGATCGACCTTGAACCGGAACGCCCGCCCGAGGGTATGGAGCGGTGGGCGAAGATTACGCGAATGCTGCGCGAGGGCATTCGCTTCAGGCGTCGCATCGGGTAGGCTTGCGCCGATCCGCAGGCGCGGTTAGGGTTCCGGCGTACTCTATTTTTCTTGTGAGACAGTGAGAAACCAATGGCGATGTCGATGCGAATTGGGCCACGTTTGGCCCTTGGGTTTACCGCCATTCTGGTATTCCTTGTGGCGCTTACCGTCATCAGCATCCACGAAGTCAATCAGATTGATGCCGATCTAACGCAGATCCACGACATCAATAGCGTAAAGCAACGCTATGCGATCAACTTTCGCGGCAGTGTGCATGATCGGTCGATCAATGTGCGCGATCTGGCGCTCCTGACCGACCCAGCCGCCGCTAAGGCAGTGGTGAGCGATACCGAAAGGCTGGCGCGCTTCTACGCCGAGTCCGCCGCGTCGCTCGATGCTCTCTTAGCGCAACGCAAAGACACTGACTCTGAAGAGCGCCGCATTCTCGCCAGCATTAAAGAAACCGAGAGCAAGACCATGCCGCTCATCAAGCAAGCGGTAGAAGCGCAGCAAAAGGGCGACTTGGAACAAATTAAGAAAAGCGTTGAGCTTTCGCGCCCATTGTTCGTGGAGTGGTTGGCGCGGATCAACCAGTTCATTGATCTTGAGGAAAAGCAGAATAACATCATCGCCGATAGGGCCAGCAAAATTGCGCGCGGGTTTCAGTTTTTAACGCTGTTACTGGCAGGTGGGGCTGTTGTGCTGGGCGCTGGCTTCGCCTTTTGGTCGATGGCTGCGGTTCGGCCCTTGCGGACCTTGGCCGAGGCGATGCGAAAGCTCGCTACGGGGGATCTATCGGTCACTATTCCCGGTACGGGCCGGGGCGATGAAGTGGGCGAAATGGCCGGAGCCGTGCAGATTTTCAAAGATAATGCCACCGAAGTGGCTCGCCTGACTACCGAACAGGAAGCCGCAAAAGCTCGCGCTGCTGCCGAGCGTGCCGAGGCGATGCGCGCGCTGGCCGATAGGTTCGAGCGCAGCGTGAGCGCCGTTGTCGATACCCTCGGCACGGCAGCGCGCGATTTGAATATCGACGCACGCTCGATGACCGCCGCTGCCGATAGCACCAATCAACAAACGCAAAACGCCGTCTCTGCCGTAGAACAAACCGCAACGAATGTCCATTCTGTCGCCGCAGCCGCAGAAGAGCTTTCGGCCTCGATCCGTGAAATCTCCCGCCAAGTGTCGCAATCCACGACGATTGCCGGGCAGGCGGTGAGCCAAGCCGAGAAAACCAGCCGTTCAGTGAGTGGGCTTGCGGTCGCGGCCCAGCGCATCGGCGAGATCGTACAGATTATCGAATCGATTGCCAGTCAAACCAATCTGCTCGCCCTCAATGCCACCATCGAAGCCGCGCGCGCCGGGGATGCGGGCAAAGGCTTTGCCGTAGTGGCAGCCGAAGTGAAGACGCTGGCGAATCAAACGGCCCAGGCAACCCAGGAAATTCAAGCCCAAGTGAGCCAAATTCAATCGGCCACCTCGGAAACCGTGACCGAAATTGGCGCGATTGGCACGGTCATCGGCCAGATCAACGAGATCACCACCACGATTGCAGCGGCGATTGAACAGCAAGGGGCCGCGACTGGCGAGATCAGCCGCAATGTGCAGCAGGCGGCAAGCGGTACCGAAGAAGCCTCCAAAGCCGTTACCACCGTTTCGGCGGTCGCGGCGGAAACAGGTTCCTCCGCCGCCCATGTGCTGAGTGCTGCCGCCAACCTCGCCAGCCAATCCGACAAACTTAAGCTGGAAGTAGAAAACTTCGTTCAGTCCGTTCGCGTCGCATAACCTGCATCGTCGGCACAGACTTGCAAACAATGGTTTAGGGGGAAACGACCAATGGAGATTTCAGGACAGGTCGCACTGGTGACGGGCGGCGCGTCGGGCCTTGGCTACGGCACCGCACAAGCGCTGATCGCCGCTGGGGCGACAGTGGCGTTGGTCGATCTTCCAGGGGTAAAGCTGGACCAAGCCGCCGCCGCCCTTGGTGCCCTCGCCTGCCCCGCCGATGTAACCGATGCGAGCGCCCTCGAAAGCGCCTGCGCTAAAGCCGCTGCTGCCCACGGCCCCGCCCGCATTCTCGTCGCCTGCGCCGGGATTGCGCCGGCAGCGCGCGCGGTGGGGCGCGATGGGCCGTTGGCGCTGGACGCCTTCAGCAAGGTGATTTCGGTCAATCTGATTGGCACGTTCAACGCCGTGCGCCTCGCTGCCGCCGGAATGCTGGCGTTAGATCCGCTCGCCGATAACGAACGCGGCGTGATTATCACCACGGCCTCGGTCGCGGCGTTTGAAGGCCAAATCGGTCAAGCCGCCTATGCCGCCTCCAAGGGCGGGGTGGCCGCGATGACGCTACCGCTGGCGCGGGAGTTCGCATCCAAGGGCGTTCGCGTAATGAACATTGCGCCGGGGATTTTCGGCACGCCCATGCTGGCCGCCATGCCGCCTGCGGTACAAGAAAGCCTTGCGGCTTCCGTCCCTTTTCCGTCCCGCCTCGGCACGGCAGAAGATTATGCAGCCCTAGTTCTAACGATTTGCCGCCAGACCATGCTGAACGGCTCGACGATTCGGCTGGACGGCGCGATTCGCATGGCGGCGAAATAATCACAAAGCGGGCGGGGACAAACGCCCCCGCCCGCCCGGTTGGGCTTACATCTTCGGCAGGGCCGCAATATCAATGAGCACGCCCGACAGGCCCTTCAAAGCGGCCTTCCTCGTGGCCTTGCCGCTGGCAATATCGACCGTGTAGAGGCTTTTGCCCGACACGAGATAGCCAAGGTTCCCGCCCGCGCCATCGGCGACAATATCGAAGGCCAGGGGGGAGGTGAGCTTGGCACCCAACGGCCCACGGGTCTTCAGAATCCCATCGTTCGGCGGGGCTTGCACAAGGAAGGTGCCGAGGCTGCTATCAATATCATAGAGCGCGGTTTCCTTGGTTCCAGCGAAGGCGTTGCTGTAGGCCCCAGCCTGCACCATCGGGGTTTTCCCGGCGGCTGCGTCTGCCGCGTCATATTTCAGCGACCCATCGACCGTGACCATGCCGTTATCGACATTGATGCGGTAGCTCGCCCCGCCCACGCCCAACACGCGCAGCCGATCAGCCAGCGGATTGAAGTCCACCACCGGGTTCAGGCCCGTATTGACGGCTTGGGAGAGTTGGCTTGCCATCGTCGCCGTGCCTGTTTTGGCATCGACCGTGTAAAGCCCGCCGCTCGTGGTGAGGGCGTAGAGCTTGCCGTTGGCCGGGCGCACGTCGATGCCGACGACAGTGCCTTCGACGCCTTTAATCGGCATGGCTTTGGAAACGCGGGCCGTCTGCCCCTCAATTTGCACCAGCTTATTGCCCGGCAGCAGCCCCACCCAGGACACCGCCGTTTGCGCGGAAGCTGCCGCCGGAACCAACGCGGCCCCAACAGCGACGATCAATCCGGTCAGCCCGAGGCTCGAAAAGCGTGTCATGTGTCGCATCCTTCGATTGGAATTTTGGAAAAACAGCAGAGGCATCCCCCACCCTCTTTAGGCGCGAGACCCGCCGCCAGATGCAGCAGTTCACCGAAAATCGACGTTAGGAAAAATATAAGGGTCTGGCCCTTGCCGTAGGCGCTATCGGGCTATTTCACTTTTCTTGAAATCAGGCTGCAGAAATCGTCGGAATGCCGGAGGGTGCCGACGCGCCGCCTCCGGCACTCGAAGATCAATTCACCTTGTTTTCTTGAGGCGCTGCGCCAATCATGCCGCCCATGACGAACCGCAGTGATATTCAGGAAACCGGCCTCATCGCTCTGCTGCCCGCAGCGTTGCGGCCCTATGCCAAGCTGGCGCGGCTGGACCGGCCCATCGGCACTTGGCTGCTGTTGTTCCCATGCTGGTGGGGCCTCGCGCTGGCGGGGTCGCAGAATTTTTGGCTGTATCTCCTCTTCGCCCTTGGCGCGTTCGCCATGCGCGGCGCGGGGTGCACGGTCAATGATATGATGGACCGGGAGTTCGATCGGCAAGTTGCCCGCACGGCCCTACGCCCGCTCGCGTCGGGGGAACTCTCGATGAGGCACGCGACGGTTTTCCTCGCGGCGCAATGTCTCGTTGGTCTTGCGGTGCTGCTGACGCTGAACAATACCGCCGTCGCCCTGGGGCTGGCCTCGACGCTGTTGATCGCCCTATACCCGCTGATGAAGCGCGTCACTCACTGGCCGCAATTTGTGCTGGGCCTCGCCTTCAACTGGGGGGCTTTGATGGGTTGGACCGCAGCGCGCGGCACTCTCGATCTGCCAGCCCTCCTGCTCTACGGCGCGGGGATTCTTTGGACGCTTGGCTACGATACGATCTACGCCCATCAGGATAAGGACGACGACGCGCGCATCGGCGTGAAATCCACCGCCCTGCGCTTTGGGGCTGCGACGGGGCAGTGGTTGGGCTTCTTTTATGCCGGAACAATCGTGTTGATGGCTGCTGCCGTTCTCGCAGCAGGGTGGAGCGTGGGGCTTGCGCTGCTGATCGCCGTCCTGGTCGCCGGGCATTGCCTGTGGCAGTTAGTGTGGCTTCGCATTGATGATCCCGAACAGTGCCTAGTGCTGTTCCGCGCCAACCGTTTCATCGGCTGGCTCGTGCTGATCCCATTACTTGTCGGGGGATTGTTTTTTGGTTGACGCGCTCACCTTCATCCGCGCGCAAACGGCGCTGAAATCCCCGAGCGCCGTTCCCGAACTGCTGTTGCATCTCGCCGACGAAGCCCTGCCGCTGTGGCAGGCGACCGAAGCCGAGTTACAGCAATCGAACCTGCCGCCGCCCTATTGGGCCTTCGCGTGGCCGGGCGGGCAGGCGCTGGCGCGCTATCTGCTCGATAACCCTGACGTGGCGGCAGGCAAGCGCGTGCTCGATCTCGGGGCAGGCTGCGGGATTACCGCGCTCGCGGCGGCAAAAGCCGGTGCAGTATCGGTGCTGGCTGCCGATATCGATGCTTACGCCTGCACCGCGATCACTCTGAACGCTGAAGCCAACGGCTTGCCGCAAGTGCGCGCCCTCAGCACCGATCTGCTGGCAAACCCGCCGCCCGAGAGCCTTGATCTGCTGCTGGTGGGCGATATGTGCTACGAGAAAACGCTGGCCGAAAAAGCAATCGCCTGGGCCAAAATCGTGGCATCACGCGGGGTGCCGGTACTGCTCGCCGACCCAGGCCGCGCCTATATGCCGAAGACAGGGCTTATCGAACGCGCGCGCTATACCATCCCCACCAGCCTCGACCTGGAAGACCGCGAGGCGCGGGAGACGGTTATTTATGCGTTGATGGCTTAGAATCGCTTTCATTTAGACGGGCCGACCGCGCTAAAGCGCGCGTCACAGCGTCCGGCTCTTGCGCGATAACCCGCAATAAGGTTCGGACCGGCCCATTGGGCACCCGGCGAGCTGTTTCATACTGTCGAACCGCGTGAACCGAAAATCCATAGCGCGCGGCAAAGGCTTCCTGCGTCAGCCCAAGACGCAGCCGAAGCAATCTCACATCTTCTGCCGTCGGCGGCTGGACGATGCGGGCCGCAGCCGCTAGATCCTGCGCGGAAAAAATCGGCGCAGTGTCCTCGTCGGCGTCCACCTGTGCTTGAATCTCAGCATCGCTGGTTGCATCAACCTTGGTCCAGTCAATTTTAGCGAGATCAAGGTCACTGCGGAAATGTTTGTCGATAGGCATAAGACTCTCCCTTATCGGCTTTCCGAAGACTGATAATCCAGCGTATAGGGTCTTCGACCGTACCGCGCCACGTGTAAACGCAGATAAAAACCCGCCCTGCAACTTGGCCGGAAGCGATAATTCGGCGCTCCCCATAGTCACGGCGCGTATCATCAAACTCAAGAGTTCCAGAGTCAAACAAGCTCATCGCCACCGTGAACGGCAGTCCGCGTTCCGTCGCGTTTTTACGGCTTTTATTCGGATCCCAGCCAAATCCCATACTTAAAATTTAGACTGATCAAACAGCTAGGTCAATGACCTACTCAAAATTCTCCTTCGGGGATACTCCCCAAATCTCCGTTCGGCGCAGCCAGCCGCGCACTTTGGGGAGTTCTAGGCGGCACCAGTCGCCTTTGCATTCCTTGAGATCGCCGATCACCCTTGGCTCCAGCCGCGCCACTGCCGGGCTGCCAGCTTCCGGGCGGCGGCGGAGAATTTGGGGTTCGGTGCCGATAACGATCGCGGTGCGTTTACCGGCCACCATGCGCTGATGCACCCAGCCTTCGGTGCCATCGACCGCGCGGATTTTGCGCCAAGTTTCATATTCTTGCGTGATTTCCACGGGCATACTGGCGCGGGTTAGCACCCATTCGATGGGATATTGTTGGCCGGGGCCGAAGCGCAGGTTCACCTCGTCCGAGCGTAACGACACGAAACGCGGAATAGGCAGGGACGTATCGGTGCCTTGCGCGAAAACCATCTCGCCCGGCACAATCAGGGCCAGCGTGAGAGCGAAAACCGGGGCGCACGCGCGCCACGCTACAAAAAACTTATTCATGACAGAACCATTGGCAGCCGCGCGCTTTGATTTCAAGATTGACCTTACCGAACCCAGGGCCTTTTATCGCCTTGCCCGAACAAATTTGCAAAATGCCCGAGGGAGCCTGCCCGGATGCCGACAAGCCGCAAAAAACCCATCGTTGTCGTCACGCGCAAACTGCCCGACGTGATCGAAACCCGGATGATGGAGCTGTTCGATACGCGCCTGAACCTGGACGATCAACCGCTGACCGCAGAGCAACTCACCGAGGCCGTCCGCACTGCCGACGTGCTGGTGCCAACCGTGACGGACCGTATTGATGAAACCCTCCTGGCCGAAGCCGGGCCAACCCTAAAGCTCATCGCCAGCTTCGGCACAGGCGTCGATCATATCGACTTGAAGGCGGCGACGGAAAAGGGCATCACCGTTACCAACACGCCCGGCGTGCTGGCGGAAGATACCGCCGATATGGCGATGGCCCTCATTCTTGCCGTCTGCCGCCGCATTACCGAAGGCGAGCGAATTTTGCGCGACGGCGAGTGGTACGGCTGGTCGCCCAACTGGATGCTGGGGCGGCGCATTCACGGCAAGCGCCTTGGCATCGTTGGCATGGGCCGTATCGGCACGGCCTTGGCGCGGCGCGCGCGCGGCTTCGGGCTGTCGGTGCATTATCACAACCGGAATCGGGTTGCGGCGGACCTTGAGGGCGAGTTGGAGGCGACGTATTGGGAAAGCCTCGATCAGATGCTGGCGCGCATGGATATTATCTCGGTCAACTGCCCGCATACGCCCGCGACCTATCATATTCTATCGGCGCGGCGGCTGAAGCTCATTCAAAAACACGCCATCGTCATCAATACCGCGCGTGGCGAGTTGATTGATGAAAAAACACTGGCCGATTTGCTGCTGGCGGGCGATATCGGCGGCGCGGGCCTGGATGTGTACGAGCGCGAACCCAATATCAATCCCAAGCTGCTGCGCGCCAAAACCGCCGTGCTGCTGCCGCATATGGCCTCGGCAACGCTAGAAGGGCGCGTGGATATGGGCGAGCGCGTGATCATCAACATCAAAACCTTCGCCGACGGCCACCGCCCGCCCGACCGGGTGTTTGAGGGGATGCTGTAGCTTTATCTGTGCTAGAGCGTCTTACGTAAAGGTTGACGCAAGACGCTCTAGAGGGCTTGCGGCTCCCCAATAATCTTGCCGAATAGGCAGTGATCTTCCCAGACGCTGTTGATTTTCAAATACCGCTCGGCAAAGCCTTCTTCAACGAACCCGGACGTCAGCAGCAACTCGCGGCTGGGGATATTGCGCGGCAGGCAGGCGGCTTCCACGCGGTGCAGGCCCGCGTCGGTTGCAGCGAACGCCAGCATTAGGCCCAAGGCGTCGCGCATATAGCCCATTCGGGCGAAGGGCGCGCCCGTCCAATAGCCGACCGAGGCCATTTGCGCCACGCCGCGCCGCACTGCCGAGAGGGTGATGCCGCCCACCAGCGCGCCTTCCCCCGTTGGCCCGTGGTCGGTAAGGGCAAAAATGAAGAACGCATAGCCACGATCATCCCGCCACGCTTGGCCTTGCTCGGTAAGGCGGGCGCGGAAGCGTTGGCGCGATAAAGCGTCTTCCCCCCACGCAGGCTCCCACGGTTCGAGAAAACTGCGGGAGGCGGCGCGGAGTTCGGCCCAACGGGCAAAGTCGGTCAGGCGCGGCGGGCGGATCAACACGCGGTTGCCCCGCCGCTGCACATCGGGAAAGCCTAGGCCGAAGAGTCCCATGCCCCGCCTGATGGGGTTACGCCGCTGCGCGGGACAGGCGGGCGGTGAACAGGGCCATCGGGTCCAACGTCGCCTGCGGCCCCAACAAGGCAAGCGTCGGCTTCGCTGTGATGAAACTGCCGCCTAAGCGCCGAATATCGTCGGGGCTAACCGCCGCCAACCGCTCCAGCACTTCCGACACTTCCACCGTGCGGCCATAGGTGAGGAAGTTTTGCGCGAGGGCTTCCACCCGCGCCGAGGTGCTTTCGCGCGCCATCAGGGTTCCCGCCCGCAGTTGGGCGTGAGCGCGGGCGATTTCCGGCGCGGTCAGCGTATCGGGCAGGCGCTGAATTTCATCGGCGATCACGGGGAGCAGCTTTGCCAACTCATCCGGCCCGGTGCCCGCGTAAATCCCCATCACCCCGGTATCGCGGTACGTGGAGGCGAAGCTATAGACGGAATAGACCAGCCCGCGCTTCTCCCGCACTTCCTGGAACAGACGCGACGACATACCGCCGCCCAAAATTGTCGAGTACACAGACAGGGCGTAATAATCGGGATCGTTGGCGCTGACCGTGGGGAAGCCGAGCACGAGGTGGCTTTGCTCCAACTCCCGCGCTTCGATGTGGCTGCCGCCGATGTAGCGCGCTAGGGATGGCAACGCCTCAACTCCCGCACCGCCCTCAACCCCGCCCATCGCCCCGAACGCCGCCGATACCAGCGCCTCGAAGGCGGCATGATCGACCTTCCCAGCGGCGGCCACGATCATATTCTTCGGGTGATAATGGCGCTTGAGGTACGCGAAAAGCTGCTCCCGCGTGATGCTTTCAACAATCTCGGCGCGGCCCAACACCGGGCGGCCCAACGGCTGATCCGGGTAGGCGATTTCTTGGAATTGGTCGAAAATAATATCGTCCGGCGTATCCATCGCCTGACCAATTTCTTGCAGAATAACCGCGCGCTCGCGGCCCAATTCTTCCGCATCGAACACTGAGTTCTGCAAAATATCGGCCAGTAACGATACGGCGAGCGGCGTATCTGTGGCTAAAACCTTGGCGTAGTAAGCCGTGTGCTCGCGCGTGGTATAGGCGTTGAGATGCCCGCCCACGTCTTCGATCTTCTCGGCAATCTCGCGTGCCGACAGGCTCAAGGTGCCTTTGAAAGCCATATGCTCCAGCACATGGGCGATGCCGTTTTGCTCGGCGGCTTCATCGCGCGTGCCAACGCCAACCCAAACGCCGAGCGAAACCGTTTCAGCGCTCGGCATATAGTCCGTTAAAATTGTTAACCCATTGCGGAGCGTGGATAAAGTAACCATTAAGCAAAGGCTCCCAGGCGCAACTCGGCGCTTACGTAATCTCGAATGGCGGCGGCTTTGGCGGGCAGAACCGTGAAGCGTTCTTTCGCCGTCATCAAATGCCCCAGATGCGGCGGCAGCGGCGCTTCAAAGCCCAACGCCTGCCGCACCGCGCCTGGGAATTTAGCGGGATGCGCGCAGGCGAGCGCCACCATCGGGTCGCGATCATTGCCCTGCAAGCGCTGCAAGCTGCCCACGGCAATGGCGGAGTGCGGATCGAGAATCTCGCCCGTCTGCTCGTACACGCGGCGCATAGTTGTTAGCGTCTCGTCATCGGAAAGCTGAGTGGCGGTGAAGAGGCGTTGCGCCCGCTTTAGCCTATCGGCTTCCAAATGCAGTTTGCCGGTCGCGCGGAACTCGGCAATCCGGCGCGTAACTTCTGCCCCATCGCGCTCCAGAAGGTCGAACAACAGCCGCTCGAAGTTGCTCGATACCTGAATATCCATCGACGGCGACAGGCTTGGCTCCACCCCGGTAATCGACATGTCGCCCGTGGTGAAGAACCGCGTGAGAATATCGTTGCGGTTCGTGCCAATCACCAGCCGATCAATCGGCAACCCCATGCGTTTGGCGCAATAGGCGGCGAAGACATTGCCGAAATTGCCCGTCGGCACGGCAAAATTCACGGGCCGATCTGGCGCGCCCAGTTGCAGGGCGGCATACACATAATAGACGATTTGGGCCACGATCCGCGCCCAATTGATCGAGTTTGCCGCCGACAGGTGCGCCGCGTCGCGGAAGGCCAAATCGGCGAAGAGTTCCTTAACGATATCTTGGCAATCGTCGAAGGTGCCTTCCACAGCAATCGCGCGCACGTTGGCTGCCGGAACTGTTGTCATCTGCCGCCGCTGCACGTCCGACACGCGGCCATGAGGGTAGAGGATGAACACATCCACAGCATCACGGTCGCGGCAGGCTTCAATCGCTGCCGACCCCGTATCGCCAGAGGTTGCGCCTAAGATCGTTACCCGTTTGCTCTGCTTATGCAGCACGTGATCGAACAACTGCCCCACCAGTTGCAGCGCATAATCCTTAAACGCAATCGTTGGCCCGTGGAATAGCTCCATCAGATACGCATTCGTATCAAGCTGCTTTAGCGGAGCGACGGCTTTATGACGGAACCCAGCATAGGCTTTGGTAACGATCGCCGCCAGATCATCCTCTGAAATCGTCGTGCAGACGTAAGGGGCCAGCAGCCGGGTCGCAAGCTCGGTATAAGACAGGCCACGCAGCGCGCGCCAATCAGCCAGGGTGAAGCTGGGCCATTCCGCCGGAACGTAGAGACCGCCATCACGGGCGAGGCCGGTCAGCAATAGATCATCGAAAGCCAGATCAGGCGCGGAACCGCGCGTGCTCACATAGCGCAAAGTCTGTCCAATCCTTAAGGCAAAGGGTTAAGCAGGAAGATAGCGCCGCTCCAAATGACGGCGGAACGGCGTGACCGAGAGGGGCGCGCCCGTAGCAGCAATGAGAATATCGCGCGTGCTTTGGGTCGAGCCAAGCCCATGAATTTTCTCCCGCAGCCAGCCTAAAAGCGGCCCGAAGTTACCCTTGGCGATTTCATCGGGGATGCCCGGCAGGGCTTCCTGCGCTGCTGCGTAGAGTTGCGCTGCCGTCATCGCGCCCATCGTATAAGTGGGGAAATAGCCGAACAGCCCAGCGGGCCAATGAATATCCTGCAAGCAGCCGTCTTTATCGTCGGGCGGGGTGATGCCCACCAACTCCTGCATCCCCGCGCGCCACACGCCGGGCAGATCGGCAAGATCGAGCGATCCATCAATCAACGCGCGCTCCAGCCGATACCGCAGAATGACGTGCGCGGGGTAAGTAACTTCATCGGCATTCACGCGGATCAACCCGCGCGACACGCGCGTAGCGTGAGCATAGAGATTACCCACACTCCAGGCCGGGCCAGTGCCGCCAAACGCCTCGCGGATCAAAGGCGTCGCGAAAGTCAGAAACGCCTGCGAGCGGCTCACCTGCATCTCGACCAACAAGGATTGGCTTTCGTGCAGGCTCATGCCGCGCGCCGACCCGATGGGTTGGCCG
Organism: Alphaproteobacteria bacterium; assembly: GCA_013298565.1. Taxonomy (GTDB): domain Bacteria; phylum Pseudomonadota; class Alphaproteobacteria; order Elsterales; family Elsteraceae; genus Elstera. The sequence goes on along the minus strand of JAAFIC010000033.1, from coordinate 16,549 downwards.
CGATACTGCTGCGGCAGGCCGATTTCATAAAGCGCGTGGCCGGTTTCGTGCAGCACGCCCATCATTGCGGGAAAGAAACTCTCCTCGCTATAGCGCGTGGTAATACGAACATCACCGGGCGCACCGCCGCAAAAAGGGTGGTGCGAGACATCCAGGCGCCCGCGCTCGAAATCGAACCCCAGCGCCCGCATCAGCCGTTCCGCCAGCGCCTTTTGCGTCGCGACCGGAAACGGGCCGGGCAGATCGAGGGGGGCCGGGCGACGGGCTTGCGCCGCCAGCACGTTTTCGGTGAGATCGGGCAAAAAGGCCGCAAGATCGGCAAACAAAACATCAATATCGGCAGACCGCCCGCCCGGCTCGAACTGATCCAGCAGCGCATCGTAAACGGACGTACCGAGGGCTTCAGCCTTCGCCTGCCCTATCTGGCGCACTGGCCCCAACAGCACGCGGAGCTTTGGCAGCAGGCCAGCGTAATCGTTCTCGGCGCGAGCAACCCGCCAGGTCATTTCAGAATCGGAGGTGGCCCTGGCAAACGCATCGACCAAATCCGCCGGAACCGCCGTCGCGTGCACCACATCGCGGCGGATTTCAAGGAGATTGGCTTTGGCGTCTGGCGAGGCCGCTTCCGCCGTCGCCAACCAGTCCTGCACACGGGGATCGGTCAGCTTTTCGTGAATGGCAACATCCAGCGCGGCCTGTTGTTCAGCGCGGGCCGCCGCGCTACCGCTTGGCATCATCGTGGCCGCGTCCCACCCGAGAATGCCCGAAACAGCCCGCAAGGCACCTATCCGAGCGAAATGATCGGTGAGGTTTTTATACGCCGCCTGTGCGCTCATCCTTGCGTTTCCTTCAGTAGCCGTGCGGCTGCACGCTGCCGCGACCGTGCAAATAGGCCCGTAACAACAATCAGCACTCCCGCCAACGAATACCAGGTAAGGGCATATTGCAAATGGTTATTCGGCAGATCGAGCCGCGTTCGCCCAGCGCGAGGCCAATCGTTCGCTGGCCCGCTGGTCGCGACCAAATCCAGCGTGAAGGGCACCACCCCCGTTAGCCCCGCCGCTTTCGCCATAGCCTCGGCATTCACGGTGAACCAAACATTTTGGCGCACGTCATTCTCTGGCACTATCCAGCCGCGTAAACCAATGGGGCGAATAAGCCCTTCGATGCTCTGCACGCCAGAAGGCACCGGCGCGCGGCGGCTTGGGTCTTTCAAATCGTAGGGCACGAAGCCACGATCCACCATCACTGTCACCCCATCGGCAAGCGTGAACGGTGTTATCACGTGCCAACCCGCCTGCCCCATGCCGCGCGCATCGGTGAGCGATTGACCTGATAAATGAAACTCGATCTGAGGATCATAGGTGCCGGTTAAGCGTAGCCGCCGGAACGCGATTTCCGACACATCCCCGGTTGGCACCAAGGTTAGCGGCGCTTGGGCAACGGCGTTTTGCCGCGCGGTCATAATGCCCTGCTTCCAGTGCAAGCGCTGCAACTGCCACGTACCCAGCAGTATCAGAATCACTACAGCGATTCCGGCGGCAAGAAACAGGGGCAGATTACTCAGCGGTTTTTCGGACTGAAGATATGTCATAGCAGTCAGGTAGCGCATTCTGCCGAAAACGAGAAGGGGCGCAAACTGCGCCCCCTCCCTGCATTCCCGGAAACCGTTCGGATCAATGCGCGGCGATAACACCGCCCGCACTGCCCCACCAATAGATGCAGACGAACAGGAACAACCACACGGCATCGACGAAATGCCAGTACCAAGCCGCCGCCTCGAACCCAACGTGGGATTCCGGTGTAAAATGGCCATTCTTGGCACGGAATAGGCAGACCGCCAGAAAGATCGTACCCACTAACACATGAAAGCCGTGGAAACCCGTCGCCAAATAAAATGTAGAGGCGTAAATCCCGTCGCGGAACCCGAAAGCCGCGTGGGCATATTCATAAATTTGCAGCAGCGTAAAGATGAACCCAAGCGCCACACTCCAGGCCAAGCCTTGCACCAGCCCCTTACGATCATTGTGCAGCAGTGCGTGATGCGCCCACGTTACCGTCGTACCCGATAGCAGCAAGATCAGCGTGTTCAGCAGCGGCAACTCGAACGGGTTGAAAACCTTAATCCCTTCCGGCGGCCACTGGCCTAAGCGCGGGAACAGGCTCATATCGAAGAAGGCCCAGAAAAAGGCCAAAAAGAACATCACTTCCGAAATGATGAAAAAGATCACGCCGTAGCGCAGACCGATCTTCACGATATTCGTGTGATGGCCCTCGTGCACCCCTTCGCGCACGACATCCATCCACCAGCCCGCCATACAGCCCAGCACCGCCAGAAAGGCGATGATCAGCAGAATCGGCCCGCTGCCGTGCATGTACAGGACTGCGCCGCCCGCAAGCCCGCCCGCTGCCAACGACGACAGCAGTGGCCAAGGGCTAGGATCAACCAGATGAAACGGATGCTTTTGTTGGGCCATAACCTTATTCCTTAACGTCATTCCGAGAGGAACATATCATATAAAAACGCCGAGTTTAACCGCCCGACGCCGTTTGAGGCCCCGCCACTGCCGCCGACTGCGCTTTCGCACGGTAGAAGGTGTAAGACAGAGTGATGGTTTTAACGTCAGCAAGCGTCCGATCATCGGCCATTGCGGGGTCGATATAGAAGCTTACCGGCATTTCAACTTCTTCGCCGGGTTGCAGCGTCTGCTCGTCAAAGCAGAAGCACGCGACTTTGCTAAACACGCCGCCCGTCTTTAACGGGGTTACGTTGAAACTGGCAATACCCGTAACCGGCACGTCGGACAAATTCTTGGCGCGGTAGAAAATCAGGCTGTTCTCGCCTAATTTCACGTTCACGCTGCGCTGAACCGGCTCGAACCGCCAGGGCAACGAAACATCGGTATTGGCATCGAAACGCACCGTAATCATCCGCTCGACCGTATGCGTCGAAGCCATCTCCGCCCGCGTTGTCGCGCCACCGAAGCCTGTTACTTGGCAGAAAAGCTGATAGAGCGGCACAGCGGCATACGCGAGGCAGAGCATACCTGTCGCCAGCATCGCCAGCGACAGCAAGGTGCGCGTGTTGCGTTTTTCAGGGTTTGGAAGAGGTGCGCTCATAATCGCCCCACCTGCACCATCGTGATTGCGAAGAACAGCACGACGAGGCCGATCAGCGCCCACAGCATCGCCATATTCTTGCCCCGCACGCGCTTGGCGCGGCTCGTGGGCGTTTCAGGTTGCGTCGGCAGGGTCATGAGAACACCATCCAAGCGGGGACCGGCAGACCGAGCCAACGATCTAACGGCATAACCGCAAACAGCGCGAAAAGGTAGAGAATCGAATAACCAAACAGGCGCTTAGCTGCTTTATAGTGAGTCGCCGTTAAATCGGCCCGCGCCACCGCAACCGTCTGCGCGACAAACAGCGCCCCCAGAACCAGCGCCGCCCCGGCATAGACCGCGCCCAAGGTTCCAATCACAACAGGGGCCAGAGTTAACGGCCATAATAGCAGAGCGTAGAGCAGAATCTGCTTCTTGGTTTCGCGTTCGCCCGCCGTAACGGGGAGCATCGGCACGCCCGCGCGCGCATAATCTTGGCAGCGGTACAAGGCCAGCGCCCAGAAGTGCGGCGGCGTCCACATAAAGATGATGCCGAACAGCAGCACGCTTGCCAGCGAAATATCGCCCGTTACCGCCGCCCAGCCGATCATCGGCGGAAACGCGCCCGCCGCCCCGCCAATCACGATATTCTGCGGCGTGCGGCGCTTCAGCCACATTGTATAAACGAAGACATAAAAGGCGATGGAGACAGCCAGTATCAACGCCGCCGCATAGCCAACCGCCAGCCCCATTACGATCACCGAGGCCACCGCCAGCACCACCCCAAACGCCAGCGCATCGGACGGATCGACGCGGCCACTGGGGATTGGGCGGTTCAGCGTGCGGGTCATAATCGCGTCAATATCGCGGTCGTACCACATATTGATCGCCCCGCTCGCGCCTGCCCCCACGGCAATGCACAGGATCGCGGCAAAGGCGAGGACCGGATGCAACTCGCCCGGCGCAAGGAATAAGCCAATGCCGCCCGTGAAGACAACGAGCGACATAACGCGCGGTTTCAACAGGGCAAAAAAATCGCGCGCCGTGGCTCCTTGCCCGGCGGCACCCCTGGTTTCCACACTCACGGTCATATCACTCACGCTGGTTCTCTCCCCGAGCGGCGGCTTGATAGAGGGAAACGGGAGCGCTTTAACGCGGGCGCCCCCGGTTTAGGCTCAATGGGTGTTGGTCTGCTTCAGAACCGGCAGTTCATCGAAGGTATGGAACGGCGGCGGGGACGATACGGTCCATTCCAGCGTCGAGTCTTCCGCATCCCAATAGTTCGCGCCAACCTTCTGGCCCGAGGTAAGCGTGCGAATGACGATATAGACGAACAACAGCGCGCCTGCAAACGACAGGTAAGCCCCGTAGGATGCCACCTGGTTCCAGCCCGCAAAGGCATCGGGATAATCAGGAATACGGCGCGGCATGCCCGACAGGCCTAAGAAGTGCATGGGGAAGAACGTCAAGTTCACACCGATAAACGTCATCCAGAAGTGCCACTTACCCAAAGTTTCCGAGTACTGACGGCCCGACATTTTGCCGATCCAATAGTAAAACCCAGCGTACATGGCGAACACGGCACCCAGTGACAGCACGTAATGGAAGTGGGCGATCACGTAGTAGGTGTTGTGCAACGCTACGTCCACCCCGGCATTCGCCAGCACTACGCCGGTTACACCGCCAACGGTAAACAGGAAGATGAAGCCGATGGCGAACAGCATCGGCGTGCGGAAGGTAATGGAGCCGCCCCACATGGTGGCGATCCATGAGAAGATTTTAACGCCCGTCGGTACGGCAATCACCAGCGTTGCCGCTGTAAAGTAGGCGCGCGTGTTCACGTCCAAGCCGACGGTGTACATGTGATGCGCCCACACGACGAAGCCGACCACACCAATGGCGACCATCGCATAGGCCATGCCGAGATAACCGAAAATCGGCTTACGCGAGAAGGTGGCGATGATGTGGCTGACGATGCCGAAAGCCGGCAAAATCATAATGTACACTTCGGGATGGCCGAAGAACCAGAACAGATGCAGGAACAGCATCGGGTCGCCGCCGCCTGCCGGATCGAAGAAGCTCGTGCCGAAATTACGATCGGTCAGCAGCATCGTGATCGCGCCGCCGAGTACCGGCACAGCCAGCAACAACAGGAACGCCGTGACCAGCATCGCCCACACGAACAGCGGCATTTTGTGCAGGGTCATGCCCGGCGTCCGCATGTTGAAAATGGTCGTAATGAAGTTAATCGCGCCGAGGATCGACGACGCCCCAGCCAGATGGAGGGAGAAAATCGCCATATCCATCGACGCATTCGGGGTGCCGAGCTTGGAGGATAGTGGCGGATAAATCGTCCAGCCTACCCCTGCCCCGGCATTCTCCCCACCGACGAAGGCGGACCCTAGCAGCAGGGCCAAGGCCGGAACCATGAGCCAGAAGCTGATATTATTGAGGCGCGGGAAAGCCATATCCGGCGCGCCAATCATAATCGGCACGAACCAGTTGCCAAAACCGCCAATCAACGCGGGCATAACGACGAAGAACACCATGATAACGCCGTGGGCCGTGGTGAACACGTTCCACACATGGCCATTCGCCATATACTGTAGCCCTGGGTTCTGGAGTTCCATCCGCATATAAACGGAGAAAGCCGCGCCAACCAGCCCCGCGCAAATCGCGAAGAGGATGTAGAGGGTGCCAATGTCTTTGTGATTGGTCGAGAGCAACCAACGACGCCACCCAGTTGGGTCGGCGTGATGGTGGGCATCGTGACCATGAGCTGCCGTTGGGTGCGCCATGGGTCTATCTCCTGATCCTGAGATCGCTTACTGGGCGACGGTCTGGGCGACGGCAGTGCCGTCAACGCCGGACCGGTTAGCCGCGAATTTGGTCTGCGCTTCTTTAGCCCAGGCCGCGAATTTTTCTTTCGACACGACCTCAACCGCAATCGGCATGAAACCGTGGTTGATGCCGCAAATCTGATTGCACTGGCCGAAGAACAAACCTTCCTTCTTAGCCTGCAACCACGTTTCGTTAGTGCGGCCAGGGAAAGCATAAACCTGCACGCCGAACGGCGGCACCAGCCAAGAGTGCATCACGTCCGCCGATGTTACGAGCACGCGCACTTGCGTATCGACTGGAACGACGAGGCGGTTATCAACACCAAGCAGGCGCGGCATTTTCTGTTCGACAGCCGTCTTTTCGTCCAACATGTAGCTATCGAACGTAAAATTGCCATTGTCCGGGTATTCATAGGACCAGTACCACTGATGACCCACGACTTTAATCGTCATTTCGGCATTCGGCGCACGGTCTAGGAAGTACAACAGGCGGAAGGACGGGGCCGCGATGGCGACTAGAATCAACACTGGGATCAGCGTCCAAGCAATTTCCAGCCCCGTGTGGTGCGTGGTCTTACTCGGCGTCGGATTGGCCTTGGCATTAAAACGGACAATCACGATCAGCAGCAATGCCATCACGAATACGACAATCGCGGCAGTGATCCACAGCAACAGATCGTGAAAGTCGTGAATGCGGTCTTTTACGGGCGACGCCGCGTCGATCATTCCCATCGCCCAGTTGGCGGGGAGTGAGGGTTCGACGGCAAAGCTGCCGGGTGCCCCCAGCATTAGCGGGAGTATTGCCAGTATGGCCGCAAACCAACCCCAATTACGCAACATGGTCATCCTTCCTCCGGTCCTCTCAGCCTCTTCCGCCGCTCGTCCCAGCCAAAGCCGGTATTGAGAAGCGAGTTAGGGCAACCGCCAAGCGTGTCCACCCCTGGCGACCCTTTGGGTGCCTGGATAATGGGCGGCATTTTGGCGTGGGCAACCCGATCTGTCAAAGACTAGCCGCACTGATTTGGATCAATGCAGAGTTTGCCGACTGCTTCGCAACGCAATATCACGTTTCGGCATCGCACATAACACATTAGCCCGATTGATCTTACGGCCCGAACACCCCATTGCTTTAGGGGGGAATTGCTGCCCCGCCGTTGTTTTCAGGAGTCCGCCATGTCTGTTTCCGCTGTCACCGCTCTCGCCCAAAGCGACGCGCTGTTTTTTTCCGCCTCGGGGCTTAATCAGCGCACGGCGGAGACCCTGGTGGCCGATACGCTGCGCGCGGTGGACGATGGCGAACTATATCTGGAATACACTCAGTCGGAGGGTTTCTCCTTCGACGATGGCCGCCTGAAGAGCGCGAGCTACGACACCACGCAAGGCTTTGGATTGCGGGCAGTTTTGGGCGATACCACTGCTTATGCCCACGCTTCTGTGCTCGATTTATCCGCCCTCCGCCGCGCTGGGGAAACCGTGAGCGCGGTGCGGAAGGGCTATGATGGCAGCGTGGCCCTCAGCCCGCAGCCAGCCCCTGGAGGTATCGCGCTCTATTCCGATCTCAATCCGCTGCTTACGGTTGGCTTCGATGCCAAGATCAAACTGCTGGAAGCGATTGATGCCTACGCCCGCGCCCGTGATCCGCGTGTGCGGCAGGTTATGGCGTCGCTTTACGGCGAATGGTCGGCAGTGCAAATCTTGCGCGGCAATGGCGCGCGCTTCGCTGATATTCGCCCGCTCGTGCGGCTGAATGTCGCTGTGATGGTGGGCGAGGGCGATAAAATGGAATCCGGTTCGGCAGGCGCGGGCGGGCGCACGGCCTATGATCTTTACCTGAACCCCCAGCGCTGGCAGGCAATGGTGGATGAAGCGCTGCGACAAGCGCTGGTGAACCTCGGCTCGGTCCCTGCGCCTGCGGGCGAAATGACCGTCGTGCTCGGTGCGGGTTGGCCCGGTGTGCTGCTGCACGAAGCGGTAGGGCATGGGTTGGAAGGCGATTTCAACCGTAAGCAAACCTCCGCTTTCTCGGGATTGCTCGGCCAGCGCGTCGCCGCCCCTGGCGTGACGGTGGTTGATGACGGCACTCTGCCGGATCGGCGCGGCTCGCTAACCCTCGACGATGAAGGCACGCCAACCGGGCGCACTGTGTTGATCGAAGACGGGATTCTGACAGGCTTTCTGCAAGACCGGCTCAATGCGCGCCTAATGGGCATGGCCCCTACCGGCAACGGGCGGCGGCAATCCTATGCCCACGCGCCGATGCCGCGCATGACCAATACCTTCATGACCAATGGCGACAAAAACCCGGCGGAAATCATCGCCTCCGTTAAAAAGGGCCTCTATGCCGTCAATTTCGGCGGGGGGCAGGTCGATATAACCTCGGGTAAATTCGTGTTCTCCGCGACCGAAGCCTATCTAATCGAAGACGGAAAACTCGGCCCCGCCGTGAAGGGCGCAACGCTGATTGGCAATGGGCCGGATGCCCTCACCCGCGTTAGCATGATCGGTAACGACACTCGCCTCGACGATGGTGTTGGCACGTGCGGTAAGGATGGCCAGTCGGTTCCGGTGGGCGTTGGGCAGCCAACCTTACGGATTGATGGGATGACCGTGGGGGGAACGGCTTAGCGCGGTTATCCCAGCGCATTCACCAACTTCATGGCCACGCCAAGCGAGCCTGAAACTTTGATTTTGCCGAACGTGTAGGCCAGCATCGGATCGAGCTGGCCTTCAATCAGCTTATCCAGGTTTTCTTTCGAGAGGCGAATCGTGCAGGCTGCCTCTTCGTCGCTATCGGTCAACAACAGCGGTTGCGGCGGGCGCGCATCAATCGTGTACGTGCCATCGTCGCCCAAATCGAAGCGCACGATTTCCCCCAGGCCAGAAAGCCTCGCCAGGGCCGCCCTCAAGCGCGTTGAAAGCATATCCCGTTCCTCTTAAAACCAGGCTTACTTTTGCGTAAAGGTAATAATCCGCTGTTACCTTCGCAACACGAATCTTAAGGCCGCTCAAGAGCAAGCGTCGGCATGGCGGCACCATTCTTGAAAGATTCTCGTGCTGAAAGGGTGCTGTCGTTAATCCCAGGATCATCAAGGGCATCGTCTGCGTGTCGGAAGAGGATTTTCGCCCCTCGGCAGATCTGTTACGATAAAATCTTACGATGTAGGAGGATGGAAACGTGCGTGTGGGATTTATCTTAGGGTGCGTGTTGGGGTGTATGCCGATGGCGCACGCTCAAGAGCCGCCTGCGGTTGCCGGCCAAGTGAAAACTCTCAGCGGATCGGCCCTGCTCACGCGGGCGGGCCAACCCGAACCTGTCGTGCCGGGAATGAACATCTTGTCGGGCGATCATTTTGCCACGGCGGCGGATGGTAGCCTGGGCCTGACCTTGCGCGACGACACGACGCTTTCGCTCGGGCCGAACGCGCGGCTGACGTTGGATAATTTCATCTTCGATCCCGCCGCCGATAAGCTCGGGTTCGCCGCCAAACTGCATCGCGGCACTTTTGCCGTGCTGACGGGCCAAATCGCGCGCCTTGCCCCCGACCGCACCAAAATTACCACCCCCAGCGCCAATATCGGCATTCGCGGAACCAAGTTTGTCGTGAAGGTGGAAGCCGATGAATAAACTCGCTCTCTTTGCGGTGCTGTTGCTGGCGGGTTGCGCCGGGCAAACGACCGTAGCCCTGCTGCCGGAAGACGGCGGGCGCGTTGGTAAAGTTGTGGTGGAGGCAGGCGGCGCGAGCCAGCTTCTCGAAGCGCCGCTGCAAGCAACCCGCTTCGACACCAAGGGCGGCACCCCCGCCGCGCCGACGGTTCTAACCGAAGCCGCCGTGCGCGAAACCTGGGGGGTGGCGCTGGCCGCCATGCCGACGACGCCCGTGACGTATATTCTCTCTTTCGAGAGTGGTACGGCCACGCTCACGCCTGCCTCGGTGGCATTGATCCCGACGATTCTGGCGGAACTCGCCTTACGGCCCTTCCCGCACCTGGAAGTCATCGGCCACGCCGACGCCACCGGCTCCGACGCGCTCAACTTAGCTTTATCGCGGGAGCGGGCCGAAGCCGTGGCGAAGCGCCTGCGGGAGGGCAACTTGAACCAAGCGAGCCTAGCGCTCTCCTCCCACGGCAAACGCAATCCGCTTATCCCAACGCCCGATGGCGTAGCCGAACCGCGCAATCGGCGGGTAACGGTGACTTTGCAGTAACGTGGCGTAGGGTTGTTGTGCGTTGCGGCTAATACCAAAAAAGCGAGGGCAGCTCCCGTAGGGCTGCCCTCTAATTTTTGGCCACGGCAGGGGTGCTAGGCACAACCTGTCCGCAACTCACACTGACACTATAAGACACAAGAGGAGGCTCTGTGCAACAGTATGTTGGAACCGCTGATGTCGCGAAACAAACGCTTCAGGCGCTTGAAAAAAGCCTCAATCGGTTGCGTCTCCAGCGACATTTGCGGGAAATCACTTACGATACCGAGCAGGCGCTAGAGGTGTATCTGTGGAATTGCCGTCTGGCCGCAGCCTTCTGTTTTCCGCTGCACATCGCAGAAATTGTTTGCCGAAATGCGATACAAGGCACATTGCAAGCTCGCTTAAAATCGCCTTGGTATAGCCAAACCGTTTTTCTGGAGCTTTTAGACAGCCACCATAGACGCCAGTTGGATGATGTCGTGGAGCGTGAGCAAGTTCAACACGAGTCAGCTTTAACTGATGATCATATTGTATCAAGCCTAACCTTTGGTTTTTGGGAACATCTTACAACAAAGCGGTTTGACCGACTGTTGTGGTTACGAGGCATAAAGCATCCTTTTCCCAACGCCTATAACGAGGGATTAACAATTAGGCAGATCGGCGCGCGCCTTCAAACCGTTCGCCAGTGGCGTAATCGGGTCTTTCATCACCGGATTCTTTTTGATCGAAACCCAGATCAGAAATTCGAGGATACGGTCATGCTCATCGGATGGATTTGCCGAGATACCGCTGAATGGGTGTGGAAGAGCAGTGATGTGCATAATCTGCTTCTCAGGCGGCCCGCTGTTTTACAGCCTCTTGATGTGATCGCCCCTTGACGCCCGCGCGGCTTCAGGATTTGAAAGAGGGATGACTGCCCCCGCTGTAGCGCCCCTGCTGGCGCCTGACGAGCCGCCCGCCGTGACCGTGCTGAACGCGGCGGGCAGCGCTCCCATACTGTTTCTATGCGATCACGCCAGCGCGCGCGTGCCTCGGTCGCTGGATCAGCCTGAAACCGGCGGCTTCGGCGTGTCGCCCGAGGATAGGCAGCGCCATATTGCTTACGATATTGGGGCTGCGGCGGTAACGCGGCTTTTGTCGGACAGGTTCGAGGCCCCCGCGATTCTGTCGGGTTACTCGCGCCTCGTGCTCGATCTCAACCGCGCGCTGGAAGATGGCACGTCGATCCCGCCCGTGAGCGACGGCACGAAAATTCCGGCCAATCAGCATCTGTCGGCAGACGCGCGATGGGTGCGGGCGGCGGCGCTCTATTATCCCTATCACAACGCGATCATTGAGATGCTAGACGGGCTGAAGGCGCGCGGCACGTCTCCCGCGATTATCTCCCTACATTCCTGCACGCCCGTGTTGGCGGGGGTAAAGCGGCCCTGGCATATCGGGGTTCTGTGGAACGAAGATGGGCGCATCGCCCTACCGCTCATGCGGGCGTTGGAGGCCGAGGGCAACCTTATCGTCGGCGATAATCAGCCCTATTCTGGGCGCGATCACGATAGCCACACAATCCATCGCCACGCCGAAGCGCGCGGCCTGCCCCATGTGCTGCTGGAAATCCGCCAGGATTTGATTAGCGACGACGCGGGCATAACTGCCTGGGCCGACCGGCTCACCCGCGTCTTGCGTCCGATTGTGCTGGGGGGGCAACCGTGACGGAACCCGCCTTTACCCTCGGCATCGAGGAAGAATATTTTCTAGTAGATCGGCAAACCCGCGACATTGCCGTGTCGCCACCGCCCGAGTTGATGGCCGAGTGCAAGGCGGCGCTGGCCGATCAAGTCAGCCCGGAGTTTCTCAAAGCGCAAATCGAGGTTGGCACGAAAGTCCGTTCCACTCTGGCCGACGCGCGCGCCGATTTGGCGCAGCTTCGGCGCACTGTGGCGGAGGTTGCGGGCCGCTTTGGACTGGCCCCGATTGCCGCCGCCACGCACCCGTTCACCGACTGGGGCCGCACCCAACATACCGATGCCGAACGCTACACGCTGCTGGCGCGCGATTTACAAATGGTGGGGCGGCGCTTGGTTATCTGCGGGATGCACGTGCATGTGGGGATTGAGGATGAAGAACTTCGTATCGATCTCATGAACCAGATTACCTATTTTCTCCCGCATCTCTTAGCGCTCTCAACGTCCTCGCCGTTTTGGCGGGGGGATGATACCGGGCTGAAATCCTTCCGCCTGTCGGTCTTCAATGGGTTGCCGCGCACGGGCTTGCCGGAGGTGTTCGAGTCTTGGGGCGAGTATCAGCGTCAGGTCCAGGGCCTGGTGAACACGGGCGTGATCGACGACGCGACGCGCCTGTGGTGGGATTTGCGCCCCTCCGCCCGCTTCCCAACCCTGGAACTTCGCATTACCGATATATGCACGCGGCTGGACGATACCATTGCCATCGCCACGCTCTACCGTTGCCTGTTGCGGATGCTGTGGCGCTTGCGCCGCTCCAACCAACGCTGGCGGCTGTACGCGCGGATGCTGATTTCCGAAAACCGCTGGCGCGCGCAGCGCTATGGGCTGGAGGAAGGCTTGGCGGACTTTGGCAAGGGCACCATCGTGCCGTTCTCCGATCTTCTGGAAGAGATGATCGAGCTGTGCGCCGAAGACGCCGCCCACTTCGGTTGCACCGCCGAACTTCTCTCTGCCCGCACGATCCTGGCACGTGGCACCAGTGCGGATCGGCAGCGCAGCGTGTTCCAAGCGGCGCTCGCAGCGGGCGCGGAGAAGGACGACGCACTGAAGGCGGTGGTCGATCATCTCATCGCGGAGACGGTGATGGGGGTTTAGGCTTTCAGGCTGGAATAAACAAAAAAGCTCCCTCCCTCTAAAACACCCCGTTACAGGAGCCGATTATGGACGATACCACTCGCACTGAACTTGAAGCCGCCGCCTTTCGCCGTCTCGTGCAGCATTTGCGCGCGCGTACCGATGTGCAAAATATTGATATGATGAATTTGGCAGGCTTCTGCCGCAACTGCCTCTCGAAATGGTATCGGGCGGCGGCAGAGGAAAAAGGCGTGGCCTTGACCGACCCAGAGGCGCGGGAAATCGTTTATGGGATGCCCTATGAGGATTGGAAAAAGCAGCACCAGCCGGACGCGACAGCCGAGCAGAAGGCGGCCTTTGCAGCGGCTAACTCCAGCCCTTAATCCTGGCATATGCGTTCCGGTGAGGGCAGAGGCGCACGGAAAGCAGAATCCAAACTGTCGGCAATTTGGTATGATGATTGGACTTGAGTAGGATAAAGCCGCGCGGCTCCAAGCCTTCCCTCGCATCTCTGGATAAATAGGCTTGGTCCCCCATGCTGGCGGAAGTTCTTGGCGCGCTTGCTATTGCGTCTGGTCTCGTGTGGCCCGTCGTGCGCGGGCGGCGTTTATTGTTGGGGCTTCAAGCCGCCGCCAGCCTGCTGTGGGCGGCTCATTACGCCGCGATTGGCCCGGAAGCCTATACCGGAGCGATTATGTGTACGCTGGTGGTGATCCAGGCGCTGACGGCCAGTTCCCGCCCGGCGCGTTGGGCGGGCGTTATTTTCTGGCTGACCATTCCTGTGATGCTAGCCTTTGTCGCCGCTACCTGGGCGGGGCCGCAGAGTGCGGGCGCGGCTTTTGGGCTGTTCGTGTCGGCGTTGGGGCGCTGGGAAACCAACCCGATCCGTATGCGACTGCTGTTCATTCTCTGCATCGCCGGGTGGGCGGGCCATAATCTTATTGTTGGCTCGTTCTTCGGCCTCGCCTCGGACGCGCTCACCTGCCTCACGAACATCATTGGCATTTACCGCGAGCGCCGCGCTGGCGGCTCGGTGCGGGAGGCTTTGAAGCCGACCTATCGGGCGATACGGGGTCTGTCGCTGCGCTCAAAAACGAACCCAGTGTGAGTAAGCCAAGCGCGCGAGCGCTTTCGGGGCCGTCTATCCAGCGTTCTTAGTCATTCTCAAGTCGTCTTGATGGCCCGCGCTTTGCTTATAGTGGCTTCATGAAACGTGACTTGATGAAACTCCGAGTTCTGGTCATTGATGCGAATGAAGCGCGCGCGGCGGGCACACAGGCCGCGCTGGCGGCAGAAGGCTGCATCGTGCTCACCCCGCCCCCGGCACCTGTGCCGCCGCTGGCCGATTTGGTGCAGGTGCTGCGGCCCGATGCCGTGTTAATCGAAATGGACAACCCCAACCGCGACGCGCTGGAGCAAGCGCATATTCTTCAGCCCAGCGGGCGCGGTGCTCCCATCCTGCTGTTCGCGCCGGGCGGTGATGAGGAGGCGGTAGCGGAAGCCTTGCGCGCAGGGGTGAGCGCCTATGCCGCGCCGGGGCTAGATTTTGCCAAGGTCAAACCCCTGCTCGATCTTGCCATTGCTCATTTCAGGGCCTTCTCTACGTTGAAGGCGGAGCTTGCTGCGGCGCAACAGTCGCTGGCCGATCGCAAGCTGATCGAACGCGCCAAGGGCATCGTCATGCGCGAGCGCGGTTGCGGGGAGGAAGAAGCCTATCGCCATTTGCGCCGCTTGGCGATGGATCGCGGGCAACGCCTCAGTGAAATTGCTCAACAAATCATCACTATCACCGCGCTGCTGTCGAAATAGGCAGAGGTATCGAACAATTAGGGCTTAACCCCTGACCGATGTGCTGCACTGCCGCAAGAAAGAGGGTTGGCACGCAGTTTGCTGAATAGGGCTTAGGTGTGAGGGGCAATGGCGTCCCGAACCCGCAGGACAACGGCGTCCGAAGACTGAATGATCCCCGAAACCGGGGATATTTGGAGCTTCGGGCGCTTTTTTGTTTTTGGAGCCGCCCATGCCCTTTCTGGTCGATTCTATAGCGATTGCTCGCCCCGCTGGCCGCGTGGCGGTTAGCCTAGGCTTTATGCCGCTAACGGACGCTGCACCGTTGATCGTGGCGCAGCAGGAAGGTTATTTCGCGGCTGAAGGGTTGGACGTAAGCCTGTCGCGCGAAGCCTCTTGGGCCAATATCCGCGATAAGGTGCTGGTGGGGGCGCTGGATGGCGCGCAGATGATCGCGCCAATGCCGCTGGCCATGAGCCTTGGCCTTGGCGCGCCCGTAACGCCAATGACAACCTTGCTAACGCTTTCGGTACAAGGCAATACCATTACCATCGCCCAAAGCCTGCTGGATGCGATTGCGCCAGGGGCAGCATTAGAACGCCCGCTGTCTGCCGCTCACCTCAAAGCAATTCTGCCGGAATTGACCGCTCGGCGGGGTCGGCTGCTGACGTTTGCTGCTGTTTTCGGCATTTCCACGCACATGCTGCAACTGCGCGACTGGCTTTCGGCGGGCGGGATCGACCCGGATAGGGATTTGCGCGTCATCGTCGTGCCGCCGGCGCAAACCGTGGCCCAAATCGAGGCCGGGAATCTGGATGGGTTTTGTGCGGGCGAGCCTTGGGGATCGTGGGCAGCGGCGCGGGGCGTAGGCCAACCGGTCGCGCTTAGTTCCGACATCACGCCGGGAATGCCGGAAAAAGTCTTCGCTGTTCGCGCCGATTTTGCTGCCCGCGCGCCGCAAACCGTGTCGGCGCTTATTCGCGCTCTGGTGAAAGCCGGGGCCTGGTGCGATACGCCCGCCAATCGGGCGGAGCTTGCCCGCCGTCTGGCCGCCCCAGACCTGCTGGGCCTGCCCGATGCTGTGATTGCGGCCTCGCTCACGGCAGAACCGCCGTTCACGCCGCGTTTTCACCAGTTCAGCGGCCCTTGGCAGCGCCCGGATTTCGGCGCGGGGCAGGCGCTGCTCACGGGCCTGAAACGCTGGCGCTTAGTGCCGCCCGAAACTGGATCGGCGGCGGTGGCCCACTGCCTGAGAGCCGATTTGTTCGACCTTGCTTTTTCCGCCGATCAAGGAGCTTGACCCCCATGCGTGATTTTTCCCGCCGTTCTCTCCTGCACGTCTCTGGCGCGGCTGCGACGCTGGCCGCTGCGAAAACCCTGTTTCCGGCAGGGGCTTTTGCCCAAGGGGCCGGTCTTGAAACGACGAAGGCTACCTTGGGCTATATCGCCCTCACGGACGCCAGCCCGCTGATTATCGCCAAGGAAAAAGGCTTATTCGCCAAATATGGTATGCCCGATGTGGACGTGGTGAAGCAGGCAAGCTGGGGTACAACGCGCGATAATCTCGAACTCGGCTCGGGCGGCGGCGGCGTTGATGGCGCGCATATTCTCACCCCGATGCCGTACCTGCTCCAGCTTGGCAAGATCAGCAAAAACAATCGGCCTGTACCCATTTCTATCGTCTTGCGCCTCAATACCAACGGTCAGGCGATTTCGGTCTCGAATGCCTATAAAGACCTCAAGGTGGGCCTCAATTCGGCCCCGCTGAGGGATGTGTTCAAGGGCGTTGCCGCCAGCGGTAAAGAAATCAAAATCGCCAT
>JAAFIC010000032.1 GCA_013298565.1 Alphaproteobacteria bacterium | reverse complement strand
AGCAATCTCAGTGACTTAATCACAAGCGCCGCGTCGTCGGGAAGCGCTTTATAAGCCCAACCCAAAAACCCCGCAAGAACATTTTGCAAAAATCTTCATAAGGACACCGCAAGCACCTTATGCGCCGTTAAAAGAGCTTGCCGCCATTGGGCACGGGCACCGTGGGGCTAACCAGAACCACCGCGTCATCGGCATCGGGGAAACCTAAGACCAGCACTTCCGAGAGCCATTTGCCGATTTGGCGTGGCGGAAAGTTGACCACGGCGGCCACCTGCCGCCCCACTAGGCTTTCCGGCTGATAGTGTAAGGTAATCTGCGCGCTGGATTTCTTCACGCCGATCTCCGGGCCGAAATCGACACGCAGCTTAATGGCGGGTTTGCGCGCTTCCGGGAACGGCAACGCTTCGATAATGGTGCCAACGCGGATATCGACGCGCTCGAAATCGGCATAAGCAATGGTTTCAGACATTTAGACCCCGTAAAGCTGATTTTGAATGGCCCAAACGAGGCTGAGAACCGGCAAGGCCGCCTGCACGGTTACGCCCACGTCTTCAGGCCGCCCCTGCCGAAGCCCGTGCAGGAACTGAGTGAGTTCGGCGGCGAGGGATTCGTGCGGTTGAACCGCGACGGGCACCAAGCTGCGGCCTTCGCTTTGCCCATCGGGAAGGAGGCACTCGCTGGCCTGAACAGTGCGATTGAGAAAGTCGATAACCACCATCCCGTCTTCTGTCAGCACCCGCGTTTCGCGCACACGGTCGGGGACCAGGCGGCTGCCGTGCATCGAGACGCGAACCGGCGACGGCGTGGCTTGCGTCCAAGCCGCCAGCACGTGATCGCGCTTGGCCGTGCCTTCAGCGAGCGCGAAGCCTTGCGCTACCAACCCCTCCGGCACGCCGCCCATCAGGGCCACCGCCGCGTCGATGTCGTGGATCATCAAGTCGATAACCACGTCCGTATCGAGGATGCGGTTGGAGCCTACATTCAACCGCCGCCCATCAATCGCGAGAATCCGGCGGCCCTGGAGCAGTTTTTGAGCAGCGAGGAAGGCCGGGTTGAAACGCTCCACATGGCCCGTTGCCACTGGCACGCCTGCCCGCTCGGCAGCGGCAATAACGGCTTCGGCTTCGAGGGCCGTAACCGCGAACGGCTTTTCGATGAGAACCGGCTTGCCCGCCGCAATCACGGCCTGAGCAAGGCTGGCATGAGCGGCGGAGCTAGCGGCAATCACCACGGCATCCGCGCCCGCCAAAGCCGTGTCGAGATCGGCGGTTGCCTGCCCGCCCGTTTGCGCGGCCAGAACTGCGGCGCGCTCCGCGTGCGGATCGAAAATCCGGTGGAGCCTCGCCCCCGGCAGGCTTGCCAACGTGCGGGCGTGATTGCCGCCCATCAAGCCCGCGCCGAGGACCGAGACGGAGAGCGGCGACAGGCTCATGCCGCGACCGCCCGGTGAGCCGCGCTCAGAATCCGCTCTTGCGTCGGCGTGTCCAAATAGGGGTGCATGGGTAGGCTCAACACTTTTTGCGATAGGCTATCCGTGACCGGCAGTCCGCCAGGAACCTGCGGGTACTTTTGGTACGGCGGCTGCGTGTGCAGCGGGCGCATGTAATAGACCATCGTCGGAATGCCGTCCGCCTGGAGCTTTTGCTGCACAGCGTCGCGGTTCTCTAGCAGAACCGTATATTGCGCCCACACCGAGGTGCGCCCCGCCAGCAGTGTGGGAACGATCATCTCCTTCGGCAAACCCGCTGCGTAACGCGCCGCCACCGCGTTGCGCGCGGCGATTTCATCGTCGAAAATCGTCATTTTTTGCAGCAAAACTGCTGCCTGCATCGTATCGAGCCGCCCCGTGATACCGAGGCGGACGTTTTCGTACTTATCGCGGCCCTGGCCGTGAACGCGGATCGAGTGCAGCACGTCGCGAAAATCATCATCATTCGTGAAAATCGCGCCGCCGTCGCCATAGCAACCCAAGGGTTTGGCCGGAAAGAAGGACGTGGTGGCAAAATCGCCCACAGCGCCGACGCGGCGGTTATCGTAACTGGCACCGAAGCTCTGTGCGGCATCGGCCAGAATCCACAGGCCGTTGGCGTCGGCAAGCGGCTGGAGGGCGCGGTAATCGGCGGGTTGGCCGAAGAGATCGACGGCAATAATCCCGCGCGGTGTTAGCCCCGCCGCCTCGGCCACCGGAAGCGCGGCTTTCAGACTGACGGGATCAATATTGAAGTCATCGGCGCAGACATCGACGAAAATCGGCGAGGCCCCCAACAGCGCCACCACTTCCGCAGTCGCGGCGAAGGTGAAGGACGGGCAGAAGATTGCATCGCCCGGCCCGATGCCCTTCGCCATCAGCACCATCATCAGTGCGTCCGTACCCGAAGCACAGGAGATGCAGTGCTTCACCCCGGCGTAGGCGGCCAGTTGGGCTTCAAGGTCGCGCACTTCCGGCCCCATAATGAAGGCCCCATGCTCCAAAACCCGCACCAAGGCTTGCTCAATTTGCGGACCAAGACGGCGGCGCTGTGCTTTAAGGTCGATGAAGGGAAGCGGAGCAGCAAGGGACATTCGTATTTCCAAACAAAATCAATCGACACAGGCAGAGCCTACACGGCCCTGTAAGACAGAGCAGATCATAGTGACTTGCTTCACGCCCGCACTTAAAATTTCGTTACGGGAAGTTTCGGTATGGAACCAAGCCGCAAGTCTGGCCCGATAGGAGCACGGCACCTGTGCCTTCTTCTGCATCGCGGGCTATTGGCGAGCTTCATCATCATCACCCTGGGCCGCGCCTTGGGATTGACCCTGCCGCCGCTGCTGGCGATTGGTGCCGCGCTGCTTTTGGTCGCAACCGCACTGCCACTGGTGAAGGGGCGAACGCTGGCGATTGCCACTATGCTGGTCGCGGCCTGCGCGGCCCTGCTGCTCGGCGGTGCTCCCCTCAGCGCTGTTGGGGCGGGGCTGGCCGATGCCCTCACTTTCGCCGCCTATCTACCCGTGCTTCAGATTTTGCGCGTGATCGTGGGGGAGCTTCCGGCGATGGCGCGAGCGCGGGCGGCCTTTGTGCAGCTTCCGGCCCAGGGGCGCGATACCGGCACCCTTGTGCTCTCAACCGGCCTTGGCAGCATTCTAACCACAGGGGCGCACGCTATGCTCGCGCCGCTGCTGCCGCATAACGCGCCGGAGGACGAGCGGCGACAAATGGCGTTGATCTGCTTGCGCGGAATTTGCTTTTCGGCCTTTTGGTCGCCCTTTGCCGTCTCGGTGGCTTTCGGCACGCAGTATCTGCCGGGAAGCGATGGTCTTGGGCATCTTGGGATGGGACTAGCGTTTGCGGCAGCGGCGTTCCTGCTGGCGTGGCGGTTGGAGAAAGGCGGCTCCCTGCTGCCGGGGGTACGCGCCGCGCTCCCGATTCTGCCGCACTGTGGGATTGCTGCCGGGGCGACGATTCTGCTGGTCGCAACTACTAAGATCGGCAAGCTCGATGCCGTCGTCGTCGCAACCCTACCGCTCGCCGTGATCGCCCTGCTGTGGCAAGCCCCCCGGATGAGCCGAAGCGTGACGCAAACCGTGTGGCGGGGCCTTGGGCGCGGGGCGGACGAGGTTTTGCTGATAACGGTCGCCCTCTGCCTCGGGCGGCTGATCGAAGGCTCGCCAGGGCTGATTGCGGCGCTCGCCCCCTTGATCGGCGGGCTGCCAGTGCCGCTGGTGCTCACGGCGATTTTTGTCGCCATGATCGGCGGCGGGATTATCGGCATTCACCCGATGATTACGGCAGCCGTGCTGATTGGTGTGCTGGGACAGGCGGCAAGCGGGCTGGACGAAATAGTGATGACCCAGGCCATTCAATCGGCCTGGGGGTTCGCCGTCATGGTCTCGCCGTCGGGCGTGACGTTGATCGTCGCGACCTTCATGTTTGCCGTGCCGCAGCAACGGTTGCTGTTGAGCCGTAATATTTTGTTCGTCGGCTTGGGCAGCTTGGGAATGATTATCAGTCTCTCGCTCCTGAATGCGGCGCTGCGCTTGTTTTAAGCCCAAGCTCACTTCATAGTACGCCGGATAGCCCTTCGTGGCCCGCCAAAGAAAGCCGCTGACCATGACCGAGATGAACGATGCGATCCTGTCTGAAATTCGCAACCTGACGCAAGCCATTCAGGATCTTCAAGCCGAAGTTCGCCGGTCGGCCTGTATGGTCGCCTCGGCCCAACTGATTGCGGTAGATGCCAGCCGGTCAGAGGTTTATGCGACCCTGATGGACGATAGCCTGCTGGAAACCACCGAGCGCCTATCGAAGCTACTGTCGCCGAAGCCTTAGAGCCGCGCGCCTTAACTCTGGCGCGGCTCTATAAGCCGCCATTGAGGCGGCGGCCAAGGGCGCGGATGCGCCCACCCGGCGAGGGCTAAAAGAAAGCGAGAGCATCGTGCGTCATAGTTGACGCACGATGCTCTAAGGTTCAGCTTGTCCCGCTCCTGCGGGACGTCTCCGCTAAAACAGGTTGAGTTGCAGCTTTGCTTCTTCACTCATCCGGTCTTGCGTCCACGGCGGCATCCACACGAGGCTGACGGTGGCATCGACGACGCCGGGAACCGCCTTCACCGTATCGGCAACTTGCACAGGAATTTCTTCCGCCACTGGGCAGTTCGGCGCGGTCAGCGTCATAGCGATGAACACGCGCCGGTCTTCCAGCACGCGCAGATCGTAGATCAGCCCGAGATCGACAATGTTAACCGGGATTTCTGGGTCGAACACTGTGCGGAGGGCTTCCAATACCTTATCTTCCAGATCGCTCACCGGGGGTTCCGGTCGCGGGTCTGGGGCATGAAGATCGAATTCGGTCGGCGGGTTCATCATGCCGGTTACTCGTGCGTATTGGTCGAAAGGGAGGAAAGCGCCTCTTGTAGCGCCTCCAGAGGAAGAAGCACGCATTTTTGACGTGGGCGCGGGATGGGGCGCTCCTGAAGCACAGATAGAACTACCGCAAGCCCGGAAACCCCCATTGCAATCGAACGACGTGCCGTTTCAATCTGTGCCGGAAGGCTTTCGAGGGTTTGGCCCGGAAGATCGTCCAACAATACGGCAAGCCCGGCGCAACATAAGGCACAGCCCCGCGCCTCCCCGCCTGCCGCCGTTACGATGCCCTCGGCGATAGCAAGATCGAGTGTTACCCGGTCCCCACACAGAGGATTGTTCCGCACCGCCGTCACATCCGGCTTCGGTAACCGCGCAACCTTCCGCGCGGCCAGAGCCAGGATTTTATCGGAATAAAGCGCCTCACTCATGCCTCGGCCTCAAGCGCGTTTCGGCGTGAACATGCGTTGGGCGGCGCGAACGGCCTCGGCCAAACGGTCGAAATCTTCGGGTTCGTTATAGAGGCCCAGGGAGGCCCGCACGGTCGCGGTCAGCCCAAATTCGTTCAACAGCGGTTGCGCGCAGTGGCTGCCCGCGCGAATGGCGACGTTATGGTGATCGAGGATCGTCCCCAAATCATGGGGATGCACGCCGTCCACCGTGAAGGAGAAAATGCCCGAACGATGCGGCCCGGCGGGTAGCAGGGTCAGCCCCGGAACTTTCGCCAAAACGGCCTCGCCGTAGGCCAGCAGTGCCTTTTCATGGGCCTCGATCCAGGGCCAGCCGAGCGACCCCACATAGTCGATGGCGGCCCCCAGGCCGATCACTCCGGCAATATCGGGGGTTCCAGCCTCGAACCGTTGCGGCGGATCGAGAAACTCGGTTTTGTCGAAGCGGACCGTGGCGACCATATCGCCGCCGGTCTGATAGGGCTGCATGGTTTCCAACACGGCAAGACGACCGTAGAGAATACCAATCCCCGTCGGCCCATAGAGCTTGTGCGCGGAAAACACATAGAAATCACACCCCAGCGCCTGTACATCGACCGGGCGGTGGGCGACAGCCTGGCAGCCGTCAATCGCCACCAACGCCCCTGCGGCTTTCGCTTCCGCCGTCAATTCGGCAACCGGCAGCACGGCCCCGGTAGCATTGGCGATATGGGTGAAGGTGGCGAGCTTTACCTTGCCGTCTGCCAGCTTTGCCGTGAAATCGGCCCGGTCCACGCCGCCATCTTCCGCCAAAGCGGCGACCCGCAACTCAATGCCCTTTTGATCGCGCAAAATCTGCCACGGCACGATATTGGCGTGATGCTCTAGCGCCGTAATCAGCACCGCATCGCCCGCCTGCAAATGGGTCTGGCCCCAGGAATGGGCAATCAGGTTCAGCCCCTCGGTGGCGCCGCGCACGAAGATTATTTCCTGCTCCGAAGCGGCATTTAGAAACGTCGCCACCTGCGCCCGCACGCCTTCGTAAGCGTCGGTCGCGGTTGCGGAGAGCTTGTAGACGCCGCGATGGATATTGGCGTAGCCGGTGGCATAGAAACGGCTCACCGCCTCGATGACCTGAGTAGGCTTTTGCGCCGAAGCGCCGCTATCGAGATAGGTTAGCCCGGCATTCGGCCCCGCAGGATCGAAAATCGGAAAATCCGCCTTGGGGTGCGGGCGATTGTGTAGAACGAGACTCATGCTGCCACCTCCTGTGCCGAGACCCCGAGAGCCGTGGCCAAGAGCGTGCGAACCGCCTGTTGCACGCACGGCGCTTCGATCTGATCGGCGACTTCTTCCAAAAATGCCCGCAGCAGCAGGCGGCGTGCATCGGCGCGGGTTAGGCCGCGTGCCATAAGATAAAACAGCGCCGCCGCGTCGATATCGCCTACCGTGGCCCCGTGGCTGCATTTTACATCGTCGGCGTAGATTTCAAGCTCAGGCTTAGTATCCGCCCGCGCGGTTTCCGAGAGTAACAGCACGCGGCTTTGCATCTGCGCGTCGGTCTTCTGACCACGTTCGGTAACGGCGATTTTGCCTTGGAAGATACCGTGAGCGGTCTCATCAACAACGCCCTTCACACCTTCCCGCGTGCGCGTGGCATAGCCATCGTGGGTTATTTCGGTCAGCAACTGCCCCCGCTGAGTGCCGTTGAGCAGGTACAACCCCTGCACGTCGGCTTCCGCATGATCTTCGGCAAGATCAATCGCGAGATCGACGCGGCTTTGTTGCGCGCCCAAGAGGATCGGCACGGCTGAATAGCGCGCGCCCTTCTCCACACGGGCCGAAACGCGCAAGAAAATCTGCGCCGTCGCCTCCGAACGCACGAACAACCCGTGCGTAAGGTGCGCCCCCATACCAAGGTTGATATGGGCCGCGCCGTTTAGGAACGCCCCCTCCCCGCCAACATAGGTTTCGATCACGTTGGCCTGCGCGCCGCCTTCAAGATCAATACGGGAGAGAAGATGCGTGCCGCACCCGGCTTCGGTCTGCACCGAAATCAGATGAATGGGCTTTTCCAGCACCAATCCCGCCGAAACGCGCAGCACGAGACCATCGCGGGCGAAAGCCACTCCCAGCGCGGCAATCCCATCGGGCAGCAGCGCCGTTAACGGCTCAACGGCGCGCGGACGAGTGTGGGTTGCGACCAGAGTAATGCCATCTGGCAGCCCCTCTAGGTCCGACAACGCTGGCGCAAAACCGCCATCGACCAGTACGAAGCGCCACGCGCCCGGCACCAAGGCTGCCGCCTCGCCCACCAATCTTGCCGCCTTCGCGCCATCCACTGTGTGCGGCGGCAGGAAGGTTTGCGTCAAGATCGGCTTTAGGTCGGTGAGACGCCAAAACTCTTCCCGCGCGCTCGGAAAACCCGCGCGCTCGAAAGTTTTAAGCGCAGCCCGGCGCTGGGCCAGCCACCAATCAGGCTCCCCCGCAATCGGCGCAAAGGCCGCGACATAGGCGGCGACGGCACTCATTTACGCGGCGTCCTTCTCAAGAAACGCATACCCATCGCGCTCCAACTCCGCCGCCAAGCTGGCATCGCCGCTCCGCACGATTTTTCCACCCGAGAGCACATGCACCGCGTCCGGCTGAATATGGCTGAGAAGGCGCTGGTAATGGGTAATGAGCACAAAGGCGCGTTCTGGCGACCGCAGGGCATTCACCCCATCCGATACCGCCTTGAGTGCATCAATATCGAGGCCCGAATCGGTCTCGTCGAGCACACAAAGGTCAGGCTCCAAGATTGACATATGGAAAATCTCGTTGCGCTTCTTCTCGCCGCCGGAGAAGCCAACATTGACCGGGCGTTGCAGCAGATCGTCCTTCAGGTCGAGCTTTTTGAGTTGCGCGCGCACCAGCTTCAAAAACGCCCCCGCATCCAAATCCGGCAGGCCGTTATGGCGGCGCTTGGCGTTCAAAGCCGTCCGCAGGAAGTACATATTATTCACACCGGGAATTTCGACCGGATACTGGAACGCCAGAAAAATGCCGTTCCGCGCCCGCACGTCTGCATCCTGGGCCAGAACATCCTGCCCCTTATAGATTACGCTGCCCTTAGTCACGGTGTACCCATCGCGGCCCGCAATGACATTGGCGAGCGTGCTTTTACCCGAGCCGTTCGGCCCCATAATCGCGTGGACTTCCCCCGGCTTCACGATGAGCGACAGGCCGCGCAAGATTTCGCGCGGGCCTTCATCGCCCTCAACTTCTACCCAAAGATCATTGATCTGCAACATGGTTAGAACCCTTCTGAGAATCTTCGGCGCGGCGTTGATCGCCGCTGCCGCCTTATTGTGACGTTAACCGACCGAGCCTTCGAGGCTAATAGCGAGGAGTTTTTGCGCTTCCACAGCAAACTCCATCGGCAGTTCTTTCAGCACTTCCTTCGCGAACCCATTGACGATCAAGGACAGCGCGTCTTCTGCCGATAAGCCGCGCTGCTGGCAGTAGAACAGTTGATCGTCGCTGATTTTGGAGGTAGTCGCCTCATGCTCCAGCGTCGCTGTCGGTGTTCGCACGTCAATGTAGGGCACTGTGTGCGCGCCGCATTTATCGCCAATCAGCAGCGAGTCGCACTGAGTGAAATTGCGCGCGTTCTTAGCTTTCGGCAGAATTTTTACAGCACCGCGATAAGTATTCTGGCCGTGACCTGCCGAAATTCCCTTAGAGATGATTGTGGAGCGCGTGTTCTTGCCAATGTGAATCATCTTAGTGCCTGTATCGGCTTGCTGATAATTATTGGCAATCGCGACCGAGTAGAACTCCCCGATCGACTCGTCGCCCTGCAACAGGCAGGAGGGGTATTTCCAGGTAATTGCCGAGCCGGTTTCAACCTGCGTCCACGAAATTTTCGACTTCACACCGCGACACGCGCCGCGCTTGGTGACGAAGTTATAAATCCCACCTTTGCCGTTAGCATCGCCCGGATACCAATTCTGCACGGTCGAATACTTGATCTGCGCCCTATTCATCGCGACCAACTCAACAACAGCAGCGTGAAGCTGGTTTTCATCCCGCTGCGGGGCCGTGCAACCTTCGAGGTAGGACACATAACTATCGTCTTCAGCGATAATCAGCGTGCGCTCGAACTGCCCCGTGCCTTTAGCGTTAATGCGGAAATAAGTCGAAAGCTCCATCGGGCAGCGCACGCCCTTGGGGATGAACACGAAAGAGCCATCCGAGAATACCGCCGAGTTGAGCGCCGAATAATAATTATCCGCTACCGGCACGACCGAGCCTAAATACTTCTGCACTAAATCGGGGTGTTCTTGCACTGCCTCGCCGAAGGAGCAGAAGATCACGCCATCTTCCTTAAGCTTGTCCTTAAAGGTGGTCGCTACCGATACGCTATCAAACACGGCATCCACCGCAACGCCGGGTACGCCCGCGAGCCACGCCTGTTCCTTCAAGGGAATGCCGAGTTTTTCGTAAGTCCGCAGCAGTTCGGGATCAACCTCGTCTAACGACTTCGGGCCAGACGCCACTTTCGGGGCGGAGTAATAGCGCAGGGCTTGGAAATCAATGTCCGGCACATTCAGCTTTGCCCAGGTCGGCGGGGTCATCTCCAGCCAAACGCGGAAGGCTTTTAGCCGCCAGTCCAACAGCCACGCCGGTTCGTTCTTCTTGGCCGAGATGAAGCGCACGATATTTTCGTCCAACCCAAACGGCGCTTCGTCCGCCTCAATATCGGTGACGAACCCGTATTTGTAGGGCTGATCGGCAACCGCAGCATCCACGGCAGAGGGCATATCGAGCGTGGTCATGGGGCGTCGGCTCCAAGCGAAAGGGGGGCGGCCACGGCAAGGCGCGGCTCAGGGGCTATAACGGGGCCTATAACGGGGGCCATAAACGGCGGGGCCATCATATCTGCGAGCGTTACCGCCCCCAGCGCAGCCTGAACGGCCAGAGTAACGCGCGCCCAATGGGGCTTCGTCGCGCAGTAAGACAGATGGGTGCAGGACTCATGATCGCTATCGCCCGCGCATTCAGTCATGGCCAGCGGGCCATCGACGGCGGCAATCACATCGGCGACCGTCACGTCCTTCGGTTGCCGCGCCAGCCGATAGCCGCCACCTGAGCCGCGCGCGGCGATCACAAGTCCGGCCCGGCCCAGGGCTTTTAGAACCTTCGCAACAGTCGCTGTCGGCAGTTTGGTTGCTTCCGACACATCAGCGGTGCTCGCGTGGGCCGCGCCCATCTGGCCCAGATGCCCCAGGTGAACCGCCAAAACGACGGCATAATCGGCCATTTTGCTGACGATGATCACGGCCCATCTTCCTTCCCATCGGGACAGAATGCCCCGCCTCTTCCTATATAGGACTAATTCAGTCCTTTATTAGAGAGCCTGCCCCGCAATCGTCAAGCGCTTGTAACGCATCGGGCTTTGCAGCCCGCGCCGCAGCGGGTATAGATGGGGTGTCTATCTGCTGAAACAGGAGTGAATTTTGCTCTACCCCCGCGCGCTTTCCCTGGTTCTGCCGATTGTTGCGGCCCTTACACTGGCCGCTTGCCAACAAGCGGGATCGGACGTGGCTAAGACAAACTCCGCGACCGCCCCCTCAATCGTTCAGGTGAATGGTTTGGCGATGGCCGGGGTAAGTGATCTGCGCGCGCTCGCCCTCATGGCCGCCCGCATTGCCGAGGCATCGGAAACCTGCTCCCTGCCGACCAAAGACCTCGATAAGCGCGTGAGCGATATCGACGGCCTCTTGCCTGCCCTCCCAAGCCTCGCGCAAGGCTGGTTCCTGGGGGCCTATAAGGCGGAACGCCAGTCGCAAGCCGGGCAACGCAGCACTTCCTGTTCCGAAAGCAGCGACCGTGCCCCCATCGCCAAAATGCTCACGGGGTTGCAGAATGATATGAACGCGCCCGCGTTTACAAATTGGCTGACGACGCAGTTGGGGAAGAAGTAATCTGAGCATATATGATCGAGATAATCAGCCAGTCGCGTAAGGCTCACACTGGCATCGCGTCGGCAAGAACGGCGGCGCGCATCTTGTTTGGTAAGCCGCCGGGGGTGAGCACATCGACCCGAACGCCGAGAAGATGCTGAAGCTCCTCCTGAAGCCCGCCGAGATCGAAGAGCGTCGCACCTGGGAGGGGATCGACCAGTAAATCGAGATCGCTGATGTCTGTATCGGTACCCGTCAGGACCGAGCCGAAAACACGCGGGTTTGTTACCCGAAAACGGCTAACGACTTCGCGCACAGCGACACGATGATGGTTTAGCGCAGCAGATGGCTTCATCGCATCCTCCCCTTGCCATAGCAGTCTCGCGCGGAATCGCCTGTGCGGCAAGGGGAAGGTGAGTGAGTTTACGAGGTCAACGACTGGCAGAACCGTTGAATCCGCCGACACGCGTCGATCACCAACTCCGTTGACGTAGCATAGGAAAGCCGGAAATAAGGCTCCAGCCCAAAGGCTGCACCTTGCACGCCGGCCACGCCTTCGGCTTCTAGCAAGGCGGTCACGAAGTCGGTATCGGTTGCGATTAATTTTCCGCTTGGCGTGGTTTTGCCGATGGTTCCGGCGCAGGAGGGGTACACGTAAAATGCCCCATCCGGCGTGATGCACGACAGGCCAGGGGCATCGTTCAGCAGATCGACGCACAGGTCGCGCCGCTCCAAAAACACCGCGTTGCGTTCGGCCAGGAAGCCGAGATCGCCGCTGAGCGCCGCCACCGCCGCCGCTTGACTGATAGACGACGGGTTGGACGTGGATTGCGATTGAATAGTCGCCATCGCCTTAATCAGTGCCTTCGGCCCGCCCGCGTACCCGATGCGCCAGCCGGTCATCGCATAGGCTTTCGAGACGCCGTTGACGGTCAGCGTCCGGTCAAGCAACTGCGGCTCGACTTCGGCCATAGTGCAGAACTGCCAATCATCATAGGCGAGATGCTCGTACATATCGTCGGTCATCACCCAAACATGCGAGTGCTTGAGCAGCACATCGGCCAGCGCCCGAATTTCGGCGCGGGTATAGCCCATGCCGGTGGGGTTGGACGGGCTGTTGAGAATCACCCATTTCGTGCGCGGCGTAATCGCCGCGTCCAGCGCTTCGGCAGTCAGTTTGAAGCGGGCATTTTCGCCGCAGGCCACGATCACTGGCTCCCCACCTGCCAGCAGCACCATGTCGGGGTAGGAAACCCAGTAGGGCGCGGGAATGATGACTTCATCGCCATCATCAAGGCTCGCCATCAGGGCATTATAGAGAATTTGCTTGCCGCCGGTGCCAACGGTAATATTCTCCGGCGCATAGGTAAGGTTGTTCTCGCGTTGGAACTTGGCGCAGATTGCTGCCTTCAGCGCCGCCGTGCCATCTACGGCAGTGTATTTCGTATCGCCATTCTGTATTGCTTCAATCGCCGCCACCTTTACATGATCGGGCGTATCGAAATCAGGCTCACCAACACTCATGGAGATGATATCACGCCCTGCTGCTTTCAGCGCACGGGCAGTATCTGTCACGCCAATCGTGGGCGAGGGTTTGATGCGGGACAGGCGAGCGGCGAGAAACGGCATGATGCTTCCTATTTGGTTCACGAGCGCCTCAGCCTCCTCCCTCCCGTGGAAGACTGGACACATTGTCATCGCAACTGTGCGACGGGATTAAGGCGAGCGCAATCCAGGAAATTGACGTCAGGACAATGCAAAGCTGCGTGCGATTAATCGCACGCAGCTTTAGTGCGTTCAAGCGCCACTGGGGCTTTTCCCTCGCATAAGCTCGGGCACGCAGTCGCGCTTGCCTCCGGTCTTGCGATCGTCGGATTAAGCGTCTTCTTTTTGCTTCGTCGCGCGCTTGCGGTCGTTGGGGTCCAACTGCTTTTTGCGGAGACGGATGGCTTTTGGGGTGACTTCCACCAACTCGTCGTTGCCGATGTAGCTGATGGCTTGTTCCAGGCTCATTTGGCGCGGCGGGGTGAGGCGAACGGCTTCGTCCTTACCCGAGGCGCGGACGTTGGTGAGCTGCTTGGCGCGCAGTGCGTTTACTTCCAGGTCGTTATCGCGGGTATGTTCGCCGATAATCATGCCTTCGTAAATATCGACGCCGGGTTCGATGAACATCGGGCCGCGATCTTCAAGGTTCCACAGCGCGTAGGCGACGGCGGAGCCTTGGCCGTTGGAAATAAGCACGCCGTTGCGCCGTTCCGGGATGGTGCCCTTATGCGGAACATAGGAGTGGAACACCTTGGCCATAACGCCTGTGCCGCGCGTATCGGTCATAAATTCGCCCTGGTAGCCGATGAGGCCGCGCGACGGAACGAGGAAGACCATACGGGTTTTCCCGCCGCCGCTGGGGCGCATTTCGGTCATTTCGCCGCGACGGCTGCCGAGCTTTTCCACAACAACGCCAGCATAATCTTCATCAACGTCGATAACGACTTCTTCTTGCGGCTCCAGCCGTTCGCCCGTGGCTTCATCGGTTTTGAACAGCACGCGCGGGCGCGAGATGGACAGCTCGAAGCCTTCGCGGCGCATGGTTTCGATGAGCACGCCCAACTGAAGCTCACCACGCCCGGCCACTTCAAACGCATCCTTCGAGTCGGCTTCGGTGATGCGGATGGCGACGTTACCTTCGCCTTCTTGCATCAGCCGGTCGCGGATCATGCGGCTCGTCACCTTATCGCCTTCGCGGCCTGCCAGCGGCGAATCGTTCACCGAGAAGCTCATGGCGAGGGTCGGCGGGTCAATCGGTTGGGCGGCGATTGGCTCGAAGCAATCGGGCGCGCAGATAGTATCGGCCACGGTTGCGGTGGTGAGACCGGCGATGGAGATGATGTCGCCCGCTTCCACTTCTTCAACCGGCACGCGCTCCAGGCCCCGGAAGGCCATGAGCTTGGATAGGCGGCCCTGCTCGATGGTTTCGCCCTGACGGTTCATGGCTTTCACGGCCATGTTCAGCTTACCGGTTCCCGAGGTGACGCGGCCCGTGAGCACGCGGCCAAGGTACGGATCGGCATGAATCAAAGTTGCCAGCATCGCGAAGGGGGCATTCGGCTTCACGGTTGGTGCCGGGATGTGCTTCACGATCAGATCGAACAGCGGCTCCAGGTCTTTGCCCGGCGATTGCTCGAGATCGGTGACGGCCCAACCGTTGCGGCCCGATGCGAAGAGGGTTGGAAAGTCCAACTGCTCGTCGGTCGCATCTAGCGAGGCGAACAGGTCGAACACCATATCGTGCACTTCATGGGCGCGCGCGTCGGGCCGGTCCACCTTATTGATGATGACGATGGGGCGCAGGCCGAGGCGCAGGGCCTTGCCGGTTACGAACTTGGTTTGCGGCATCGGGCCTTCGGCGGCATCGACCAGCACGACCACGCCATCGACCATCGAGAGAATACGCTCCACTTCCCCACCGAAATCGGCGTGGCCGGGGGTATCGACAATGTTCAGGCGCACGCCCTTCCATTCCACCGAGGTACATTTGGCGAGAATGGTAATGCCGCGTTCGCGTTCCAGGTCGTTGCTATCCATCGCGCGCTCGGCAACTTGCTGGTTGGCGCGGAAGGTGCCGGACTGGGCGAGAAGCTTATCGACAAGGGTGGTCTTCCCGTGATCGACGTGGGCGATAATAGCGAGGTTACGGCGTTCCATAGGGAAGGATCTCACGAGGTAGGAGTGGGGGCGTGATCGAGGGTAAGGGCGGCGGCCAGATGCGGCAGTTCCGCTATGGCGAGACTTTTCAAACTAGCTTCTGGGCGCGCGCCGATGTGCGAAATCACTTCGGCGGCACACAGGCCGCCCAGGCGGGCGCAATCAGCGGCAGAAAGATCGCGGGCAAGACCGAGCAGAAAGCCCAAGGCATAAAGATCGCCCGCGCCGGTGGTATCGACCACATGTGCCACTGGGTGCGCGGGGACGGCTTCAATCGCCTCGCCCATCAGCACCACCGAGCCTTTTTCGGAGCGGGTACAGGCGGCAACGCCAACCTTACCCTTCAGGGCAGCAACCGCGTGATCGAAGTCGCTCTCCAAGGTTAGCGCCAGCAGTTCGGCTTCGTTGGCGAAGAGAATATCGACGTGATTCTCGATCAAATCGCGAAAGGCGCTGCCGTGGCGGTGAACGCAAAAACTATCGGACAGGGTGAGTGCTACCCGGCGACCGTTCGCGTGGGCGTGGGCAGCGGCGTCATAAAAGGCTTTTTGCGCTAAGGGCGGATCGAACAGATAGCCTTCCATGTAGGTAATCGCGGCGGCACCAATCGCTTCCCGGTCCAGATCATCCGGGCCGAGGGTTACGCAGGCACCTAGGAAAGTTACCATCGTGCGTTGCGCGTCAGGCGTTACCAGAATCAGACTGCGCGCCGTCGCCGGGCCGTCTTGCGCGGCAGGCGTCACGAAGCGTGCGCCGGTCGCCAGCATATCGTGGCGGAAGATCTCGCCCAACGGGTCGGCCTTCACTTTACCGATATAAGCGGCACGCCCGCCCAAGGAGGCGACGCCGGCAATGGTATTGCCCGCCGAGCCGCCGGAGATTTCCACCGCAGGCGGCAGGAGATCGTAAATACGGGCGGATTGCCCGGCATCGACCAGGGTCATCGAGCCTTTGACGAGACCCGCGTGCTCCAGAAAGCCATCATCCACGCGGGCCAAGATATCGACAATGGCATTGCCCATCCCGACGACTTCCAATGGCGCACCGCCCATCCCATTCCTCCGCCCAAGCCCGCGCCAACCTGCGAGCCGAGAGGCTCAAAAATCAGTCAGCATAAATCAAAAAGCCCGGCAGGGCCGGGTTGTTGCGGCGCGAGTATAGCGACGAAACTTGCCCTTGCAACCGCTTCTCACGCAGGGCGGGCGCGCGTGGCCTCTTTTATCTTGAACTCAGGATCGCCATTGTCTTAAGGCAACGGCAAACTGCTGTTTTTCGACCCTTGTGCAGTGCGGGATAAAGTGACGTGATTTCAGCCCTTCTGTTGGCTTTTCGCCAATTGCCCGATCCGAAGATCAGGCATGTCCTTATTCAGTCGGTGCTTGCCGCGCTTGCGGTGTTTATCGTTTTGAGCGTGCTGGTCGCGCTTGGCGTCGGGGCGCTCGGCGTTACCGGGTTGGGGTGGGCTGATTGGCTGATTGGCTTTCTTAGCGGCATTCTAAGCCTCACGGGGGCCTGGCTGCTGTTCCCCATCGCCGTTATCGCGCTCACCTCGCTGTTTACCGATAGGATCGCGGCGGCGGTGGAAGCGCGGCATTATCCGGCCTTGCCCGCGCCGCGCAATATTCCGCTGACCGAAGAAGTGCGCGGCGCGCTTGCCCTATTGGGGAAGGGTTTGCTGCTTAATCTTGCCATTCTTCCGCTTTACCTGCTGGCCGGGCCGATTGCGCCGCTGTTGTTTTATGCGGCGAACGGCTATTTACTGGGGCGGGATAATTTTCAGTCCATCGCCTTGCGCCGCTTGCCGTTAGCGACCGTTCAGGCAGTCGCTCGGCGGGAGCGAGGGCAGATTTGGGCAGCAGGAACAGTGCTCGCGTTTTTAGGCACGGTACCTTTTCTCAATCTGTTGGTGCCAATTATCGCAACCGCCTTTATGATCCATTTGTTCGAGCGTCTGCGGCAGCGCGGGGCCTTTTAGGGGTACGCGCGCCGTTATTATGGGGGAAGGGACCGTCAATCGTGATTTTTCGTCGTCCCAAAAAGGGAAACTCATCGGGGGACGAGCTGTCGCCGGAAACTGAAGTCCTTGAGGTTGCAGATTCTTTGCCGGAATTAACCCCGGTCTTAGACGCTGCCGAACCAGCCGTTCAGCCCGAGGCGGCCCCGCCGACCCTTGCCGCATCTGTCCTTGCACCTTCTGCGTCCGCGCGCAAACCCGCGACGCCTCTCTTTCCGCCGAAATCCGAGGGTATCCGAAAAATGCCAGACTATCCGACCCCTTCCGCTGCTGCCGCACCGATGGGGCAGACTTTAAGTGTACCCGGTCAATCCCCGCGCCGCGCCGCTGTTCCAGCCATGCCCTCTCCTGGTGCGCGGCCCGAGATTGAAGGCAAGCGCCTCACCGTGGGCCGCGATATCAGCCTGTCTGGAGAGATCAACTCCTGCGATATTCTCACGGTCGAGGGCCGGGTCGATGCCTCGCTTATCGGGGGCCGAGTGATCGAAGTGGCCGATGGCGGTTTCTTCAAGGGCAATGCCGAAATTGATGTAGCCGAAATCGCCGGACATTATGAGGGCGATCTTACGGTGCGCGAAAAACTTATCGTGCGCGCCACGGGTCAGATCAAGGGCCGCGTACGCTACCGCAAGCTGGAAGTGGACCTGGGCGGCACAATTATCGGCGAGGTCGATATTATTCAGGGCTAAACCAGGGATGGGAGATTCGGGACCGATTAGCCACACATGGCTTTGCATCTGACACCCGCTGATCTGGCGATGCGGAACGGTGACGCCGGGGCCGCTGCGGCCTTCGCGATGCAGATACTCACCGCCTTCTCTGAAGCGTTGGGCGCACAAGCGTTGCTTGATATTTCCGGCGCCCATATTGATGGGTGTCTCTATCACGGGCAAGTCAGCCTCGATTTCGTGGAGAAGCTCGTTGCGGGTGGGGGCAGAGCGCGCGTGCTGACGACGCTGAACGTCGGTTCGCTCGATCTGATCCACCCGGAATTGGTGCGGCTATCGCCAGAGGAGCAAACCCCGGCGCGGCGGTTAATGCAGGCCCATGAGGCGTTGGGCTGCGTTGCGAGCTTCACCTGTGCGCCCTATCAAACCCTCTATCGGCCAAAGTTTGGCGAGCAAATCGCTTGGGGTGAATCCAACGCCATCGTTTTCGCCAATTCGGTGATCGGGGCGCGTACGAACCGCTACGGCGATTTCATTGATCTCTGCTGCGCGCTCACGGGGAGGGCACCGGCCTGGGGGCTGCACCTTGATGAAAATCGGCGTGGCGAGATTCTGTTTCGGCTGACGGGCTTTCCGGCCTCGCTGGAGCCGACCGATGCGCTGTTCATCGCAGTGGGTCTCATTATCGGCACGCGAAGCGGCGAGCGCGTTCCGGTGATCGAGGGGCTGCTGCCGCCGCGCGATGAGGATCAACTGAAAGCGCTGGGGGCGGCGGCAGCCTCCTCGGGCGCGGTTGGGCTGTTTCACGCGGTCGGCCTAACCCCCGAAGCCTCAACGCTGGCGGCGGCGTTCGGCGGGCGGGTGCCTGCGGAAGCTATCGAGATTACCCCCGCCCAGGTGGCAGACGCGCTGGCGCAGCTCTCGACCGTGCCGGATGGGGTGGCGATCAGCGCAATCTGCCTCGGCACGCCCCATTTCTCGCGGGCGGAATGGGATCGGCTGATTTCACTGCTGCGGGCAGCGGCCCCCGATAGGGGCATACCGATTTATGTTAATACCGGGCGGGAGACTTTGCAGGCATTGGAGGCGTCAGGCGCGCTTGCGGGCTTAGATCGTTTCGGGCTGATTCCGGTCGCCGATACCTGCACCTACATCACCGCAATTCTCGAACGGCTTGATGGCGTCGTGATGACCAACTCCGGTAAATGGGCGCATTACGCACCGGGTAATTTGGGGGTGAAGGTGGCGTTCGGCGCGCTCGAAGACTGCATCGCCTCAGCCGCGATCGGGCGCGTGGTGCGCGGATGATCCGTACTGGACAGGTCTATGCGGGCGGGGACGCTGCTGGCGCGGCGCTGGTGTTGACCGATCCCCTGAGCTTTTGGGGCGGCGTGGCAGTGGCGACCGGGGTAATCATCGACCACTCCCATCCGCAAGTCGGGCAGAGCGTTGCGGGGCGGATGCTGGTAATGCCGTGCGGGCGCGGCTCTTCCTCATCCTCCTCCGTGCTGGCGGAATGTTTGCGCCTTGGGACGGGGCCGGTGGGAATTCTTCTGGCGCGACCCGACCCAATTTTAACCGTGGCGGCGCTGGTGGCGGAAGCGCTTTATGGGCTGCGCTGCCCGATTGTGGTTGCGGAGATTGCGGGGATTATCACCGGAGATCAGCTCAGGCTGGTCACGACCGGGGCGATAGCGCAGGTTATCCTTACCCGATAATGGAATTCTTACCGATACAATTGCCGTACCCGCCTTCCCTGTGAAATGATTATGGGCATGGATAACCGCCCTCCCCCTCAGTCCTCGGCTGTCCCGACACTCGGTGCTGCCGCTGCCCATCAGCCTCCCCCCGGTCATCACCTTGCCCCTGGGCGGCGGGGGCGCGCCCGCTCGGAGGCCGAAATTCTGGTGGTGGCCGAAGAGGTTTTCGCCACCTACGGGCTGCACGGGGCGACGATGGCGAAAATTGCCGAACGGGTTGGGATACCCAAGGCTAATATTCACTATTACTTCAGTACGAAAGAGGCGCTCTACCTGCGTATTTTGAAAGATATTCTGGAGGAATGGCTGTCGGCAGCAACTTTCGATCTGCGGGATTCGCCGCGCGCGGCCCTGGAAGCCTATATTCGCGCCAAGCTGCATTATTCGCGTGTGCGGCCCCAGGCATCGAAGGTTTGGGCCAACGAAATTTTGAACGGTGCGCCACTCATCCGCGAACATTTGGAAGAACGGCTGCTTGCTTGGGTTGATACCAAGGCCGCGATTATCCAAGGCTGGATTGATCGCGGGGAACTCGCGCCCGTCGATCCGCGCCACCTGCTCTTCAGCATTTGGGCGACGACGCAGCATTATTCAGACTTTGCCACTCAAATCACCATTCTGCTGCGAAAAGAGGCACTGGAAGCAGCGGATTTCGAGCAGGCGGCGCAGGTGCTAACGCAAATGGTTCTCGGCGGCTTAGTGAAATCCCCCAAAACACTCTCTTGACCGTTTGGTCAGAAACTGGTCTGCTTTTTGCTCAACAGGACATGTCGGTAAAATGCGGGCGTTAGACTCGCGTCGCCGACCGAGGGTTTCGAGTGGGAGCGTGGACAGCGGGGCATTGCCCCGAACGGGTGAGTTCTGCCCGTCTGCCCTCCTGCACAGTTTGGGATTGAGGCAGGGAGCAAACCCGTGGCAGAGAACGCAAAAGATCGCTCGAACATGGCCGTTAACGAGGGCCGCCTGTGGCAAAGCCTGATGGACATGGCCAAAATCGGCGCGACAGAGAAGGGCGGCGTTTGCCGTCTCGCCCTCACTGATCTCGACCGCGCGGGCCGTGATCTTTTTGCCCAATGGTGCCGGGACGCGGGCTGCACGATCTCCGTCGATAAAATGGGCAATATCTTCGCGCGGCGTGCGGGGAAGAATAATGATTTACCGCCGGTGATGACCGGCAGCCATTTGGATAGCCAACCGACGGGCGGCAGATTCGATGGCGTCTATGGTGTGCTGGCGGGGCTAGAAGTTGTTCGCACCTTGAACGACTTCGGTATCGAGACCGAAGCTCCCGTGGAAGTGGCCGTTTGGACAAATGAAGAGGGTAGCCGTTTTGCCCCGGCAATGGTGGCCTCGGGCGTGTTCGCAGGGGTGTTCGATCTGGAGTACGGCCTGTCGCGCGCCGATCTCGATGGCAAAACGATGGGCGAAGAATTGCAGCGCATCGGTTATGCGGGCGATGTGCCAGTCGGTGGGCGTGCCGTTGGGGCCTATTTCGAGGCGCATATCGAGCAAGGCCCGATTCTGGAAGCCGAAACCAAAACCATCGGCGTGGTGACACATGCTCAAGGGCAGCGCTGGTACGAAGTGACGCTGACGGGGCAAGAAGCCCACGCGGGGCCGACGCCCATGGAAATTCGTCGCGATGCCCTCGTTGGTGCCGCAAAAATGGTCGTGGAGGTCAACCGCATTGGTCTGTCGCACAGGCCCTTTGGCCGCGCAACGGTGGGCTTGCTGAACGTCACGCCAAACTCGCGCAATACCATTCCCGGCAAGATTTTCTTCACGATCGACTTCCGCAATCCGAACGAAGCCGCCCTTACGGCAATGGATGCAGAGATGCGCGCGTCGGTCGATAAAATCGCGGCTGAACATGGGCTAACGGTCGATCTTGTGCAGATTTGGCATTCGCCCGTCGTGACTTTCCACGAAAAATGCGTCGGCGCAGTGCGGAACGCCACGCAGCGTTTAGGTTTTTCCAGCATGGAGATTGTCAGCGGTGCTGGGCATGACGCCTGCTACATCAACCGCGTTGCGCCCACGGGGATGATCTTCATTCCCTGCGAAGATGGCATTAGCCATAACGAAGTAGAAAACGCCACGGCTTCGGACTGTGCGGCGGGCTGCAATGTATTGCTGCACGCTATGGTCGAAGCGGCGTCGGCATAACTCAAGAATTACAAAAAACATCAATCGGGTTCGCGGTCATTCTGCTGAAGCGGAAGACGGAGGGGTTCATGAAGGATTTAGTGGATATTACCGCAGGCCGCCTGTCGCCGGGGGTTCTTGCTGAGAATTTCGGCGACGCGCACCCACCGCTGACCCCCGCGCAAGCGCTGGTCGAGGCGGATCGCTGCCTGTTCTGTTACGATGCACCGTGCATCACGGCCTGCCCGACGGGCATTGATATTCCGAGCTTCATTCGGAAAATCGGCACGGGCAACCTCAAAGGCTCGGCCACCGATATTCTATCGGCGAACATCATGGGCGGCATGTGCGCCCGCGTTTGCCCGACCGAAATTCTGTGCGAGCAAGCCTGCGTGCGGAATACCTATGAAGATAAGGCCGTGCAGATCGGCGCGCTGCAACGGCGCGCGACCGATTGGCTGTTCGATCAGGGCGTGCAGATTTTCACCCGCGCCCCCCTTACGGGTAAGCGCGTGGCGGTTGTTGGCGGCGGCCCTGCGGGGTTATCGGCGGCCCATAAACTCGCCACGCTTGGCCATGACGTAACGGTTTATGAAGGCCGCGCCAAGCTGGGCGGGTTGAACGAATATGGGATTGCGGCCTACAAAACCCCCCATGATTTCGCTCAACAGGAAATAGATTATATTCTCGCTATCGGCGGTATCACGGTCGTGACCGATTGGATGCTGGGGCGCGATGGGTCGTTGGATGATCTTGCCAAGGGTTTCGATGCGGTCTTCCTCGGTCTTGGCCTTACCGGAGTGAACGCCCTGAACGCGCCGGGCGAAGAGTTGCCGGGCGTGGAAAACGCTGTTGATTTCATTGCCAAACTGCGCCAGACGGCGGACCTAACCGGGCTTCCCATTGGGCGGCGCGTGGTGGTGATCGGCGGCGGCAATACCGCTATTGACGCCGCAACGCAGGCCAAGCGCCTCGGCGCGGAAGATGTCACCCTCGTCTATCGGCGCGGTGTGGAAACCATGACGGCTACCCCCGTGGAGCAAGATTGGGCACAGACCAACGGGGTGAAAATCAAACATTGGGCAAAACCCGTAAAAGTTGAGGCAGTCAATGGCGCGGCCAGCGGCATTACCTTCGAGTACACGACGCTCAAAGGCGGGGCCGTAACGGGGACGGGCGAGACTTTTACCTTGGCGGCGGATCAAATCTTCAAAGCCATTGGCCAAACCTATGCCGCACCGGAATTTTCCGGCCTTGCGCTTGAAAAGGGGCGCATCCAGGTCGATGCCGAACGGCGGACCTCCTTGCCGAAAGTGTGGGCAGGCGGCGACTGCGTGGCGGGCGGGCAGGATCTCACGGTGGCCTCGGTCGAAGACGGCAAGCAAGCCGCGCTCTCGATCCACGCCACGCTTACGGCTTAGGGAGATTTTATCATGGCTGACTTGCGGACCAATTTTGCCGGAATCAAATCGCCGAACCCCTTCTGGCTGGCCTCGGCCCCGCCGACGGATAAGGCTTATAATGTGATCCGCGCCTTTCAAGCGGGTTGGGGCGGTGTTGTGTGGAAGACGCTGGGGGAAGATCCGCCCGTGGTCAACGTCACCTCCCGCTATGGTGCGTGGCACGATGGCAATCGCCGGGTGATGGGTTTCAATAATATCGAGCTGATTACTGATCGGCCCCTCGCCATAAACTTACGTGAAATCAAGGAAGTAAAGCGCGATTGGCCCGACCGCGCCTTGGTTGTGTCGCTGATGGTGCCGTGCTCCGAAGACTCGTGGAAAAACATTCTGCCGCTGGTGGAAGAAACTGGCGCGGATGGTATCGAGCTGAACTTCGGTTGCCCGCACGGTATGTCCGAACGCGGCATGGGCGCGGCCGTGGGTCAAGTGCCTGAGTATGTCGAAATGGTCACGCGCTGGTGCAAGCAGTACACGCGGATGCCGGTTATCGTGAAGCTAACGCCCAATATCTCCAATATTCTCGGCCCGGCACGGGCGGCGAAAGCGGGCGGGGCCGATGCGGTGTCGCTCATCAATACGATCAACTCGATCATGAGCGTCAATCTCGATAAAATGGCCCCAGAACCGGTTGTCGATGGCAAAGGCACTCACGGCGGTTACTGCGGCCCGGCGGTGAAGCCGATTGCGCTGAACATGGTGGCGGAAATTGCCCGAACGCTGGATACACGCGGAATGCCGATTTCTGGCATCGGCGGGATCACAACCTGGCGGGACGCAGCGGAGTTTATGGCGCTGGGGTCAGGCTCGGTTCAGGTTTGCACGGCGGCAATGGTCTATGGCTTTAAGATCGTTGAAGACATGATCGACGGGCTGTCCAATTGGATGGATAGTCAAGGCTACGCCACGCTCGATGATTTCGTTGGCAAGGCCGTCCCGAACGTGACGGACTGGCAGTATCTGAACATCAATCACGATCTAAAGGCGCGGATTAATCAGGATCTCTGCATCTCCTGTGGCCGCTGCCATATCGTTTGCGAGGATACCTCCCACCAGGCGATTACCAAGGAGAAGGACGGCAAGCGCTATTTCGACGTGGTAGATGCAGACTGCGTTGGCTGCAACCTCTGCATGATCGCCTGCCCCGTGCCGGAGTGCATCACGATGGAAGCCGTCGATACCGACCGGCCCTATGCGAATTGGACGACGCACCCGAATAATCCAATGGCGAAAGTGGCGGCGGAATAAGGAGCGCCTTGAGGGATGAGGAAAAACGGTGCAAAATACGACGCAGTTTTTACATATGGAGGGTACCATGAGTGTGCGTCTGAATGTCGTTTTATCCGATGACCTCAACCGCGACATCGATCGTGCTGCGAGCGAAACGCATACAACAAAGAGCGAAATTTTGCGAAAAGCCCTTCAGCTTTATATCGCCGCTCGCGATGGCGAAAGCCGAGGTTTGCGCCTGGGGTTAGCGTCTGATCCAAGTAAGTTAGATACGATGATTGTCGGATTATGAGCATTCTTGACCTCACCAAGGCTCCACCGGACCATCGTTACTCGGTTAGCGTGACACCGATTGAGACTGGTGCTGACCGCAATGTCCGCTTGTTTAAGGACGTGGCGCTATTCCTGGTCGCTATCGGGTTTGTCTGCCTGATGATGTGGATTTGCTACAGAACTCTCGTTTCTTCCGAGGTTGCTGCGGAAGAGAAAAAATGGGCGATGTCGGTTCTGTCGGGGGCTGTGGGCGGCATTATCGGCTACTTGGTCCGCAAATAGCATGAATTTCATACGGAGAGCGCAGCGGGAATGCAAAAGGTGGTGCGGATGGATGATATGAATGGGGTTGCCAGCGGCTTCCCCAAAACGGCGGGCGCGCAGGCGGTGGTAGAGATTACCGATCTGTCTTTGGTCTATCAAACCGCTGACCATCCGGTTACGGCGCTCGCCAATGTCAATCTTACGATCAATAAGGGCGATTTCGTGTCCTTTATCGGGCCTTCGGGGTGTGGTAAGACCACACTTATGCGGGTTGTGGCCGATCTTGAACATCCAACCGCTGGCACAGCGCTCGTGAACGGTGGAAGCCCTGAACAGGCACGGCGAGATCGCGCCTACGGCTACGTATTTCAAGCGCCCACGCTCTACCCGTGGCGCTCGGTTGCGCGGAATGTGATGCTACCGCTCGAAATCATGGGGCTGCCGAAGGCCGATCAGCGCGAACGGGCGCGGGCAGCGTTGGAATTGGTGGGGCTAACCGGGTTCGAGCGTAAATACCCGTGGCAGCTTTCGGGCGGGATGCAGCAGCGCGTGTCGATTGCCCGCGCCCTCAGCTTCGATCCCGATTTGCTGCTGATGGATGAGCCGTTCGGCGCGCTCGATGAAATCACCCGCGACCGGCTGAACGACGAGCTTCTGAGCCTGTGGAAGAAGACCCATAAAACCGTGATTTTCGTCACGCATTCGATTTCGGAAGCGGTCTATCTCTCCACCAAAATCGTCATCATGAGCGCGCGGCCAGGGCGGATTATCGACATCATCGACAGCCCTTTGCCGCGCGACCGTTCGGCAGAGACCCGCGATTCCCAAGCGTTTTTGGACGTGGCGCACCGGGTTCGGCAAGGGTTGCTGGCGGGGCATGGCAAGGATGATTAGGCCCCCCGCCATCCTCACGCGGGCCTTGCCGCTGCTGTTTGTTCTCGCCGTTCTCGCGGTGGCGTGGTTGGGTGGGGCCGTGTGGCTGAATGCCCCGCAGATTATCGACCGCTGGCAACGCGACGGCAAAACTGATTATAGCACGGGCGAGTTGGTGACGGCGGCTTGGAGCCAGGAGCGCCCCCTGTTGCCCGCGCCGCAACAGATTTACGCCGATCTTGCCAAAAGTTTCTCCGGTCGGCTCGATAGCCCGCGCAATCTGTTGTTCCACACTTGGGTTACGGGGTCGGCGATGGCGTCGGGCTTTGGGCTAGGGGTGTTGCTGGGCGGGATTTTGGCGCTCGGTATTGTTCATGTCC
Source organism: Alphaproteobacteria bacterium (assembly GCA_013298565.1). GTDB lineage: Bacteria > Pseudomonadota > Alphaproteobacteria > Elsterales > Elsteraceae > Elstera. Next base: position 7,696 of record JAAFIC010000032.1, on the reverse strand, counting down.
GCACGCTTGAAAAATCGCTGATGCCCTGGGTCATCGCCTCTCAAACCGTACCGATTTTAGCGATTGCGCCGATGATCGTGGTCGTGCTCGGCAATATCGGGCTAACGGGGCTGCTGCCGAAAGCAGTGATCGCGATGTATCTCTGCTTCTTTCCCATCACGATTGGGTTGGTAAAGGGCCTGCGCTCGCCCGATCCATTGCAGCTCGATTTGATGCGGACCTATTCGGCCAGTCCGATTCAGCTTTTTTGGAAACTGCGCTGGCCCGCGGCCATGCCGTTTCTGTTCACCAGCTTGAAAGTGGCGATTTCGATTGCCCTTGTCGGTGCGATTGTTGGCGAGCTTCCGACGGGCGCACAGGCGGGGCTTGGCGCGCGGCTATTGGCGGGGTCTTACTACGGGCAGACGATTCAGATTTGGTCCGCCCTGGTCGTATCGGCAGTGCTCGGCATGGGATTGGTCGGGTTGATTGGGCTGGTGGAGCGCATTACCCTTCGGTATCAGGCCGTACCGAAAGCGGCAGGAGGGCGGGGATGAATAAGCAACTCTATCTCTATCTCCCCATTTTTGTAATTGGGCTGGGGTTATACCAAGTCTTTCTTAGGAACGAGCCTTTCACACAGTTGCCTGCTGTCGGTCTGATTGCCGCCTTTATTTTCAGCACCGTTACGGTCATGAATATTATTGTGCGGAACCCCAGGCTGGAAGCGCGCTATGGGATTATCGTTCCAGCGCTATTCGGGCTAACAATTCTCTATGTTTGGGAAGTTGCCGTGCGCGGCTTTGGCGTGCCGAAAGTGCTGCTGCCTGCACCGAGCGCTATCGGGTTAGCGCTGGTTGTACAAGCTCCAGTGCTTTGGGCCGATTTTCAGCAGACGGTGCTAAAATCGGTGATTGCGGGCTATCTGCTTGGCAATGGCGCGGCTTTCATCATTGCCCTGCTGGTGGACCGCTCGCCGTTCTTGCAGCGCGGGTTGCTACCGCTGGGGAACCTTGTTAGCGCTATTCCTATTGTTGGGATTGCGCCAATCATGGTGATGTGGTTCGGTTTTGACTGGCCCTCAAAAGCGGCGGTGATCGTGGTGATGACCTTCTTTCCCATGCTGATTTCCACGCTGGCCGGCTTGCAGGGAACAGACCGGATGCAGCGGGATTTAATGAGGTCTTATGGCGCGCATTACGGTCAAACTCTGCTCGCCTTACGCTTGCCAGTAGCGGCACCGATGATCTTCAACGCGCTAAAACTGAACGCCACTCTGGCCTTGATTGGCGCTATCGTGGCAGAGTTTTTCGGCACGCCGATTGTCGGCATGGGCTTTCGTATTTCTACCGAAGTCGCTCGTATGAATGTGGATGTTGTGTGGGCGACGATTGCTGTTGCGAGTGTGGTCGGTTCGGTCGCCTACGGCACGATCACGCTCATCGAGCGGCGGGTCACGTTCTGGCACCCTTCGTTCCGCAAGGCCCCTCGTTAAAAATAGGGGCGAAGGTCATTGGGTTAACATTAAGCGTCTGCAAGAGTCGGGTTTACCGGCCTGCACAAATGGGTAGGGGTTCCACGGTTTCAATCGTTTTGGGAGATGGCATGATGTCGATGAAAAGCCTTTTGGTTTCCTCCGCTTTGGCGTTGGCAGTGGGCCTGCCCACGGCAGCGTCCGCGCAAGATAAGTTGACCTTACAACTGAAGTGGGTCACGCAGGCCCAGTTCGCGGGCTATTATGTGGCCAAAGATAAGGGCTTCTATAAGGAAGTCGGTCTCGATGTCACGATTAAGTCGGGCGGCCCGGACATTAACCCGAGTCAAGTCATTGCTGGCGGCGGGGCCGATGTGATCGTCGATTGGATGCCGTCCGCTCTGGCGACGCGGGAGAAGGGCGTCGATCTCGTCAATATCGCCCAGGTGTTTCAAAACTCGGGCATGATGCTGACCTGTCGTAAGGATAGCGGCATTGCCGCACCGAAGGATTTCCCCGGCAAAACGCTTGGCGTGTGGTTCGGCGGCAATGAATATCCTTTCCTCGCGTGGATGGATAAGCTCGGCTATGGCATTGCCGGCGGCGCGGGCGTAACGGTACTGAAACAGGGTTTCAATGTCGATCCGATCTTGCAAAAGCAAGCAGCGTGCGTTTCGACCATGACCTATAATGAATATTGGCAGGTCATCGACGGCGGTCTGAAAGACAGCGACCTGTTGGTGTTCAAATACGAAGACCAAGGCGTTGCCACGCTGGAAGATGGTCTCTTCACGCTCGGCAAAAGCGTGAAAGATCCCGCTATGGCGGCGAAGCTGGCAAAGTTCGTTAAAGCCTCGATGAAGGGCTGGGACTGGGCGGCGGCTAACAGCGACGCGGCGGCGGTCGTGGTGCTGGATAATGACGCTTCGGGCGCACAGACCGAAAAGCATCAAAAGCGCATGATGGGCGAAATTGCCAAGCTGATTGGCAAGAACCCGAAAGGCACCGGCTATCTCGATCCCGCTGCCTATGACCGCACGGTGGCGGTGCTGATGGGCGGAAAATCGGCTCCCGTCATCAGCAAGAAACCGGAAGGCGCGTGGACGCACGACATTTTCGATAAATCGAAGATGTAGGTGACAATCGGCCCTTCCCCTACCCAGGGGTGGGGCCTTTTCTATTTTTCCGCAAATGCGTTGTTGCAGGCGAAGCTGCCTGCTTGGGATTTGCTCTGGGGAGGCGCGTCATGGCATTACTCATTCGTGGCGGGACAGTCGTGACCGCCGACACCAGCACGCGGGCAGATGTTTTGTGCGAGGGTGATAAGATCATCGCCGTGGGGCCGAACCTCGACGCGCCAGCCGGGGCGGAGATTATCGACGCGGGCGGGCAATATGTCATGCCCGGCGGGATTGATCCGCACACGCATATGGAACTGCCCTTTATGGGCACAGTCGCGTCGGAAGATTTTTTCAGCGGCACCTCGGCAGGCGCTGCCGGGGGGACGACGATGATTATTGATTTCGTCATCCCAAGCCCACAGCAATCCTTGCTGGAAGCCTATAAAACTTGGCGCGGCTGGGCGGAAAAATCCGCAACGGACTATTCTTTCCATGTGGCCGTGACGTGGTGGGATGAGAGCGTGGCGCGCGATATGGGGACGCTGGTTAAGGACCACGGCGTCAATAGTTTCAAGCACTTCATGGCCTACAAGAACGCTATTATGTGCGAAGACGAAGTGCTGGTGAACAGCTTTACCCGCGCGTGGGAGCTGGGGGCGCTCTGCACCGTTCACGCCGAAAATGGCGAACTGGTCTATCACCTGCAAAAAAAGCTTATTGCCCAGGGCATTACCGGGCCGGAAGGGCATCCGCTGTCGCGCCCGCCGGAAGTTGAGGGGGAGGCCGCGAACCGCGCCATCCGTATCGCCCAGGTGCTTGGCGTGCCGTTGTATGTCGTGCATGTTTCTTGCAAAGAGGCGCTCGAAGCCATCACCCGCGCCCGTTTGGAAGGGCAGCGCGTTTACGGCGAGGTGCTGGCAGGGCATTTGGTGGTGGATGAGAGCGTTTACCGCGCCGATGATTTCGAGTTTGCGGCGGCCCATGTGATGAGTCCGCCGTTCCGCTCTAAGGAGCATCAGTCGGCCCTGTGGCGCGGTTTGCAGTCGGGCACTCTTCAGACAACCGCAACCGATCATTGCTGCTTTTGCGCGCCGCAGAAAGCCGCAGGCCGCAATGATTTTACGAAGATTCCCAACGGCACCGGCGGCGTTGAGGACCGCATGATGGTCTTGTGGGAAAAAGGCGTGAACAGTGGCAAGCTAACGCCGAACGAGTTTGTGAAGATCACCAGCACCAACGCGGCCCAAATCTTCAATATCTACCCCCGTAAGGGCGCGATTGCGGTGGGGGCGGATGCCGATATTGTCGTTTGGGATCCATCGGGAACCAAAACAATTAGCGCTAAAACGCACCATCAACAGGTTGATTTCAATATCTTTGAAGGAATGACTGTAACGGGTATCCCGAGCCACACGGTTTCTGCCGGGAAACTGGTCTATGCCAAGGGCGAATTACGGACCGTGCGCGGTGCCGGGCGTTACGTGAACCGCCCGACGTTTCCGGCTTACTTTGACGCGCTGAAACTGGCCAATGGCCTCAATCAGCCGAAACCTGTGTTGCGGGTAGAGGCGGCGGAGTAAATGCTCGAAAAGGTTATTCGATAAGTTACCACGGGAGTTGAACTGCGGCTATGGTTGGGGGATGCAAGTGCGATTAACCCTACTCATCCTGGCCTTTACCGTCGGCACGCTGGCGGCGCAGGCGCAAGGCACGCTGCCCAAGATTCCTGGCATTGCCGAAATCGTGACGGTCGCCAAGGGCCTCGAAAACCCTTGGGGTCTCGCCTTCTTGCCCGATGGTCGCCTCCTAGTGACGGAGCGACCAGGGCGGCTGCGGATTGTGGCGCGCGATGGGCGCCTATCGGAGCCGCTGGCGGGCGTGCCGCCTGTTGTGGCACGGGGACAGGGCGGCTTGCTTGATGTAGCGCTGGACCCAAACTTCTCTACCAACCGTTTAATTTACCTCAGTTATAGCGAAGGCGGGCCGGGCGGTGCCGGGACGGCGGTAGCGCGGGCGACGCTGGAGCCGCGCGGGCTGGAAGATGTGCGGGTGATTTTTCGCCAGTCCCCAAAGGTCAACGGAACCGGGCATTTTGGCGCGCGGCTGGTGTTCGCCCGCGATGGATCGTTGTTCGTCACGCTGGGGGATCGCTATTCCTACCGGGAGAGCGCTCAGGATTTAACCACAACCTTGGGCAAGATCGTGCGTTTGCGCCGTGATGGCTCCCCCCCGAACGATAACCCGTTTCTCACCCGGTCGGACGCTAAACCGGAAATCTGGTCTTACGGCCACCGCAATGTGCAAGGCGCGGCGCTCCACCCCGAAACGGGCGCGCTTTGGACCATCGAACACGGCGCGCAGGGCGGCGACGAATTGAACCACCCGCAAGCCGGCAAAAACTATGGTTGGCCCGTGATTACCTATGGCAAGGATTACAACGGATCGAAGATCGGCATCGGCACGCACGCCCCCGGTATGGAGCAGCCGTTATATTATTGGGATCCGTCGATTGCCCCCTCCGGCTTGCTCTTCTACACAGGCACGGCTTATCCCGGCTGGACCGGCAGCCTCTTCACTGGCTCGCTAAAGTTCGGCGCGCTCGTCCGGCTTACCGTAAAGGGCGACACGATCCTTGGTGAAGAGCGGTTGATGCAGGACGTGGGCGAGCGCATTCGCGACGTGCGTCAAGGCCCCGATGGGCTGATTTATCTGCTAACTGATTCGCCAGAAGGGCGAGTGCTGCGCCTCGCGCCTTTGGGGAAGAAGCCTTAGAGCGTCTTGCGTAAAGGTTGACGCAAGACGCTCTAAAACCCTCGCAGCAATCGGTCGATATACTCGCGCTCCAGTGCCGGGCGGTTGGGGTCGGCGGCTCTGCGGCGCAGATCGTCGAAGATTGTACGGGCGCGCTCAACGGCGCTGTCGTCGGGAACCCGCACGCGGTCGTCATTGCCCAACCCGCTGCCGGGGCGTTGGTCCGGCCGGTCGCGGCCTAGCGGGTCGCGGGTTTGGCCGGTCGTGGTTTGCTCGCCGGGGCGTTGGCCCCCGCGCGGGCGGCCTTGGCCGCTGCCCTGACCTTCGCCTGCCTGCTGGCGCTGTTGATCGGCCAGCCCGCGCATCGCGTCGCGCAATTGATCGAGCGCCTGCTGCTGCTGTCCTGCCGCCCCGCCGGGTCGCCCTTGTTGAAGACGGGAAAGCGCGTCGCGCATCGCCTGTTCCGCCCGTCCAAGCCCTTGGGGTATCCCGCCATTGGTCTCCCCCAACTGGCGCATGATGTCGCCTAAGCGGCGGCGCAGGCTTTCCTGCTCGCCCGCCATATCGCCCTCCCCTTGCTGGGGTTCGCCCTGCTGGCCCCTTTGGCCACGCTGGCGGTTTTGTTGAAGGCCGCGATCCATCAGGCTGCGCTGCTGGCGGGCGAGGTCTTGCAGGTTTTGCAAGGCTTGGCTGGTCGGATCACCACTATCGTCCGCCGCCTCGCTCTCGTCACCGTCCGCCAACTCCGGCTCGGCATTGGCAAGCTGTTCCATCAACTCGCGCAATTGATCGAGCAAGGCTTGCGCCTGTTCCTTTTGGCCTTGGCGGGCAAGCTCCCGAGCTTTATCCATCATCTGCTGAATATCGCGGCTCGTGACCGTGTGGGCGTTAGGATCGCGCGGGCGGCGCGGTTTATCGGCACGTTGGGAGTTTTCAATTGCGCGGCGGGTGAGCGCCTGCATGTAACGGTCGAGCGCTTGTTGCATCGCGTCCAGGCGCTGCTGCATTTCGGGATCGGTCAGATCCTGCTCCAGCCCCTCCTGCACGGCCTGTTGCGCCTGGCGCAAATCGCGCTCTAGCACGCTTAGGTCGCCCTCTTCCAGCCGCAGCGCCAAATCCCACAGCGTGCGAACCACGGGGGCATGATCCTCGGTCTTTTCATCGAAAATCAGCCGCGCGCGGGCGCTCATCAACCCCAGGAAGACCAGTGTATCATGGCTGAAATTCTGCGGGCGCAGCGCCAGCTTTTCCAGCGCGCGGGCCACTTCTGGGGCGCTATCAGGCTCGTCCGTTAGCGCGCGGCGCAAGTCGATGATGGCTTTGGCGACCGGGTGCGTGAACTCCCGCGCCGGAAGCACCAATACCTCCGGCTCCGAACGGCCCTCCTGCCCGCGCCCATCGCGCGCAATCAGCGTGATCGAGACGGTAAGCCCCGCCCACGGATGATCGGTTAGATCGTGCAAACTCGCGCCGCGCGCCACTTTGCGGCTGGGGGCGGACAGCGACAGCGAAAACGGTGCAGTATTGCGGTCCGACAAGCGAATTTCGGCGCGCACGCTCTCGATGCCATAATCATCCTCGGCACCCCAGGGCAGGCGTAAGGACTGGCGCGGGGTTGCGCCGGGGCGGTCGCTAAAGCTGATCTGCGGCACAGCATCGGGCAGCACCCGCACGGTCCACGCCCGGTTGAGCAGCGCCAATCGCCCCTCTTGCGCGTCAGGGAGAACGGGCAAAACCGCCTCCCCCTGCCACACGCCCTCGCTTTGGTGTGTTAGCGGGGTTTCCGGCACTCCCGGCGCGCTAAGGCTGGGAGCCTTGCGGTTCTGATAGCCGGAAAGCTGAACGGAAATCTGCGTGCCGCCCGGCAGCGCAATCGCCTCCCCCTCTGGCAGCCGCGACAGGGCTAACGGCGGCAGATTGGTATAGGCGGGCGGCGTTGCCCACACATCCATCGAGGGTGGAACGCTAGCGGCTGTCTCGAACTGCGGCACGAAAGCCGCGCGCAACCGCTCCGCCCGATCCGGCCCCGCCGCAAAGAACCCAACGATCAACGCCGAGATAACAAGGGCGCGCAGCCCAAACGGATCGACCTCATAGGCTCCCCGCGCCGGAATACCCGTGCGAAGCTGCGTGAGGGAAGCAAGCACTCGCGCGCGGTGAACCTGCCAGAGGGAGACCGTAACGGCATTCCCCCCCGCAGGCGCGTCCTGCAAGGTAGTAAGCGGGCGATGACTGAGGCCGGAGGCAGTTTCGATGCGCCGATCTACCGCCGCCGCATCGGGCCAGCGGAACCCGCGCACGCCCCGCCAACCAACGGCAAGGCTCACCGCCGCAAAGAGAATAAGCCCCGTAAGATGCGCCCAACCGGGCA
>JAAFIC010000031.1 GCA_013298565.1 Alphaproteobacteria bacterium | reverse complement strand
CCGTGTTAATCACTCACCACAATACGAGTGAGCCTTTGGCTCTCGTCGTGTTGGGAGATCGTCTAATGGTAGGACAGCGGATTCTGACTCCGCCAATCTAGGTTCGAGCCCTAGTCTCCCAGCCAACTTAAAAACATATCTGTTATTAGAACGCCCCCGCCGAATCGGGCTTTCAGAAATTGTTAAGCCGCGTCTCGGTGCCCCAACCAAGCCGCGCAATCGGCCAGCGCGCGGCGGGCGAGGGCGGCTTTGCGATCGCGGCCTTTGGGGGCTTTTTTTACGCCGGGAATGGGCGGCAGATCGGCAAACAGACCGAAGTTGATATTCATGGGTTGGAAGGTTTCAGCATTGGCGCCACCGGTGATATGGTTCAGCAGCGCGCCCAAAGCGGTCGTAACCGGCGGCGGCGCAATCGGTTGACCGAGTTTTTCGGCGGCAACGAAGCGCCCGACCAATAACCCGATGGCCGTGCTTTCCACATAGCCTTCAACGCCCGTGATTTGGCCAGCAAAGCGCAGGCGCAGATCGGCTTTCAGGCGCAACTGCCCGTCCAGCACACGCGGGGAGTTGAGGAAGGTGTTGCGGTGCAGGCCGCCGAGGCGGGCGAATTCGGCGTTTTCCAATCCCGGAATCATCCGAAAAATCCGCGCCTGTTCGGCGTATTTCAGCTTGGTTTGGAAGCCGACTATATTATAGAGCGTGCCGAGCTTATTATCCTGGCGCAACTGCACGACGGCATAAGGCCAGCGGCCCGTGCGCGGATCATCCAGACCGACCGGCTTCATCGGCCCGAAGCGCAAGGTTTCGATACCCCGGCTGGCCATCACTTCGATGGGCAGGCAGCCTTCAAAATAGGGGGTGTTCGTCTCCCATTCTTTGAAATCGGTCTTATCGCCCGCTAAAACCGCCGCAATAAACCCGTCATATTCCGCTTTATTCAGCGGGCAGTTGATATAGTCGGAGCCGGTGCCACCCGGCCCTTCTTTATCGTAACGCGACTGAAACCAAGCGAGATCGAAGTTCACGCTGTCCTTATGGACAATGGGGGCAATCGCGTCGAAAAATGCCAAACTCTCTTCGCCCGTCAACGCGCGGATTGCCTCAGCCAACGGCGCGGACGTGAGCGGGCCAGTCGCGATAATCACATCCCCCCAGTCAGCGGGGGGCAGGCCGGTAATCTCGCCGCGCTCGACCGTAATCAGCGGATGCGCGGTGATTGCCACCGTGACCGCTGCGGCAAACCCGTCGCGATCCACGGCGAGCGCCCCGCCTGCCGGGACTTGATGAGCGTCCGCCACTTGGAAAATCAGCGATCCGGCCTGCCGTAACTCGGCGTGTAGCACGCCCACCGCGTTATACTCGGCATCATCGGAGCGGAAGGAGTTGGAGCAGACCAATTCCGCCAGATGATCGGTTTGATGGGCGTCCGTGCGTCGATGGGGCCGCATTTCGTGCAGCACCACCGGAACCCCGGCTTGCGCCAACTGCCACGCAGCCTCGGACCCCGCGAGGCCGCCGCCGATAATATGAACAGGCGCAGTGCTCATCGGGCTTAAATCTGCCCCATGCTGCTGACGATACGCCCGACGACGCCATAGGTAACAGCCTCTTCGGCGGGCATCCAATGGTCGCGCTCGGTATCCTTAATCACTTTTTCCAACGGCTGGCCGGTGGCGTCGGCAATAGTTTTTTGAATCCGAGCCTTGATCTTAATAATTTCCTTCGCCTGGATCGCAATGTCGCTGGCTTGACCGCCCGCGCCGCCGCTGGGTTGATGCAGCAGGAAGCGCGTGTTGGGCAGGCACAGGCGGTTTTCTTTTTTGGCGGATAGGTAAACATGCGCCGCCGCGCTGCCAACCCAGCCCGTGCCAATTACTTTCACGGGGCAATCGACGAATTTGATAACGTCGTGAATGGTATCGCCCGACTCCACATGGCCACCCGGCGAGTTGATGAAGATGCGAATTTCATCCTTACTCTCTTGGGCGAGGGCGATCATCTTAGCGGTGACGGCCTGAGCCAGCTTCATATCGATTGGGCCGAAGATGAAGACCGAGCGAGCCTTGAACAGCCGCTCTTCCATCGCCTCAGAGGGTTTCGCCTCTTCCGGTTTCTTCGCGTCTTTTTCGTCGTCCAGTCTATAAACAAATTGCATATCTCTGCTCCGCGCACCCGGATAAACCTGATTGCAGCCTAGCGGCGCTAGGGCTTCGGGTCATCCCTGTTTTTATCCCGAGCTTGCCGGGATACCTTTACACATAAGCCCTGCGGGACCGTAAAACGATCCCTGCGTAGGAACCCTAAAAATTAAGCCCGCTTCTTCTTCGCCAACTTGGCCTTCAGGTAAGGCTTGAGATAATGGCCTGTGTAGCTTTCGGCCACCTCTGCCACCTGTTCCGGCGTGCCTTGGGCCACAATACGCCCGCCGCCCGAACCGCCCTCCGGCCCGAGATCGAGAATCCAATCGGCGGTTTTAATCACCTCCAGATTATGTTCGATCACCAGCACACTATTGCCCTGATCGACCAGCGCTTGCAGCACTTCCAACAGTTTGCGAATGTCTTCAAAGTGCAGGCCCGTGGTCGGTTCGTCCAAGATATAGAGCGTGCGCCCGGTGGAACGGCGCGAGAGTTCTTTCGAGAGTTTCACGCGCTGGGCCTCGCCGCCCGAGAGCGTCGTGGCCTGCTGGCCGATCTGGACGTAGCCAAGGCCAACGCGCTCCAGCGTCGTCATCTTATCGCGTACCGACGGCACGGCTTTGAAGAACTCCGCGCCCTCCTCAACGGTCATCGACAGAACATCGGCGATAGATTTGCCCCGGAAGCGCACATCCAGCGTTTCGCGGTTATAGCGTTGGCCTTTGCACGAATCGCACTGCACGTAAATATCGGGCAAAAAGTGCATTTCGATCTTAATCAGCCCATCGCCCTGGCACGCCTCGCACCGCCCGCCCTTGACGTTGAAGCTAAAGCGGCCCGGCCCATAGCCGCGTGATTTAGCTTCCGGCAATCCTGCAAACCAGTCGCGAATCGGTGTGAAGGCCCCCGTATAGGTGGCGGGGTTGGAACGGGGGGTGCGGCCAATGGGCGATTGGTCGATCTCGACGATTTTGTCGATCAACTCAATGCCCTCGACGCTATCATGGTCGGCAGGCAGGTCGCGCGCGCCATTCAGCTTACGCGCCAGGGCTTTGTAGAGCGTTTCGATAATCAGCGTGGATTTACCGCCGCCCGACACGCCGGTGATGCAGGTGAAGGTGCCGAGCGGGATTTCTGCTGTCACATTCTGCAAATTATTGCCACGTGCGCCACGCACCACTAGCTTCTGGCCCTTATGGCCGGGGCGCCGCGTGCTTGGAATTTCGATGCGGCGATGCCCGGCAAGGTATTGGCCGGTCGTACTTTTCTCGTTCGCCATTACTTCGGCAGGTGTTCCGGCGGCAATCACTTCGCCGCCATGAACCCCCGCGCCCGGCCCCATATCAATGAGATAATCGGCAGCCATAATCGCGTCTTCATCATGCTCGACAACAATGACGGTATTGCCGAGATCGCGTAGGCGGCGCAACGTCCCCAGCAGCCGCTCATTATCGCGCTGGTGCAGACCGATGGACGGCTCGTCCAGCACATAGAGCACGCCGGTTAGCCCGGAGCCTATTTGCGAGGCCAAGCGAATGCGTTGGCTCTCGCCGCCCGAGAGCGTGCCGGAGTTGCGTGAGAGGGTGAGATATTCCAGCCCGACATTGTTGAGAAACCCGAGCCTATCCTTAATCTCGCGCAGAATCCGGGCGGCAATTTCCTGCTGTTTAACCGTAAGATGCGGCTCCAACTCATTGAACCAGCGCCCGGCGTCGGCAATGGAGAGGGCGGTTATTTCGCCGACGTGGCGTTCGTGGATTTTCACCGCCAGCGCTTCCGGTTTTAGCCGATAGCCGTGGCAGGTTTCGCAGGCTTGCGAGCCTTGGAACCGCTCCAACTCCTCCCGCACCCAAGCGCTTTCGGTTTCCTTCCAACGCCGTTCCAGATTGGGTAAAAGGCCCTCGAACGGCTTGTTCGTTTCATAGGCGCGATTGCCGTCGGAAAAACGCAAGGGGATCGCAACTTTACCGCTGCCATGCAAAATCGTCTCGCGCACCTCTTGCGGCAAGTCCCGCCAAGGGGTTGCGAGCGAAACCTTAAAGTGCCGCGCGAGGCTATCCAGTGTTTGCGCGTAATATTGCGATGTCGAGTTCGCCCAGGGCGCAACCGCGCCCGTGCTCAGGGTTAGGCCATCGTCCGGGATAACCAACGCTGCCTCGAACTGCATTTTCACGCCCAAGCCGTCGCAGGTGGGGCAGGCCCCGAACGGATTGTTGAAGGAGAACAGGCGCGGCTCGATCTCGTCAATCGTGAAGCCCGAGACCGGGCAGGCGAATTTCGCCGAAAACACCGTGCGGCTGTTGTCTTCGGCATTTTCAGCGTAGAGAATCCCGTCTGCAAGCTCTAGCGCGGTTTCGATGGAATCGGCGAGGCGGGTGGCCAAATCCTCCTGATCGGGCCGCACCACGATGCGATCCACCACCACCTCAATATCGTGCTTCAGCTTCTTATTGAGCGCCGGAACCGCATCGAGATCATAGAGTTCGCCATCGACCTTTACGCGCTGGAAGCCGCGCTTTTGATAGTCGAGCATCTCCTTCTTATACTCGCCCTTGCGCCCACGCACGACCGGAGCGAGCAGATACAGGCGCGTGCCTTCCGGCATCGCCAGAATCCGGTCAACCATCTGGCTAATCGTTTGGCTTTCAATCGGCAGGCCCGTTGCCGGCGAGTAGGGTACACCGACGCGCGCGAACAGCAGGCGGAGATAATCATAAATCTCTGTGACCGTGCCCACGGTGGAGCGCGGGTTGCGGCTGGTGGTTTTTTGCTCGATGGAGATGGCGGGCGATAGCCCCTCGATCAAATCCACATCAGGCTTCGACATCAATTCCAGGAACTGACGCGCATAGGCCGAGAGACTTTCGACGTAGCGCCTTTGCCCTTCGGCATAGATCGTGTCGAAGGCCAGGGAGGATTTCCCCGAGCCTGACAGGCCGGTGATAACGGTAAGACTATCGCGCGGGATGTCCACGTCGATATTCTTCAGATTATGCTCGCGCGCGCCGCGCACACTGATTCTCTGATGCATAATGCCTATCTAACAGAACAAAAAAGGTACATGCAAGCGCAAAAACTCTGTTATAAGAGTCCGAAGCGAGCAGGTGACAGCGCCCCCTGTTCCTCTATAGGCTGCGGGCCGAGAGCGACAAGATCGCATTGGGCAAAATAGACGAGGTTCGGCATGGCGGGGAGCGTCAATAAGGTCATTCTGGTTGGCAATTTGGGGCGTGATCCCGAAGTGCGGACCATGCAGGATGGGCGCAAAGTGGTTCAACTTTCCATCGCAACGTCGGAATCCTGGAAGGATCGGACGACGGGAGAACGGAAAGAGCGGGCGGAATGGCACCGCGTGGTGATCTTTAATGATCGCTTGGGCGATGTGGCCGAGCGGTTCTTGAAGAAGGGTGCCAAGGTTTACCTAGAAGGCCAGCTTCAAACGCGCAAATGGACCGATCAAAGCGGCCAGGAAAAATACACCACCGAAGTGGTGCTGCAACAGTATCGCGGCGAACTCACCATGCTCGATGGGCGCGGTGAAGGCGGCGGCGGTGAGGGCGGCTATGGTGGCGGCGGCTCCTCCGGCGGTGATTACGGGGGTGGCGACTACGGCGGCGGGGCACCTGCGCCGCGTGGCGGTGCTGCTACAGGCGGCGCACAAGGCGGCGGCAGCTTCGGCGGTGGGGGCGGCTTCGGGCGCGGCGGCGATATCGACGACGAAATTCCGTTTTAGGGCGGGATGAGTATGGCGACGGCGGATCTGGGCTTAACCCATGTAGCTTTTGCGGTGCGTAATCTTCAGGCCAGTGTCGATTTTTATCGGACTTATGCTGGCATGACGGTCATCCACCGCCGCACCGATGTGGAGAGCGGTCGGGCGGTTGCCTGGGTTTCGGATTTCACTCGGCCCTTCGCGATTGTATTAGTGGAATCGCCCAAAACACAGGATACGCCGCTGGGGCCGTTCGGGCATCTCGGCGTTGCCTGCCTGTCGCGAGACGCGGTTGATCGTTTGGCAGCCTCAGCCGAACTGGCGGGTTGTTTGAGGAAAGCGCCGCAAGACTCCGGCCCGCCGGTTGGCTACTGGGCGATGCTGGCCGATCCCGACGGCAATACGCTGGAACTCGCTTTCGGCCAGCATGTCGCGTTTACTGTGGAGGGGGCGGAGCGGTTTTTGTTGTGAGGGGGCGTTGAGGCGATCAACGCCTGCGCGGCGTAAAGATTGTTCCTCGCCGCAAGACTTGCTAGGGTACGCCTCGACTTCAGACCGGTCTCGGTCTTTGATGTGATGATTAGGGAAGTGCTGTTTTGACCAATCCGCCGCTGTTGCCCCCCGCTTTCGATATCGTTCCCGTCACGATTGAAGAGGAAATGCGCCGCTCGTACCTCGATTACGCCATGAGCGTGATCGTGTCGCGCGCGCTGCCCGACGTGCGCGACGGGCTAAAGCCGGTGCATCGCCGTATTCTGTTCTCGATGAAAGAGCAGGGATACGATTGGAACAAAAGCTATCGCAAATCGGCCCGCATCGTCGGGGACGTGATCGGTAAGTACCATCCGCACGGCGACGTGGCGATTTACGACGCGATGGTACGGATGGCGCAGGAATTTTCCATGCGCCTGCCGCTGATCGACGGCCAAGGCAACTTCGGCTCGATGGACGGCGACCGCGCGGCGGCGATGCGGTACACCGAAGCGCGCTTGTCGAAAGCCGCAGACCACCTGTTGCGCGATATTGACCGCGACACGGTTTCCTTCCAAGCAAACTACGATAACACCGAGGTGGAACCCACGGTTTTACCAGCAGAATTTCCGAATTTGCTGGTGAATGGCGCGGGCGGTATCGCGGTCGGGATGGCGACCAATATCCCCCCCCATAACCTTGGCGAAGTGATCGACGCTTGCATCGCCTACCTTGACGCGCCGGATATTCCGGTTGAAGCGCTGATGCAGATTATTCCCGGCCCCGATTTTCCTACGGGCGCGATTATCCTGGGGCGCGGCGGCATTATGGATGCCTTCCGCACGGGGCGCGGCAGTGTGGTGATGCGCGCCAAAACGCATATCGAGACGTTTAAGAAAGACCGGCAGGCCATCATCATTACGGAAGTTCCGTATCAGGTGAACAAGGCTAAGATGCTGGAAAAAATGGCTGAATTGGTGAATGCCAAGGTCATTGAAGGCATCTCCGATCTGCGCGATGAAAGCGACCGCGATGGCGTGCGCGTTGTGATCGAGCTGAAGCGCGATGCAACGCCCGAAGTGGTGCTGAACCAGCTTTATCGGCATACGCCGTTGCAAACCAGCTTCGGTGTGAACATGCTCGCCATCAATGCGGGCCGCCCGGAGATGATGAGCCTTAAAGAAGTTATCATCGCTTTTTGCGCCTTCCGGGAAGAGGTTGTGCAGCGCCGCACGGCCTACGAACTCCGCAAAGCGCGCGAGCGCGGGCATGTGCTTGCTGGTTTGGCGATGGCGGTTGCCAATATCGATGATGTGATCGTGCTCATCCGTACCGCGCCGGACCCCGTGGTTGCGCGCGAGCAACTGATGGCGCGCGACTGGCCGGCCCGCGATGTGGCCCCGTTGATCGCGTTGATTGATGACCCCGATCATCTCGTATCGGAGAGCGGGACTTACCGCCTGTCGGAAATCCAGGCCCGCGCTATTCTGGACCTGCGCCTGCAACGCCTCACCGGCCTGGAGCGCGATAAAATCGCGGGCGAGCTGGGTGAGCTTGGCGACCAAATCAAGAATTTCCTCGATATTCTCGCCAAACGGGACCGCATTCTGGACATTATCCGGGCGGAATTGACGGCGATAAAAACCGAGTTCGCGACCCCGCGCCGCACGCAGATCGACGATTCGGAAATTGATACCGATATCGAAGCGCTTATCCAGCGTGAAGATATGGTCGTGACCGTCAGCCACGCGGGCTACATCAAGCGCGTCGCCCTATCGTCCTACCGCTCGCAGCGGCGGGGCGGCAAGGGCAGGGCGGGGATGGCAACGCGCGAAGAAGATTTCGTCGAGCGCGTCTTCGTTGCCAATACCCACACGCCGGTGCTGTTCTTCACCACAAAAGGCCGCGCGTTTGAAACGAAGGTTTGGCGCCTGCCGGAAAGTACGCCGCAGGGCCGGGGCAAGCCAATGGTAAACCTGCTGCCCGCCCTGCAAATGGGTGAACGCATCGCAACGGTACTGCCGTTGCCCGATGTGGACGAGCGCGAGGGCCTTACGATCCTCTTCGCCACCTCTAAGGGCGAAGTGCGCCGCAATGCACTGTCGGACTTCCTCAATATCAAGTCGAACGGCAAAATTGCCATGAAACTTGAGGATGAAGACGGTAATAATTTGGGCGATCTCATTGGCGTTTCAGTGGCGCGGGCGGATCAAGACGTTCTGCTTTCAACGCGCCTTGGCAAAGCCATTCGCTTCTCGGTCGATGATATTCGCATCTTCCAGTCGCGCGCCTCGACGGGTGTGCGCGGGATTCGTTTGGCGTATGAAGACGCTGTGATGTCGATGGCGGTTCTCGATACCGTTCCCGCCAGCCCGGCTGAACGCGACGCTTACCTGCGCCGGGCAGCAGCCCTGCGCCGAGCCGTAGGCGACGAAGCGGGCGTTGAGGTCGTCGGCGATGACGAAACCGATTTGTTGGCCGAAACGGTTAACCTCTCGGAAGAGCGGTTCTTGGAGCTTCAAGCCGTTGAACAGTTCCTCTTAACCGTTACGGAACGCGGCTACGGTAAGCGTAGCTCGGCCTATGAGTACCGTAAAACCGGGCGCGGCGGGCAGGGCATCGCGGGGATGGATATTACTCAGAAGAACGGTCCCGTTGTGGGGGCCTTCCCGGTGAGCGAAAGCGATCAGATCATGCTCGTTACCGATGGCGGCCAGTTGATCCGTATTCCGGTGGCAGGCATCCGCATTGCTGGGCGCAAAACCCAGGGCGTGACGCTGTTCAAGGTGGAGACCGACGAACGTGTCGTCTCTGTGACCCGTCTTGACGATACTGGCGAAGAGCCGGGCGAGGAGGGCGACGATAGCCCCTCGCCCGCAACCGATACTGCGCCGCCGACGTTGCTGGTCTAAGGATATAAATCCAAAGGGGGCGAGGCCGCACGGGACTAGGAAGCCTGCGGCCTCTAGGGGAGGGAAACCCAGTGATGTCGGCAAGCACTACGCCCTGTTCGGGCGCACTAGAGACGGGGGCAACCGTGCAGCGCACGGCGGTCTATCCCGGCACCTTCGATCCCGTTACCTCTGGGCATATTGATATTATCCGGCGCGCGGCGCGTATCTGCGACAAGTTAATTATCGGCGTGGCCAAGAACGCGGGCAAGGGGCCTTTGTTCTCGCTCGCCGAGCGGGTGAGCCTGTTGACGGCCGAGGTTCTCAATCTCCCGGAGAAGGACCGTATTACGGTCGTGCCTTTCTCCAGTTTGCTGATTAACTTGGCGGTTGAACATGGCGCGGGGCAAATCGTGCGCGGACTGCGGGCGGTATCGGACTTCGAGTATGAATTTCAGATGGCAGGGATGAACTCCAAGCTCAATCCCACCATCGAAACTGTGTTTCTGATGGCGGCTGACGGGCAACAGTTCGTCTCGTCGCGATTCGTGAAGGAAATCGGGCGGCTTGGTGGCGATGTTTCCCGCTTCGTTAGCCCGAGAATTGAAGCCGCTCTGCAACAGCGTTTCGCCGAACAGCAAGAAGATTAGGCCAAGAAGACGAGGCTTTGCGTCCAAAGAAAGGGTGAACCATGCCACACTATAGATCCAGAACAACAACGCACGGTCGCAACATGGCAGGCGCGCGGGGCCTTTGGCGCGCAACTGGAATGAAGGATTCAGATTTCGGCAAGCCGATCATTGCCGTGGTCAACTCCTTCACTCAGTTCGTCCCTGGCCACGTCCACTTGAAAGATCTCGGGCAGTTAGTCGCACGAGAGATTGAGGCAGCGGGCGGCGTTGCCAAGGAATTCAATACGATTGCCGTTGATGACGGCATCGCGATGGGTCATGACGGGATGCTGTATTCGCTCCCATCGCGCGAACTCATCGCAGATTCGGTCGAATATATGGTCAACGCCCATTGCGCCGATGCGATGGTCTGTATTTCAAACTGCGACAAGATCACGCCCGGTATGCTGATGGCCGCGATGCGCCTTAATATCCCGGTTGTGTTCGTCTCCGGCGGTCCGATGGAAGCCGGTAAGGTGATCATCAACGGTAAAGAAAAAGCCCTCGATCTCGTCGATGCGATGGTGGCCGCTGCCGATAGTAGCATTAGCGATGAGGACGTGCAGGCTATCGAGCGCGCAGCGTGCCCAACTTGCGGCTCCTGCTCTGGCATGTTCACGGCAAACTCGATGAATTGCCTTACTGAAGCCCTTGGTCTCTCGCTGCCAGGGAACGGCTCGACGCTGGCGACCCACGCTGACCGCAAGCGCCTGTTCGTAGACGCCGGGCACCTGATCGTTAATCTCGCGCGCCGTTATTACGAGGGCGATGATGCAGCGGTTCTGCCGCGCAATATCGCCACCTTTGCCGCGTTTGAAAACGCGATGACGCTCGATATTGCGATGGGTGGTTCAACCAACACGGTTCTACATCTGCTCGCCTCAGCCCATGAGGCCGAGGTGGATTTCACGATGGCCGATATTGATAGGCTGTCGCGCCGGGTGCCGGTGCTGTGCAAGGTCGCGCCTGCTAAGTCCGATGTTCATATGGAAGATGTGCATCGCGCCGGGGGCATTATGGCGATTCTGGGTGAGTTGGATCGCGCCGGGCTTTTGGATACGAGTGTACCGACCGTTCATGCTAGCAGCCTAAAAGCAGCGTTGGATGGATGGGACATTGTGAGAACTTCTGCCGATAACGTACACGAATTTTTCCGCGCAGCCCCTGGCGGCGTGCCGACGCAAGTTGCCTTCTCGCAAGCGCGTCGCTATGTCAGCGTTGATACTGACCGCGTTACGGGCGTGATTAGAAATGCCGAACATGCGTTTTCAAAAGATGGTGGCCTTGCCGTGCTTTACGGCAATCTGGCGGAGGACGGCTGCATCGTAAAAACTGCTGGGGTCGATGCGTCGGTTCTCACCTTCAGCGGGCGCGCGCGCCTGTTCGAGAGCCAGGACGATGCGGTGAGCAGCATTCTCAGCGGACATGTGATTGCGGGTGATGTGGTGCTGATCCGCTACGAAGGGCCGCGTGGCGGGCCGGGGATGCAGGAAATGCTGTACCCGACCAGCTATCTGAAAGCCAAGGGCCTCGATAAGGTCTGCGCGCTCGTGACCGATGGTCGCTTCTCAGGAGGCTCCTCCGGTTTGTCCATCGGCCATGTATCGCCCGAGGCGGCGGAAGGCGGCTTGATCGGCCTTGTGGAAGAGGGCGACCAAATCGCCATCGACATCCCCAACCGCTCGATCCAGTTGGTTGTGGCGGATGACATCTTGGCCCAACGCCGGGAAGCACGGAACGCCCTCGGTTGGGTGCCCGCCGCGCCGCGCCCACGCAAGGTTTCGATGGCGCTGCGCGCTTATGCCGCGATGACGACCAGCGCGTCCAAAGGCGCGGTTCGGAATATCTAAACAAACCCTTGCGCCGAGGCCGATATTGCCCTCGGCGCAGGCTGAAAACCCACTCATTCAAACAATTAAAAACCCGCTAAGTCATCGACTTAGCGGGTTTTGGCCCAATGGTGAGCTCGTCGGGATTCGAACCCGAGACCCCATGATTAAAAGTCACGTGCTCTACCGGCTGAGCTACGAGCTCCCATGTTGGGAGGCGCACCATAAGCGGGGGCGGGCGGGGGGTCAAGCCTTGCAATTGCTCTCCTGCGTTAGCCCTCCTTAACGCTCTGGCAGGCCAAGGCGTGATGGGCAAAGATCGCGCATCCTCAGCGGGTTTCAGCCTTTTGGGGCGGGGTTTCAGCGGCTTGGCTCAGACGATTTTGCGGTAATCCTCTCGGTGTGAAACGAATCTTGTGTTCTTAACGCGCTCAGTGTTAGGCTCCGGCTTGGCATAGGTGCTATGCGATTCATAGAGACCCTATAAATCTACGCATCGCACGCGCTTAGATGACGAGATTGGGGACAATAACTCCAATCGGCAAAAAACTTGGGGAGAAGAACGGATGGAACGTCGTAAGTTTCTGAAAGCTGCTGGGATTGGTGCCGCCGCGACGACGATTGCGGCCCCGGCGATTGCTCAGAGCAACCCGGAAATCAAATGGCGCTGCGCGTCGAGTTTTCCAAAAAGCCTTGATGCAATTTATGGGGCGGCTGAATATACGGCTAAGCGCGTTTCTGAAATCACCGAAGGTAAGTTCCAGATCCGCGTGTTTGCGGGTGGGGAAATTGTCCCGGCACTTCAGGTTCTTGATGCGGTGCAGGCCAATACGGTCGAGTGCGGTCACACGGCCAGCTACTATTATGTCGGTAAAGACCCGACGTTCGCGTTCGATACTGCGATTCCGTTCGGCCTGAATACGCGCCAGCAAATGGCGTGGCAGTACCAAGGTGGCGGGCAGGAGCTGCTGCGCGAGTTTTTCAAGGGCTATAACACCTATAACATTCCGCTTGGGCACACCGGCGCACAGATGGGCGGTTGGTTCCGTAAGGAAATCAAGACCGTGCAAGATCTGTCGGGCTTGAAGATGCGAATTGGTGGTTTTGCTGGGCAGGTTCTGTCGAAGCTGGGCGCGGTGCCGCAGCAAATTCCGGGCGGCGATATTTACCCGGCGTTGGAAAAAGGCACCATTGATGCGGCTGAGTGGATCGGCCCGTATGATGACGAAAAGCTCGGCTTCTACAAGGTCGCCAAGTACTACTATTATCCGGGTTGGTGGGAAGGTGGCGCGCAACTGTCGATGCTGGTCAACGATGCCCAGTTCAAATCGCTGCCGAAACATTACCAGCAGGCGCTCGAAACCGCTTGCGCGGATGGCAATAACTACATGTTGGCGAAGTACGACGCTGCAAACCCAACCGCACTGCGGAAGTTAGTGGGGAATGGCGCTATTCTGCGTCCGTTCCCGCGTGAAGTGATGGCTGCTTGCTACAAGGCCGCTTTCGAGCTTTACGAAGACGTTGCTTCTAAGAACGAAAAGTTCAAGAAGATTTATGAGCCGTGGAAAGCCTTCCGCGAAGACCAATATGCGTGGTTCCGCGTTGCTGAAAATACCTATGATAACTTCGTTTTCAACGGCGGCGGTCAGCCTCCTAAGAAGTAAGCGTAAGATCTATCGGTTATACAAAAGAAGCGAGGGAGCAATCCCTCGCTTCTGTGCTTTTGGAGTATAGCCGCGCCCAATTTATTGCTTGCGGCCCTCTCTACAATCCCACGCTGATGCGTTTGCTCGACGAGGGCCAAAAGACTGAGAGGGGTGTGCCGCATTTCAAAGAAAGATGCAGCACTTCACATACCCTATCGGGATATTCGATAGCAATATTTTATAAAGTGTATTTGCAACGCTATAAATCACACGAAAACAACTAAAAGAAGTTATACGGGTGCTCAGAACGCTTCTCAGTTTGTACGATCATGCTAGTCGTTCGGCAATAAGTATGTAAAGTGTCAGTGATTTTACAAATCTCATAATGAGAGGTTATGTAGCATTGAAATTAATATTGTAAGTAAATACATAAAATATTAAATAAGATGTTTTGAATACATACGCACTCACAATAATTTATATTGGCACCTTCTTCAATTGACGCTTTAATTCCCTCCAACAAAGGAGGTGCGATATGTATGACCATGCTGGTGAGGATTTAGACCCCGCGATACGCGCGACAAACACGCCTCAAAGTGCGCGGACGGCGGCGGCGATTGCGGCCTGTCTTGCCTCACTGGCCGATGAAGCGTCGGGGGTTGGGCTTGCGGCCCTCTCGGTCTTTATCGCAGCGGCGGCTGATCTCGCGCAGCAGGAAGCCGCCCAAAGGGCCAGCACAGCGTTTCAGCCTTACAGTGGTCCTAGTTTGATTTGGTCCGCGCCGCCACCGGAGCAGGGCTAATCTACAAGCGCATCTATTGCTTCGGTCAGCGCGAAGAAAATGTGGTAGGGCGTGCTGGCGGGCAGCGTGGGGGCGATTGGCGCTAATTCTGCCGATAAATGCTCGTGCCACCGCCCATCGGGCTGAAGGTAATGAGTGAAGAGAAAATCCAGTCGCGCGATAAGGGGGCTGAGTGTTTCCGGTGATGGCGCGGCAGAATAGGCCGTAGCATAGGTTTTAATCGCCTCGGACTGCGGCCAAATCCGCTTTGTTGCTTGCAAGAGCGTGCCGTCTCGCCCGATTTGATCGTAAACACCGCCGCGCGCCGTATCGGTGCCCTCTGTTTCGGCCCAACGGGTTAAGCCATCTGCCAGCATCGGCAGGCTGGGATCTTCCAGCAAGCGCGCGGCATCGCGCAGCAGCCACGCCCATTCAAAGTGATGACCAGGCTCTAGGATCGCCCCTTCCAGGCCGGTGGCCGCGCCCGTTTCATCGAAGAACTCACCCAACACCCCCGTGTAAAGCCGCGTGCGGAACAGCGAAATGAGATCACGCGCACCGCTGCGATAGGCAGTATCGCCGCTAACCTCCCAGAGCGCTAACAGCGCCTCGAACAGGTGCATATGGGGGTTCTGAACTAGCCCGCGTTTTTCTACGGCCCAATCTGCCCCAGCCTCGGCAGCGAGCCAACCTTGCGGCAGGCGGAGCCTCGTGTTGAGCGTGTGCCAAACCGTCGCGGCGAGCGCCAGCGCCTCATTCCGCCGCCGGTTCAGCCGGGCGTAATGGGCGAGGGCGAATAGAATGAAGGCATGGGCGTAAAAATCCTTACGCCCATCCAGCAAACTGCCGTCACGGCGCAGGCTGAACACAAAGCCGCCGTTCTGCCGATCTTGAAATTTATTGGTCAGCGTCGCGAAGGCATAATCGGCAAGCACGGGGTGTTCGGGTTGCCCGAAACGATGCGCCGCAGCGCTCCACAGGTAAAGCTGACGCGCACACACCATCGAGCGGCGCTGGTCCGGCCCGGTTGGCGCGAGGGCTTGAGCGTCTAATCGCTCGAAGAAGCCGCCCGCCTCGCGGTCAACCCCATGCGCGGCCCAGAGCGGTAGATGCGCTTCCAGCAGCCAGCGGCGGCACCGCGCGGCCCAGGCACCGCGATCCAGCACGCGCGGCACGGTTAATAATCCTCGGGCAGATGCTCGGCTTCCGCCAAATCGCTGAAGCGAGTGGTGTTGCCGTCGAAATGCACAACAACACGCCCAATTGGGCCGTGGCGTTGCTTGGCGATGATTATTTCGGCGCGGTTATGGTAGCGCTCCATTTCCGCCTTCCAGGTATCATGCTCGGCAGTGCCTTCGGCTGGCTCTTTGCGGGCAAGGTAATATTCCTCGCGGTAAATAAACATCACCACGTCGGCGTCTTGCTCAATCGAGCCGGATTCGCGCAGGTCCGACAGTTGCGGATGCTTGTCTTCACGGTTTTCCACTTGGCGGGACAACTGCGACAGCGCGATGACGGGCACGTTCAACTCTTTGGCAATCGCCTTGAGGCCGCGCGTGATCTCCGACACTTCCTGCACGCGGTTATCGCTGCTGGAGCGATCGGTGCCGCGTAGCAACTGAAGGTAATCGACAACGATCAAATCTAGCCCCGATTGCCGCTTCAACCGCCGCGCCCGCGTGCGGACGGAGGTAATGGTAAGCGCGGGCGTATCGTCGATATAAAGGCTAAGGCGCTCAAGCTGCTGGCTGGCGATCACCAAGCGCTCAAAATCATCCGGCTGCAAATCGCCGCGCTGAATGCGGTGCGACTGGATTTGCGCCACGTCCGATAGCACGCGGGTGGCAAGCTGTTCCGACGACATTTCGAGACTAAAAAATGCCACCGAATGCTTGCGCTGGGTTTCCGGGTCTTTCACGACCCGCGCCGCGTTATAAGCGATATTGGTCGCGAGCGCGGTTTTGCCCATCGAGGGGCGGGCGGCGAGGATCAAGAGATCGGAATTATGCAGCCCCCCCAGCAGCCGGTCGAGATCCCGCAAGCCGCTGGGAACGCCCGCGAGCTTACCATCGCGCCGATACGCGGCTTCCGCCATTCGCAGCGAGGCGGTAATCGCCTGATGAAACGGCTGAAACCCTGTTTCTATATCGCCGACGGTGGCGAGGTTGAATAATTGCTGTTCAACCAACTCGATTTGTACATGGGCGCTTTGATCGGGCAGGGGATTGAAGGCGAGGTTCACGGCCTCCTCCCCAATCTCGATGAGCTGGCGGCGCACGAAAAGCTCGTGTACAACCCGGCCATAATCTTCGGCATTGATGACCGACACGAGCGAGCCTGCCAGCGTCATCAAATACTGAAACCCGCCGATCTCGGTTAAATCGCGGTTGGACTCGAAATATTGCTTCAGCGTGATTGGGTCGGCGATCTGGCCCCGGTCGATCAGCTTGCCAACGGCCTCGAAGATTTTGCCGTGGATGCGATTGGCAAAATGCTCGGGCCTCAGAAACTCAATCACCCGCTCGAACGCGCGGTTGTTATGGAGAATGGCCCCCAGTAACGCCATTTCCGCTTCGTCGTTATGCGGCGGCAGGCGCACGGGCAGCATCGGGGTGCCACGGTCAGTCCCCGCCAGGATCAGCGCCGTTGACGGATCGGAAGGGGGAAATTCGTCGGGAAGGGGGTAATCATCCATGACAGGAGTATAGCCCTACCGTGCAGACAGAGAAAGACCGCCTCCGACCTAAAGCCGGGGCGGCCTTCATTTTAACACAAACGAAAAGACTTAGGCGTCTTCAGCTTCGCGCGCAGCAGCGCTCGCGGCCAGTTCGGCGGCGAGGGCCGCGTCGTCGGCGGCTTCATCGGCAGCGGCTTCGGCGCGCAGGTTGCGACCGGCCAGCAGCGCATCGGCTTCGTCCTTGGTCTGGGCGACGGCGATGATGACCGCCACCGAGACTTCCGGGTGCAGGCTGACGCGGACAGTATGAACGCCCGTAGTCTTGATCGGCGTTTCGATCACAACCTGATTGCGGTTGATGGTGAAGCCTGCCGTTGCCGTGGCTTCCGACACGTCGCGACCATTGACCGAGCCGTAGAGCTGGCCGCTTTCACCGGCCTGCCGCACGAGGGCGAGCTTCAGCCCGGCCATCTTTGCAGCAGCGGCTTCGGCTTCGTCCTTGCGCTTCAGATTGTCGGCAAGGATTTGCGCCTTACGACCTTCAAAAGCTTCCAGGTTGGATTTGGTGGCGCGCAGCGCCTTCTTCTGCGGCAGCAGATAGTTCCGGGCATAGCCTGGGCGAACATTTACAACATCGCCGATTTGGCCGAGGTTTTCGACACGCTCGAGCAGAACGAGAGCAACCATGATAATTTCCTTACGGTTTCCAATATCCGGCTTCAGCAGCAGCGGATAAATTTCAAACGAACCTACCTGGGCGGTAATAGCCTACGGGTCGGGTTTCGTTTGGAAACCGTACCGCAGGATCGCCGCGAGACCGACCACTGCAACCCTAGTATCGTGCGCTACCGGCTTCGCCTACTTAAGCGCGTTTGCGCTCTTGGCGTTGCTCGATTGAGCGCTCATCGTAGGGCTTGCTTCCTGAACATCGGAAGCGCGGCGAAGGGAGCGGCGAGCCGCCCCCTTCGGAGGTAGAAAGACTTAGCCGATCAGGTAAGGCAACAGACCCAAAAAGCGCGAACGCTTAATGGCCTGGGCAAGTTCCCGTTGCTTCTTCACCGACACAGCGGTGATGCGCGACGGCACAATCTTACCGCGTTCCGACAAGAAACGCTGAAGCAACTTGATGTCCTTGTAATCAATCTTCGGCGCGTTAGGGCCAGAGAACGGGCAGGACTTCCGCCGACGGAAAAATGGGCGACGACCACCAGCTTGCATTGCTCTTACTCCCCAATCGCTTCTTCGGCCATACGCGGGCCGCGCTCTTCATCATCCCGGCGACGCGGGCCGCGATCGAAACGATCACCCCCACGATCTCCACCGCGATCACCCCGGTCGCCGCGATCACCCCGGTCCCCACGATCACCGCGCTCGCCCCGCTCAGAGCGTTCGCCCCGGTTGGACAGAACCGCAGACGGTCCTTCTTCCAGTTCCTTCACGCGGACGGTCTGGAAACGGATAACGTCTTCGTTGATCCGCATGTTGCGTTCCATTTCAAGCACAGCCGGAGCCGGAGCATCGAGATTGAACAGAACGTAATGACCCTTACGGTTTTTACGGATTTTGAACGATAAGTTCCGCAGGCCCCAGTATTCGCGCTTGGCAACCGTACCGCCTTCGGCAGTTAGGATACCGGCGAAGGTGTCGCACAGGACTTCAACCTGAGTGGCAGAAATATCTTGGCGTGCGATAAACACGCTTTCGTACAAAGGCATTAATCAACTCTCCTTATGGCTGATTCGGCGCGGATTCCCCTGAAAAACAGCGCGTTGCCACACCGCTTCAGGCCTCCCCGCACCCAGCCGACAGATTGAAGGGCATCCCTAAAATAGCCGGCAAGGAGCTTGCCAGACCGAAAGTCTAGGCAAGGGAGCGCGCACCATAGCGAGTCTTTTTCGGGATGCAAGCAAAACACGCGCTTTTCTTACGAAGCCTTGACAGGCGCGCGTAGAGTATGACAAAGGCGCGACACTTTGCCTAATACAGCCCAACCCACAAGGAGCCTTCACAACATGAGCAGAGCTTTTCTGTTTCCCGGTCAAGGCAGCCAAACTGTTGGCATGGGTAAGGATCTGGCGGAGGCGTTTCCGGTAGCGCGTGCCGTGTTCGAGGAAGTCGATGCCGCCCTGTCGCAAAATCTCTCGCAGATTATCTGGAATGGCCCCGAAGCCGACCTAACCCTAACCGAGAACGCTCAACCGGCGCTGATGGCGACCTCGCTTGCCGTGGTGCGGGTGATCGAAGCTGAAACGGGCAAGCGCCTGTCGGACTTAGGGATGGCTGCTGCTGGGCATTCGCTTGGGGAATATTCAGCCCTGGCTGCTGTTGGGGCGCTGAGTTTGTTCGATACGGCGCGGCTATTGAAGCGCCGAGGCCAGGCGATGCAGGCGGCGGTTCCCGTGGGAGCGGGCGGTATGGCGGCTCTACTTGGGGTCGAGCTTCCCCTAGCGCAAGCGATTGCCGATGAAGCTGCCGAGGGGGACGTATGTGATATTGCTAATGATAATGGCGGCGGGCAGATTGTTCTCTCCGGGAGTGCGGCGGCGATTGCCCGTGCCATTGCCCTCGCGCCGACTAAAGGTGTTAAGCGGGCGCTACTGCTGCCGGTTTCGGCCCCCTTTCACTGCCGCTTAATGCAGCCCGCCGCTGATGTCATGGCAGCGGCCCTCGCCTCTGTTACACTAAACCGTCCAGGTTTGCCCGTTTTGAGCAACGTCACCGCCCGCCCGGAACAAGAGCCGGATCGACTGCGCCAGGGCCTCGTTGCACAGGTCACAGGGCGCGTGCGCTGGCAGGAAAGTATTGCTTATCTGGCGACCGACATGGGGATCACTCAGTTTGCCGAGCTTGGCGCGGGAAAGGTGCTCACTGGCCTTGCCAAGAGGATCGCCAAAGATGTTCCTGGTCTTGCCCTCATCACCTCCGCCGATATTCGCGCCTTTCTCGAATCGCTTTAAGAAAGAGACATAAATGTTTGATTTATCAGGAAAAACTGCACTTATTACCGGTGCGAGCGGCGGTATTGGTCGCGCCATTGCCGCCGGTTTACACGCCCGTGGCGCCACCGTTCTGCTGACCGGTACGCGCGAGGCAGCTCTTGCCGAAGTCGCCGCCAGCCTGGGCGGGGAACGTACGCATGTGATCCCCGCCGATCTGTCCCAACCCGACGCCGCCGATGCGCTCATCAAGGCGGCGGAGGCTGTCGCAGGCGGGGTCGATATTCTGGTGAATAACGCTGGCCTCACCCGCGATCAGCTTTTGTTGCGCCTGAAAGATGCTGACTGGCAGATGGTGCTGGATGTGAACCTGACTGCCGCAATGCGCCTGTCGCGCGCTGTATTGAAGGGGATGATGAAGAAGCGGTCGGGCCGAATTATCTCCATTACCTCGATTGTCGGCGCTACCGGCAATGCTGGGCAAACCAATTATGCGGCCTCGAAAGCGGGCTTGGTCGGCTTCTCCAAATCGCTGGCCCAGGAAGTTGGCAGCCGCAATATTACGGTGAACTGCATCGCGCCGGGCTTCATCGAAACCGCGATGACGGACGTTCTAACGGACGCGCAAAAGCAGCAGATGCTGGCCGGGATTCCGCTGGGCCGCATGGGCACGGGCGCGGAAATTGCTGCCGCCGTCGTCTTTCTCGCCTCCTCTGAAGCCAGCTACGTGACGGGCGAAACCCTAAATGTAAACGGTGGGATGGCGATGCTTTAGGTTTATTCTGCCCTCGCCGGGCGGGCGCGTCCGCGCCCTTGGCCGTCGCCGCAATGACGGCTTCAATATCTGCCTTGCCGCATTGGAGATGCTGTGATTTTCTAGCGCAGGCGATTGAAGTGTGTTACAGGGGGGCGGCTTTCGGGGCGGAAAACTCTCTGTTTATTCGCCTCCGAAGGGGCTTGTCGGGCCTGCCCAGACCAGCTACACGGAACGATCACTGGTTTACTGTCGAGGATAATTCGCAATGAGCACTGTTGCCGAACGCGTTAAGAAGATCGTCATTGAGCATCTGGGCGTGGACGAAGCCAAGGTTACGGACAATGCCAGCTTTATTGATGATCTGGGCGCGGACAGCCTGGACACGGTAGAACTGGTCATGGCCTTTGAAGAAGAATTCGGCGTGGAAATCCCCGACGATGCCGCAGAAAAGATTCTGACGGTGAAGGACGCTATCGACTTCATCGAAAAGAATAACGCCTAAGCCCATTCCGGTTTAACGGAGAGGCTTTTGAGTCTGCGCGGCGCATAAGCGGCTTTAGTGTGATAAGAGCCGGTTTCGGAGATTTCCGAAAGCGGCTCTTGCCATAAGCGCCGTGTGCGGGCAGGGCCAACTTGGTACCGCAGCCTGCCGCGTTGGCCGTCCGTAAGATTATTACGCCGCTCCAGGTCTTTGGCTGGTTGCATTTTTCCGTCGTCAGGTGTCCAATCTAACGACAAACTGCGCCAAGTTTGACGGCAAAAGGCGAAAGTTGCACGTGAGCACTGAAAAACACATCACCGGGAAACAGATCACCCTTAAGCGCGTGGTCGTTACTGGGCTTGGGATGGTTACTCCGCTGGGAACCGGCGTTGAACATAATTGGTCACGCCTGCTGGACGGTCAATCCGGCCTTAAGCGTG
This sequence comes from Alphaproteobacteria bacterium, assembly GCA_013298565.1. Lineage (GTDB taxonomy): Bacteria > Pseudomonadota > Alphaproteobacteria > Elsterales > Elsteraceae > Elstera. The sequence goes on along the minus strand of JAAFIC010000031.1, from coordinate 13,296 downwards.
TCGATGACCACTTTAAGGCCGATGATATTCCGGCTAAGGTTGGTGGAATTATTCCGCGCGGTAAAGACGGCCCCGGTCAGTTCGATATCGACACCGTGGTATCGGTCAAAGACCGTCGCCGCATGGGCGATTTCATCGTTTATGCCATGGCCGCTGCCCAGGAAGCGATTGCCGATGCGGGCTGGACGCCGGAAACTGATGCGGAGCGCGAAGCCACAGGCGTGATGATCGGCTCTGGTATCGGCGGTCTTATCGGCATTACCGATGGTGCGGTGCTGGTTGCGGAGCGCGGGGCCGAACGCCTTAGCCCGTTCTATATCCCGGCCAATCTCATCAATCTCGCCTCCGGCCACGTCTCGATGCGCTATGGTTTCAAGGGTCCGAACCACGCGGTTGTTACAGCTTGCTCGACGGGGGCGCACGCTATTGGCGATGCCGCGCGGCTGATCTCTTTAGGCGATGCCGACGTGATGGTTGCGGGCGGCACTGAAGCCGCGCTGTCGCGCATTGGCTTTGCCGGTTTTGCCGCCTCGCGCGCTATGTCCACCAATTTCAACGACGCGCCGACGAAAGCTTCGCGCCCGTGGGATAAGGACCGTGATGGTTTCGTGATGGGCGAGGGCGCAGGCGTTGTCGTGCTCGAAAGCCTGGAACACGCCCAGGCGCGCGGCGCGAAGATTTATGCTGAAGTCTTAGGCTATGGCATGTCGGGCGACGCCTACCACATCACGGCCCCCGCGCCAGATGGCAATGGCGGCTACCGCGCAATGCAGTCGGCGCTGAAATGGTCCGGTCTTAGCCTTGGCCAAATAGATTACATCAATGCTCACGGTACATCGACGCCGTTAGGGGATGAGATTGAGTTGAACGCAGTGAAGCGCCTGTTCGGCGAGCACGCTTATACGCTCTCTATGTCGTCCACCAAATCGGCCATCGGTCATCTCTTGGGGGCGGCAGGGGCGGTTGAAGCGATTTTCTCGATCCTCGCTCTACGCGATCAGATTGTTCCGCCAACACTGAACCTCGATAATCCGTCTGACGGTTGCGATATTGATCTAGTGCCCCATGTGGCGAAGAAGCGGCAGGTGCGCTACGCCCTATCCAACTCCTTTGGGTTCGGCGGCACAAACGCTTCGCTGGTATTCGGCGGGGCGGTCTAGTTCAGCTTGCTCAGGCTTCTTTCCTTGCTGTTAGGGGCGCTCGTGTTTGCGGGCGCCCTTTTCGCTGTCGGGTTGCGCTGGGTCGAAACCGAAATAGATAGGCCGGGGCCGACAACGATTGCCAAGGTGATCTATATCCCGCGCGGTTTAGGGTCCGACGCTATCGGCCAACAGTTGATGGATGAAGATCTCATCGAAAAACCCTGGCTCCTTATGGCGGCGCAGCAGTTACGGCGCGACCCCAGGGCCTTACGCGCTGGAGAGTATGAGATTGCCGCAGGCGCAAGCCTCGCCGCGATTTTGGAGCAGTTGCGGGCTGGGCGCACCATCGTGCGCCGCCTGACGGTGCCGGAGGGGCTGACCAGTTCGCAAATCCTCGATCTCATTCGCACCGCAGACGGATTGGAGGGCGCGGCCCCGGCAACTTTGCCCGAAGGCAGCCTGCTACCCGAAACCTATCACTATCAAAAAGGCGACCGCCGCGCCGATCTGGTCAAGCGTTTGCAAACCGCGATGACGGCGGCTATCGCGGAGGCTTGGAGTAATCGCACTCTCAGCGTTCCGCTTCGCACGCCCGAAGAGCTTGTGGTGCTGGCCTCGATCGTTGAGAAAGAGACCGGCCTTGCGGCAGAGCGGGAGCGGGTGGCGGGCGTGTTCATCAATCGGCTGCGGAAGAACATGCGGCTTCAGTCCGACCCAACGGTGCTCTATGGCGTTGTTGGCGGGGCCGGGGCGACGCGCAGCCTAACCCGTACCGATCTTGATACCGATACGCCCTGGAATACCTACACCCGTGCCGGGCTGCCTGCTTCGCCGATCACCAATCCAGGCCGGGCGGCCCTGATGGCGGCGGCAAAACCACTGACGACCGACGATTTCTATTTCGTCGCCGATGGCACCGGCGGGCACGCCTTCGCCAAAACCCTCGACGAGCATAACCGTAATGTCGCTAAATGGCGGCAGATCGAAAGAGCGCGCGCGAGCAGACCGTAACCCGGACGAGGAGAGCTTCTCATGGCCCCAATAACCCCCTTCCACATTGCGTTTCCGGTTGATGATCTGGCAGCGGCGCGGCAGTTTTATGGGGAGTTTCTGGGGTGCGCCGAAGGCCGATCCAGCGACGAATGGATTGATTTTGATCTATTCGGCCATCAAATCGTCGCTCATCTTGCGCCGAAGCAGGCGGAGGATACTCACCATAATCCGGTCGATGGGCACGCGGTGCCTGTGCCGCATTTTGGCGTGGTCCTAGAGTGGGAGCGGTTTCAAGCCTTCGCCGACCGGCTGAAGGCGGCGGGTGTGAAATTTGTGATCGAACCTTATGTTCGCTTCCAAGGCCAAGTGGGCGAACAGGCGACCATGTTTTTCCTCGATCCCGCTGGCAATGCGCTGGAGTTCAAAGCGTTTCGCGATATGGGACAGCTTTTCGCCAAATAGAGCAAATCCCGAGCAGGCAGAATGCCTGCGACGACGCATTTGCGTAAAAAACCAAAGAGCAAATCCCGAGCAGGCAGAATGCCTGCGACGACGCATTTGCGTAAAAAAGAATCGGCTTAGTCCTCGCGCGGGTTGCTTGCGGCAATCAGTGCGGCGGGATTGGGGATGCGGTGGGATTCTTGCGCGAAGGTCTCGAAACCGGCGCGCTGGTATAGGCTGAGGGCTTTCGGGTGATCGAGGCTGCACGTATGCACCCACACCCGCTTCGGGCCGCGCGCCCAGGCTTTGCGAATAGCACAATCTAGCAGATACGGCCCCAGCTTGAGGCCGATGAAGTCGGGCATAAGGCCGAAGTAAGCCAGTTCCACTTCGCCCGCCTCCCGCCCATCCAACTCGAAATAGCCCGCCGGAACCCCGCCAAGATAGGCAACCGTTATCTCCACGGCAGGATCGTTCAGAATGGCCCGGAGCTTCGCGTCTTCCATCTGTCGCCGCTCGTACCACAGCCACGGGTCGCCAACACTGGCGTAGAGAAAACGGTAGAAGTTTAGGTTTGGCTGCCGCGCCGCCATCAGCACCAGAGGGTATTGAGAGGCGGGCTGGGGCAGGGCGGGTGCTTTCGGCGCGGCCAGCATCTCCAGATGCGTGATGGTAACGTCGATTTCTGCCGGAGCGGGCGGGAGCGGGGCGGCGCTCATAACGCTGCTGCCACTCCCGTGGCAATTGGTAGGCCGGGATAACCGCCCCATTCGCTCCACGAGCCATCGTAAACCGATACATCGGCACGGCCTAGCTCATAAAGGCCAATCGCCAGCACGCAGGCGCTAACGCCTGAGCCGCAAGAAGTGATGATGGGCCGCTTAAGGTCGATCCCGGCGGCCACAAACCGCGCCTCAATTTGTGCTTTGGGGAGGATAAGGCCCGTGGCGGGATCGAGCAGACTGGCGAAGGGCACGTTCTGCGCCCCTGGCATATGGCCCCCGGCGAGCTTGGCCCGAGGCTCGGGTTCGGTTCCAGCGAAGCGCCCGGCCCCGCGCGCGTCGATAATCTGCACAGCCGGCGTGTCCAGCGCTGTCAGCACCGCGTCGCGGTCGCTCACCAATTCCGGGCGGAAGCGGGCGTTGAAGCGGCCCTGGCGCGGCGGAGTGGTGGGGCCGCTCTCTAAGGGGCGCCCCTCGGCCAGCCACTGCTTAAGGCCGCCATCGAGCACAAAGACCTTATCGTGCCCGAAGGTGCGAAACATCCACCAGGGGCGGGCGGCGCTCATCAGCCCGTAGCTGTCGTAGCAGATGACAGTGCAATCATTACTGATACCAAGGTCGCTCATATCCTCCGCAAAACTATCCGGGTCCGGCAGCATGTGCGGAAGGTCGCTTTCATTATCCTTATACGCATCTATATCGAAGAACTGCGCGCCTGGAATATGCCGCTCCAAAAACTCCGCTTCGGCGTTGCGCGGAACGCCGGGTAAGACGTAGGTGGCATCAAGCACGCGCACATGACTGTCGGAAAGCCGTTCCGCCAGCCAAGCCGTCGAGACGAAAGCCGTTCGCGTGCTCATTCCTGCTTCCTCCTGATAAATCCTCAGCTCTGATTAAACTCCAGTTTGTGCCGATCCTGTCCAGCGTTTTTGAACCGTTTCTGGGTTTAGCCGCAACCATTGTGGGACAATCCGCACGGCTGAGTTTTCAGAATCGCGTTTCTCCACGATCACATCAGGGTGCGGCATGGGCTGACGAACATCTCTCATCATGGTAGAACCTTCGCGACATGATGTTTCCGCCGGAACCTTATCTGGCGGCCCTATCGTCAGGAGAACGGGCGATGCGCCGACTGGCCTTGCTGCGCCACGCAAAATCATCCTGGGAGGATCTCAGGCAAACCGATCACGCACGCCCGCTGAACAGCAGGGGCCAACGCGATGCCGTGGCTCTGGCCGAAACGATCCAGTCTTTAGGCTTGAAGTTTGATCGCGTGCTGTGTTCAACCGCCACGCGCACGCGGGAAACCTGGGATGGATTAATGGGAGCGCTTCCAAAAGGCAGCCCAACGCCGCGCTATTTGGAAGAACTCTATCTCGCCGAGCCGGAAAAGTTACTGTCGGCGGTGCGACGGGAGGGCGAGGCCGTCGAAACTCTCCTGGTTATCGGCCATAACGATGGTCTGCACGAGTTTGCCTTGGGGTTGGTTGGGGACGCGACCGAGCTTGTGCTGCGGGATCGCCTCTCCGAAAAATTCCCCACAGCGGCGCTGGCGGTGTTCCACTGTCCGGTTGCAGTGTGGTCGGCTCTCGCCTGGCAGCAGAACCGCCTGACCGCGCTGCGCTATCCGCGTGATATTGAAGGGGATGCTTAAGATTATGAGTCAGCTTTGGCTGGGTCTTAACCCCGATCATCTTGCCGCCCTGTTGCAACGCCCGGCGTGGCGCACGCTCCAAAAACTGCCGCAGCCGGAGCGGTGGCGCGTGCTCGATACCGACGATCAGCGCCATCGCGAGACGCCCTTGATCGTCTCTCCCAAAAGCGTTAGCGGTATGGCGGGCCTTCAGCCGCAGTTCGACCTGACCCGCACGCGCTGGACCGATGGCGTGCTGACCTTAGAACAGCATCTCTGGACCCTCCCTAAAGGGCCGACGCGGCAGGCACTCTGGCTGCGGATGCCAGTTGGACCGGCGGGGACCGAGCTGCGACAACGCCTCGCAATCCTCCACGCCGAAGCCTGTATTGCCACGCCAATCCCAGTAGCCGCCGTTGATCCGGTGGAGCTGGGGTATCGGTTTCTGGGGGGGGAGGCCACGGCGCGCCCCGCAAAACTCCGGCTTACGCCCGATATGACCGCAGGGGCGGTGCTGGCCGCTATCCTCGATACGGTGGCCGCCGCGCTCGTCATTCACCTCCCCACCGTCGTGTGGAAGCAAGATACTACCGCTGTCCACCAAGCCCGCGTGGCGCTGCGACGGTTGCGCGCGGCCTTGCCCTTGTTTGGTCAGCAGGTAGGGGCGACAGTGCGGGCAGATACCCTCCGCCAGACGGCAGGGGATATTGCCCGGCGCTTGGGGAGCGTGCGCGATCTCGACGTTTTTTGCAGCGAAACCCTTAGCCGCGCCGAAACCGAATTCCCCACCGAAGCCGGATGGGACATTCTGCGAACAGTCGCCCAAAATCGCCGCGTTCAAGAGGCTGGCGTGTTGACGGAAACCGTTAGCGGCTGGGAGACGACCGAGTTTCTGCTCGATTTATTGCACTGGCGCGATGACGCCCTAACGCTGCTTCCCAGCGGCCCCAGCGCCGACGAAGTGGCGCGGGGCCTGCTGGCCGACCGTTGGCGCCGGGTCAATCGCCAGGGTAACAGGCTTGATCGGGTTGATATTAACGGCTTACACGAGCTTAGGATTAAGATTAAGAAATTCCGCTATCTTGTTGATTTTACAAAATCACTCTTTGATGCAGAGATCGTATCCCAGTGGGAAACACGCCTATCGCCCCTGCAAGACGCGCTCGGCACACTGAACGATGGGGCTACGGCGCGCGGTCTTATTCGGGGGCTAATGCCGTCTTTAGATAAGCCGGGGGCGTTTGCGGCAGGGCTGCTCGTGGCCTGGGCCGATGGGCGCACGCTGCGCCACCGCAGCCGGGTTCAGCAGCTTTGGAACGATCTCGCTGATCTGCCCCCCTATTGGAAGGATTAGGCGCGTGTCCTTTTCAGCCTGGCTGGCCGATTTCATTACGTTGTTCGTGGTGATTGATCCGATTGGCGTACTGCCAATCTATCTGTCGGCGGTTTCAGGCATGAACAGTGCCGATAGCCGCCGGGTAGGGCGTTTGTCCATCATCATTTCCTTCGGGGTGCTGGTGCTCTTCCTCTTGATCGGGCAAGCGCTGCTGACGCAGTTGGGCATTGGTTTTCCGGCGTTTCGCATCGCGGGCGGCGTGATTTTGTTCTTGGTTGCTCTGAAGATGATTTTCGATGGGCATGAGGACGTGCCGAACGAAGAGCGCAGCGCGGCAGTGAGCGAGGTTGCCGTTTTTCCCGTCGCCATGCCGGGGATCGCCGGGCCGGGGTCGATCCTCGCCGTCATGCTCATGGGCAGCGGTGGCACGGCGGGCTGGCTCGACGATTTGCGCGTGATTTTGGTTATCGCGGCGGTATTGGCCATCACGTTGATCGTCATGCTGTTCGGCACGCTGCTGCGCCGCGTGTTGGGGCGAACGGGAATCCTGGTAGTCAGCCGAGTGATGGGCCTGCTGTTAGCAGCGCTCTCAGCCCAATCTATCCTTGATGGGCTGAAGCTAACTTTCGGCTGATGTATGAGTTTACTTAGAACTATGTGTGGCTCCCAGGGAGGGATTCGAACCCCCGGCCAGGCGGTTAACAGCCGCCTGCTCTACCGCTGAGCTACCTGGGATCAAACCAAGCACATAGCTATACTCTACACAAAACTGGCTCCCAGGGAGGGATTCGAACCCCCGGCCAGGCGGTTAACAGCCGCCTGCTCTACCGCTGAGCTACCTGGGATAAGGTGCCATACGTCAAGTCCGGCGTATGTAGCAAACCCACTGGGGTCTGCCAAGGCCGATTTTCATCGGTACCCTGCCGATCGTACCCGATTAGACTGAACAGAAACGCGCAGTGGAGGCCGAGAGCGGAATCGAACCGCTGTACGGGGATTTGCAGTCCCCTACATGACCACTCTGCCACCCGGCCTCTGGGCGCGCCTGCTCGATCTTAATCGATACGGATGCGCGGTGTATCCCGAAGGAAAATGCAGGTCAAGTGTCTTTCCAGTGCGTCCCGCCGGAAGAGGTGACAGGAAGCCGGAAAAACCGCGCGGCTTTGCGTTGCACACGGAAAGCCGCGCGCCTATAACCTATGCAAGGTTGCTGCCCCGAGGGCGGCGTGAATGAGGTGGATTTGAGGCTCATGGATTACGCAGCCGCGCGCGCGAATATGATCGAATGCCAAGTACGGACCAATAAGGTGATCGACACGAGCGTGATCGCCGCAATGGCGACCGTGCCGCGTGAAGCCTTCGTGCCCGAAGCGCTGCGCCCGGTCGCGTACATTGATGAAGATTTAACCGTAGCCCCTGGCCGGTTTCTGCTGGAGCCGATGATCATCGCGCGCCTGCTGCAATTCGCCGAAATAAAAAAGACCGACCGAGCGTTGGATTTCGCCACGGGTACTGGCTATGGCGCTGCCCTGTTAGCCCAGCTTGCTGGGAGCGTGACGGCGCTTGATAGCCGCGCCAGCTTGCTCGATCTGGCGCGTCGGGCACTGGTGGCGGCTCCTGTCCCGGTCAGCTTCGTTGAAGCGCCGCTGGATGGCGTGCTGGCGCAAGCTGAAGGGCTAAACGGCCAGAGCTTCGATGTGATTCTGGTTTCAGGCGCTTTGCCGAAAGTGCCAACGGCGTTATTCGACCTGCTGGCCGAAGGCGGGCGCTTGGTGACAGTGTTGAAGCCGGATGTTGCAGGCGGCGGCGAAGCCCCGATGGGCAGCGCCACTCTGTTCGTTAAGCGTGGTGGGATTACCGCCGGGCGCACTTTGTTCGATTCGGCCACGCCGCTGCTGCCCGAATTTGCGCCGAAACCGCAGTTCGTTTTTTGAGCTGTCGATGATGCTGCAAGATTTTCCGCTCCAGATTGATGCCGCAACCCTATCGGCGTGGCGGGAGGCGGGGGAGCCGCTGACAGTGATCGACGTGCGCGAAGCGTGGGAGTGGGATCAAGTTCACTTGCCCTTGTCGCGCCTCATTCCACTCGGCAGTTTGCCAACGCAAGTTGATGGTTTGCCGCGCGTAGGGGCCTTGGTACTCCTGTGTCATCACGGCGGACGCTCGTTACACGCAACCCGTTTTTTGCGGGAAATAGGGTTCGATAACGCCGTTAACTTGAGCGGTGGTATTGATCGGTGGGCTTTGGAGATTGACCCGAGCCTGCCGCGCTACTAGATATGTAACCATAATTACAGTACGTGATGGCTGCCCGCTAGCGCCTTTGGCGCGGTTAGCCCTGATGGGAGATGTTGAGATGGTGTTTTTCGCGCGTCGTGGAGTCCTGGTGGGTGCGCTGTCGGCAGCCCTACTGCTGGGAACGATGGGATCAATGCCGGTCGCGGCGCAATCGCTGGATCAGGCGTGGACGCAATCTTACCAGACCAATCCTCAGCTTCTCTCCGGTCGGGCGCGGTTGCGCGCTACCGATGAGCGCTTGCCGCAAGCTCAAGCCGGCTGGCGGCCCACGGTCTCGACATCCGCGTCGGTGGGCCGGTTGCGGACGGAGCAGATTTCTACCCGCACCAATAAGCAAAGCCTGACGCCGAAAAGCTACGGGGTTTCCGTTACGCAACCGCTGTATCGCGGTGGCCGCACGACCGCAGGGACCGAGCGGGCGAAGAACGAAATTCAGGCCGAACGCGCGCGTTTAACAGGCACCGAGCAGCAGATTTTTCTTGATACGGCCACCTTCTACGTCAATGTGATCCGCGATCAAGCCGTCGTCGAGCTGAATGCCAGTAACGAGTTGGTGCTGCAACAGCAGTTGCAGGCAGCGCAAGATCGGTTCCGCGTTGGGGAAGTCACCCGCACGGACGTGAGCCAAGCCGAAGCCCGCCTTGCCAGCGTTATCGCGGATCGGCAGGCGGCTGAAGGCCAGTTGCGCTCGTCTAAAGCTAGCTTCACCCGTTCGACCGGGCTGGACGCAACGAATTTAGTCACGCCGATTGTGCCCGCGCAGTTGCTTCCAATTACGGTGAACGAGGCGCGCGAGTTGGCCCAGGCCAATAATCCCGCCATCACGGCCTCGCAGTATGATGAAGGCGTCGCGAAGCTGATCGTCGATGAAGTGCGCGGCGAGTTGCTGCCCACGGTCAGCCTCGTTGGGGATATTAGTCGCCGTCACGATCAACAAATCGGCGTGGAACGAACCACGTCGGCCAGTTTGGCTGTGCAGGTTTCGGCTCCGCTCTATGAAGGCGGCAGCACATATTCCCGCGTGCGCTCGGCAAAACAGACGGCAGGGCAGCGCAAGACTGATATCGACACGCAGCGCCGCTCGGCAGTGGAGCAGGCGACCCAGGCTTACGAGCAGATGAAATCGGCTCAGGCCCGCATCGAATCGCTCGCCGCCCAAATTCGCGCCAATGAAATCGCGCTCGAAGGCGTGCGCCAAGAAGCCGTCGTCGGGTCGCGCACCACGCTTGACGTGCTGAACGCTGAACAAGAGCTTTTGAATGCCCGCGTATCAATGGTGCGCTCCAAGCGCGACGAGCAGGTTGCGGCTTATTCGCTCTTAAGTGCAACGGGCCGATTGACCGCGCGGCAGTTGGGCCTCTCGGTGCCGCTGTATGACGTGGAAGAAAACTACCGTATCGTCGATGGAAAGTGGATTGGAACCGGTATTGCAGAAGAATAAGCGCAAAATTCGATTCTTACGATTGGCAAACGGTCAACGCTTTGACTAAAGTCATTGCCATAAGTGTTTGCGTAGAATGAGGAAGCGATGAGCGACCCGAAATCCCATCAAGAACCGTCGATGGAGGAAATCCTCGCCTCCATCCGCCGTATTATATCGGAAGATGGGGACGGTGCTCAGGCGGATGACGCGGAGGCTTCGGCCCCCGCGCCTGCGGCTGGAACCATGCGGGCCGATGTGTTCGAGTTGACACAACGGGCCGACTCCGACGATGAAGACGATATGGAAATAGCCCGCAGCTTGGGCATGGAGGCGGTGGAAGCACCAAAGCCTTCCTTCAGTATGGATTTTGACGATCTTCCAAGCCCTTCGGCTAAAGAGGACGTTACTCCGGCTCGGAAGGCTGGCCCTACGTTCGATGCGGGTTCATTCGAGACAGGTAAAAAGGCAGCGAGCATGAGTTTTGACGACGATGCGCTGATGTCTCCGGACTCGGCGAGTGCAGCCAGCCGAGCCTTCGCAAAACTGCAAGAGCCGGATGAAGATGATTCGCCTGCGGCAGCCGTGATGCGCGCCTCGGGCGGCTCCAACCCTACGCTCGACGAGTTGGTGCGCGAAGCTTTGAAGCCGGTTTTGCGGGAGTGGTTGGACCGTAACCTGCCGCCGATGGTGGAAACCATGGTTCGCGAGGAAATTCAACGCCTCGCATCGTCCGGTCGCCGCCGCTAAACTTATCCAATGGTCTAGGGTGCTAATGGCCGCGCGGGCGCAAGCTCTGCGGCCATTTTGCCGTCTTTATCTTGATTCTAAAAGGTTCCCCGATGCTCGAAAAAACCTATACGCCTGCCGATTTGGAAAGCCGCCTGTACCCGAAGTGGGAACAAAGCGGTGGGTTTACGGCGACCGGGACCGGAAACAAGACGCCTTACACCATTATGATGCCACCGCCGAATGTGACCGGCAGCCTTCATATCGGTCACGGGCTAACGATGACGCTGCAAGACGTGCTGATTCGCTACCACCGGGCGCGCGGGTTCGATACCCTCTGGCAACCAGGCACCGATCACGCTGGGATCGCGACGCAAATGGTGGTGGAGCGCAAACTGGAAAGCGAGGGCAAACGCCGTACCGAGATGGGCCGCGAGGCATTCATCGACAAGATTTGGGAATGGAAGGAGGAATCGGGCGGCACCATCGTGCGCCAATTGCGCCGCCTAGGCGCGTCTGCCGATTGGCCACGCGAACGCTTCACGATGGACGAGGGAATGTCGGCGGCAGTTCGCAAGGTCTTCGTCGATCTCTACAACCAGGGCCTGATCTACCGCGATAAGCGCTTGGTGAACTGGGATCCGAAGCTGCACACTGCCATTTCCGACCTGGAAGTCGAGCCGAAGGAAGTGAAGGGCAACCTTTGGCACCTGCGCTATCCCATTGAAGGCCAGCCGGATCGTTTCATTACGGTTGCCACCACGCGCCCCGAAACCATGTTCGGCGATACCGGCATTGCCGTTAACCCCGAGGACGAACGCTACGCGGATCTCGTTGGTAGGTTTGCGATTCTGCCGCTGGTGGGCCGCCGCATCCAGATTGTCGCTGATGCGTATTCCGACCCCGAAAAGGGCACCGGCGCGGTAAAACTCACCCCGGCCCATGATTTTAATGACTTCGATGTTGGGCGGCGGCATGGCCTTACTCTGGTCAATATCTTCGATCGTGATGCCCGCCTGAACGATCAAGTGCCGGGCGACTATCGCGGCCTAGATCGGTTCGAGGCTCGCAAGAAACTCGTGCAAGCGCTTGAAGAACAAGAAATTCTGGTCAAGGTGGAACCCCATACCCATATGGTGCCGCACGGCGACCGTTCGGGCGTGGTGATCGAGCCGTGGCTGACCGATCAATGGTATTGCGACGCCCCAACCCTGGCGAAACCGGCGCTGGAAGCGGTGGAGGCGGGCCGCACTAAGTTCGTGCCGGAGCAGTGGACAAATACCTATTACCAGTGGATGCGGAATATCCAACCCTGGTGCATCTCGCGGCAACTCTGGTGGGGCCACCAGATTCCGGCGTGGTACGGGCCGGATGGCAAGATTTTCGTCGCCGAAGTCGAGGCCGACGCACAGGCGCAGGCCGATCATCATTACGGCAGCGCAACAGTGCTTACCCGCGATAGCGATGTGCTCGATACCTGGTTCAGCTCGGCGCTGTTTCCGTTCTCGACCCTGGGCTGGCCGGAGAAAACGCCTGAGTTGGCGCGCTATTACCCCGGCGACGTGCTGGTGACGGGGTTCGACATTATCTTCTTCTGGGTCGCCCGGATGATGATGATGGGGCTGCATTTCATGGGCGATGTGCCGTTCCGCACAGTTTACGTCCATGCCTTGGTCCGCGACGACAAGGGCCAGAAAATGTCTAAATCGAAGGGGAATGTGATTGATCCTCTCGATTTGATTGATAAATACGGCTGCGACGCGCTGCGCTTTACCATGGCAGCGATGGCGGCACCGGGCCGGGACGTGAAGATTTCCACCCAGCGCGTTGAAGGCTATCGCAATTTCGCAACGAAACTGTGGAACGCCACCCGCTTTGCCGAGATGAACGGTTGCGCCCGCGTGGCTGATTTCGACCCGGCCCAGGCGCAAGGCACGGTAAACCGTTGGATTATTGGCGAGCTTGCGGGCCTGCGTGCCAAGCTGGATGAAGCGCTGGCCGCCTATCGCTTCAACGATGCCGCCAATCTGCTTTATGCCACCGCGTGGGGCAGCTTCTGCGACTGGTATCTGGAAGTCACCAAGCCGATTTTGGCGGGGGAGGATGCGGCGCTTGCGGCTGAAACCCGCGCCACGACTGCGTGGGCGCTGGAACAAATCGCCCGCCTGCTGCACCCGTTCATGCCGTTTATCACCGAAGCGCTGTGGGAACATTTATCGGGCGGTACGGGGGAAAGCCTGCTGATTGCGCCCTGGCCGGACTTGCCGGACAGCTTGATTGATCCCGCCGCCTACGCCGAGATGACCTGGGTCATCGGCTTGATCTCGCAAATTCGGGGGCTTCGCGCCGAAATGAACGTGCCGCCGGGCACTGAGCTTGCGGCACTCTACTCTGACCTTTCGGGCGATGCGGTGCGCTGGGCGGAAACCCACAAGGCCGTCATCCAGCGCCTTGCGCGCGTCTCGGGCCTGGGGACGGGGGCGGCGACCGCCACCTCGGTCCAGATCGTCGAAGGCACGGCCACGCTGGCGCTCGATCTGGCAGGCGCTATCGACCCCACGGCCGAACGCACCCGCCTGACC
>JAAFIC010000030.1 GCA_013298565.1 Alphaproteobacteria bacterium | reverse complement strand
GCAGCAGCGTGACCAAAATCCGCGCGCCCGACGCGCCAATGGGATGGCCGAGAGCACAGGCCCCGCCGTGGATATTCACCTTGTCGGCGGGCAAATCGAGATCCTTCATCGCCGCCAGCGCCACCACCGCGAAGGCTTCGTTGATTTCGTACAGATCAACCTCGCCCGCGAGCCAACCGACTTTTCCCAGCAGCGTCCGCATCGCGCCAACGGGGGCCGTGGTGAACCAAGCCGGGGCCTGAGCGTGCGCGGCATGACCGCGAATAATCGCCCGGATCGGCAAGCCGCGCGCCTCGGCCTCCGACCGGCGCATGAGCAACAACGCCGCCGCCCCATCGGAAATGGAGGAGGAATTGGCTGCCGTCACCGTACCATCTTTGCGAAACGCCGGTTTCAGCGTGGGGATTTTCTCAGGTTTCGCCGATTTCGGCTGTTCGTCGGCGGTAATCAACACGTCCCCGGCCCGGCCCTTGACGGTCACGGGGGCGATTTCGGCCTCGAAACTGCCCTCCGTTTGGGCTTTTTGGGCGCGGGCGAGGGAGGTGAGCGCGAACCCATCCTGCACCTCGCGGGTGAACTGATAGGCTTCGGCGGTATCTTCGGCGAAACTGCCCATCAAGCGGCGATTGCCCGCGCTATCGGTGGCGTAAGCATCTTCCAGCCCATCGAAGAACATATGGTCGATAGTGCGCCCATGCCCCAGCCGATACCCCGCCCGCGCCCGATCCAGCAAATAGGGCGCAAGGCTCATGCTCTCCATCCCGCCCGCGATGATGGTATGGACGGACCCCGCCAGCAGGGCATCATGGGCCAACATCACCGCCTTCATGCCCGAACCGCAAACTTTGGAAATACCGGTACACGGCACCCCCTCCGGCAACCCGGCCCCCAACGCCGCCTGCCGCGCGGGCGCTTGCCCAACGCCTGCGGGCAGGACATTGCCCATAAACACTTCCTCCACCTGATCGCCGGACAGCCCGGCCCGTGCCAGGGTGGCCGCGATGGCGACCGCACCGAGCTTGGGCGCGGTGAGGGTTTGGAGTTCGCCCTGGAAGCCCCCAAGCGGGGTGCGGGCGGCGGAGACGATAACGATGGGGTTGGTCATGGTGTCTGGCTCCAGAGAATTAGCGATACGAGCTTGAAATTCTCGATATAGGCATTCCTTCTTTCAATTTATTTGGACCGATCAATTTTAGAAAATTGAAACTCTCATCAGGAAATTTTGGCCCAACAATTATTTCTGTTATGCAATCTTGATTTATAGGTACGTCAACATAAGGAACTATCTTCGAATCTCTCTCTATAAACTTTATATCTTCTGATTTAGGAAATAAAATTCCTCTAATTTCTCTTTCATATTTGAAATCAGAATTTTTTATTGATGCCGCTGCAATCGCTATAGCTCTCTGAGCATTTCCAAGAAATTCTATTCCTTGATTATCATCAATGCTTTTTCCTTGGTAAAATTCATACATTGCATCAATAAATTTCACAATAAAACCATCAGTTAAACTGCTATGAACATAATTATTAGAGTAAGCACAAGACTGAAAATATAAATTTTTATTTATATTTTCTATGGAATATTTGTTAAATTTTATGATCACCCCAGCACCATCTTTTGCATACCCTCGAAGCATGGGGAGATTATCATTTTCCTTTGAAAGCGAAAAAACAAAAGGAAGAATAGAATTTTTATAATCTGCGCAGCGAAGTCTGTTCTTAAAATTTCCTATATATAAGTGAAGTAGAGAAAAATCTTTTTTGGGAAAATGAGTTTCTAACAAATGCAATCCACGCATCATTTCGTCCGCATCATTCAATGCGCCGATATGAGTAAATCTAATTTTCTGAGATTCTATAATACTTAACAAAGAAGAAACTGAAGTATAATGAAAAAATTCAAAATCTCCCATATCTGACGAACAATCACTGAACCGTTGGTCAACATCAAAAGTCATTTCAATATCCTCTTCAGTCAAGAAGCCTAGGGTCCAGGGGGAGGCCTCCCCCTGGCGGGGTGCGGGGCAGCGCCCCGCGACACCAGCCCCCGTTCGATCAGCCTACCGCAAGGTGGCGTCTTCCAGGATGGTCATTCTGTTACTCCGGTGACAAGAGCGACGCGCTGGTGCAAGCGGGCGGCGCTGGGTAGGCGGGTGCAGATGTCTGACCAGCGGAGGCGTTTTAGGAGTTTTGCCGAATGGTCGCCTTTATGATACTTGCCTGCACGCGCGCCAGCACTGGCCTGTTCGAGTTTGTGCAGGCAATCGGCTTTTGGCTCCTCTTCCAACGCGGTACGCTGCGGCAGTTTATCGGCGCGGAAACCGGGGCCGTAGAAATCGGCGAGCGCGGTTGGATTACTCACGAGCCAGGTTTCCATCGTTTGCACCATCAGGTGAATATCCTCCGGCGGCAACCCGTCGGTCGGCCATTTCAGGCGAGTACGGATATGCTCCAGGGGGTCGGTTGAGAGGGGATATTCGGCGTCGATAAGCAACAGCAGCGCGTCGCCATGCTTGAGCCTGCGTGCATCGGCGGAAAAGGCTTTGAAGGCTTCCGATCCGCTTCCCAAGAGCGTGAGTTGCAGTTTCCAGTTCTTCTTTTCAATCTTTGCCGAGACTTCGGCAAACAGCGCCGTAAAGGCCACACGCAGGGGCGCGCGTTGGC
Source organism: Alphaproteobacteria bacterium (assembly GCA_013298565.1). Classification (GTDB taxonomy): domain Bacteria; phylum Pseudomonadota; class Alphaproteobacteria; order Elsterales; family Elsteraceae; genus Elstera. The sequence continues at coordinate 32,747 of JAAFIC010000030.1, read as the reverse complement.
GCGGCGTTGCCCCGCCCCCTTCGATGTATATTTCCAGGGTTCGCCGTTTTGAGATCATGGATTACCGCCGATCTTGCCGATACGCCATAAATCGCCCAGCGTGTACTCGTCCAACCACGACGCGAGTTGGTCCTGGTCAACTTGGGTTACTTCCGTTCCCTGGCCGAAATTCTCCGTGACCAACACATTCACATCGTGGCGTGTGAGCGCAGAGAGAAAAGAGTCCGAATGCGTGGTAACAATAATTTGCATCCGCTGGGATGCTTCAACCAGCAGTTCGGCGAGGAGTGCCGCCGCGTCCGGGTGCATTCCGAGTTCTGGCTCCTCTAAACATAGGAGGCTCGGTGGCTCCGGGTGCAGCAGTGTGGCAACAATGGCCAGAAAACGTAAGGTTCCGTCGGAGAGTCGGGAAGCGGGAATGGGGCGTTGAAGACCTCGTTCAACCAGATACAGCGACACGGACCCATCGAATACGCGCGTTTTAATCCCACTGAAACGCGGTAAAAAGCGTTCAATCGCGCGATTTAATTCTACTTCTTTGCGAAATAAAACCTCATTCACGAAAACGGGTAAGTTGCTGCCATCGTCCAAAAGGCGATGCGAAATGGTCGTTGTCTCGCTGGCGCGACGAAAAGCGGAACGGCGACCAAACGACCAATCGGATAGGATACTAATCTCTTCATAAAATCCCGAAATATGCGCGAGAAACGGAAACCGCATCCTGTCTTTAATTTGGCTTAGAACAGATTGCCCCGTAAGAACAGAAATCGCCTCATACTCATCTTGAGATCGATCATTATTTTGAATTAATGCAGTGTGTTCGGGCAGAATATGAGCCTTACCTTCAAGCATTTTATAGGGAAGCGCTTTATGTGAAATAGAGGGGTCGGCAATCGACTCCCCATACAAACTAATTTTCTCAGCGTTTTCGTGGAGTGCTATGTTGTGCGTATAGGAACTCAACCACAAGGGAGACGCTAAGTCACATTGGATCGTTGCGTATTCCCGACGCTGATCCCCGGCGAAAAGCCATTCTGCCGCAGCCCCGCCCCGTCGAAACGCCATCGAAATATCGCTGGGTGCCGCCCGCAGTACCGAAAACACCTCTAAAATATTCGACTTCCCCGACCCGTTCGGCCCGATCAACACGTTCAGCGCCTTCAGCGGAATCGGCGGCGAATCCGGGGGGAAGGACAAAAAGCCTTGCAGGTGAATGCTTTCGAGAAACATGGGGGTATATCCAGCAGTCAGACCAACGGTTCCGAGTTTAGGCCGTCTCCGCGAATAACTCACGCCCGATCAGCCAGCGGCGAATCTCGCTCGTGCCCGCCCCTATCTCATATAGTTTCGCATCCCGCAGCAATCGCCCCGTCGGGTATTCGTTGATATACCCGTTACCGCCGAGGCATTGGATGGCTTCGAGCGCCATCCAGGTGGCGCGTTCGGCGGCGTAGAGGATGCAGCCGGCAGCGTCTTTGCGGGTGACGGTGCCGCGATCACAGGCGCCCGCCACCGCGTAAACATAGGCTCTACTGGCATTGAGGGTTACGTACATATCGGCGAGTTTGCCTTGCATCAGTTGGAACTCACCGATGGGCTGGCCGAACTGGTGGCGGTCGTGCAGGTAGGGGATGACGACATCTAGGCAGGCTTGCATAATGCCGATGGGGCCACCCGCGAGCACGACGCGCTCGAAATCAAGGCCGCTCATCAGCACGTTCACACCGCGCCCGACGGCGTTCAGCACGTTTTCTTCCGGCACTTCGCAGTCTTCAAACACCAGCTCGCAGGTATTGGAGCCGCGCATGCCGAGTTTGTCCAGCTTTTGGGCGGTGCGGAAGCCTTTGAAGGTTTTTTCCACGATGAAGGCGGTCATGCCGCGCGCGCCAGCGTCTGGGTTGGTTTTGGCATAGACGACGAGCGTGTCGGCGTCTGGGCCGTTGGTGATCCACATTTTAGTGCCGTTCAGCACATAGCGGTCGCCCTTTTTATCGGCGCGCAGGCGCATGGACACGACATCGGACCCCGCGCCGGATTCGGACATGGCGAGCGCGCCAACGTGCTCCCCTGAGAGCAGCTTGGGCAGGTAGCGGCGCTTTTGCGCGTCGGTGCCGTTTAGCTTGAGTTGATTGACGCACAGGTTGGAGTGCGCGCCGTAGGAGAGGCCGATGGAGGCGGAAGCGCGGCTAACCTCTTCCATCGCAATCGTATGCGCGAGATAGCCCATGCCCGCGCCGCCATATTCCTCCGGCACGGTCACGCCGAGAATACCGAGATCGCCCATTTCGCGCCACAGATAGGCGGGAAACTCGTTCTTCAGGTCGGTTTCGGCGGCGATGGGGGCGATGCGGTTGATAGCGAAGCTGCGAACGCTAGCGCGCAGCATCTCCAACTCTTCCCCAAGAGCGAAATTCAGCGACGGAAAATCATTCGGCATGGTCGGGTCTCGCGCATTGGGGGCAGTTCGCAGAAAGGTTTAGAGCGCTTCTTGCCGTTTTTGTCGGGGTTAACCCGTCCGCACGGCACGTCGTTCGCTCGAAAACTTTACGCGCACGTCACTTTACCGCGAGCTTGCCACTATCGCCCAGCGCAATCAAGGCTTCCGTACAATCGGCTTCCACCCGGTCCATGAAATCCAGCAACACATCAATATCTTGCTTTTGTGCCATCAGGGTTTGGCGGCGTTTGCGGATTTTATCGAGCAGCAGATCGAGTTGCGCGCGCTGGCCGTCCCCCGCGTCGGTCTCGGTATCGTACATGTCGATGATTTCGCGGATTTCATCCAGCGACAGGCCAAGCCGCTTGCCGCGCAGGATAAGTTTGAGGCGCACCCGGTCACGCGGGGAATAGACCCTGCGGTTGCCATTACGGCGCGGGGTAATTAGGCCGCGATCCTCATAGAAGCGAATCGCCCGAGGGGTGATGTCGAACTCGGCGGTTAATTGCGCGATGGAATAGCTGCTCATAGGGGGCAGCATACTGAAGTTTCCCGTGGCGTAAAGTTTTGCTGCGGGCGGGGCATAGTTTTAGACATAAAAAAACCCGGCAAGGGAGGCCCCCGCCGGGTTTAATCGAGAGCGTGAAGCGCTTAAGCAGCAGGCTTCATGATCTTTTCGACCGCAACGGTCACGCGGGCCTGGATCGGCTCGATGGCTTCGTTGGCGACCTTCATCGACAGCTCGGTAATCTTGTTACCTTCAAACACGAGCTTATCGAAGCTGGTCTTCGCGGCTTCGTTTTGCAGCTCGATGGCTTGCTTGAAGTTGGTCACGCCCATCAGCGCCTTCGTGGTGGCCAGCGAGGCTTCTACTTGCGACTGGGTGAGCGCTGCAACCGACTTACCGATTTCTTCCGTGCCCTTGGCGAAAATGGTCGAAGCCTTTACAAAAGCCTCCAGGTTTTCACGGCCCACCGATGCGAAATCGCCAAAGCCACCCAGGAAGCTCTTGCTGAATTTCTCAAACTGCTCTTTAGCGGCGGCGAAGCTGTGTTCGGTCGTGGTCATCTTGGTCAGTCCTTGAAAAAACGGAGAGGTGGTTTTGGAGACGGGTGCCACAGCGGCAACCGGCTTGGGCGTAACGGTCTCGATCGTAACGGGGGCCACAACGGGGGCCACAACGATGGGTTCGGCCACAACGGGCGGGACGACAACAGGCGCGGCAACTTCCAACACGGGTACTTCCAACACAGGCGGAGGGGAAACCGCCACGGTCTCTGTCGGCACCGCCGCCGCGACCGGCGCTACGGCTTTCGGGGCGGGGCGTGCCGTGGGGCGGCGGGAAGAAGCCGCAGGCTTGCGGGATATCGTCATCGTGCCAGTCCTTGAGGTTCGATTCTGGTCCGTCGGGAAGGCGGCTGCCGCAGCATCGAGAAGCGATTAAGATTTGAGGAGCAAAAACGATCACAGGATCGCTTCCGCCCCGCTGCTGCAATGCACCATTCCCGTAACAATGCCGAATCCGTAGTCGTCCGTCAAGCAATTTTTGTGCGCTGCACACAAAGATAAAACATCAAGGTTCTTGCCGAATTTAGGCGCTCTTGGGCGCGCTTTTCTCAAGGTTTGTTCATGTCCAAAACCGAAAATATCGCACTGCAATACGGCGGACGAAAACGGAACAAGCCCAAAACAAATCCATCAAAAGGCCAACGCAGAGAGAGAATCAATGAAGTCAATTGGTTATAGACAATTGCTAATGTGCTTGCTACAGTCCGATCACTGTAAGACCAAGCCCGGAAGTGACCAATGGCTCAGACCCAGATGAAGCAACGTGGAGCGTTTTGGCCCGCAATCCGCGTTTTAACGCATTATCTTCCCAAGGCCACGCTGTTTGGCGCAGCCTTGCTGGCAACGACGACTGCCGTTGCCGCCCCGGATCGTAGCGCTGCCTTCATTATGGATTACAGCACGGGCACCGCGCTTTATGCCCATAACGCCGATGAGCCTCGGCACCCGGCATCCTTGACCAAAATGATGACGCTGTTCATGGCGTTCGAGGCCATTCAGCAGGGCCGTCTGTCGATGGATCAAAAGCTGCTGGTGAGCCAGTTCGCTGCCGATCAAGACCCGACGAAACTGGGTTTGCGTCCGGGTTCTACGATTTTGGTGCGCGATGCCGTTATGGGTCTCGTCACCAAATCTGCGAATGACGCCGCCGCCACAATTGCCGAAAATATGGCCGGGTCCGAACCTGCCTTCGCGCGGCAAATGACGCAGCGCGCCCGCCGCCTCGGCATGAGCAGTACATTGTTCGCAAATGCTTCGGGCTTACCCAACGACGCGCAGATCACCACGGCACGCGACATGGCCGTGCTGGGCCGCGCGCTTGTCCGCGATTTCCCCGAGTTCTACCCGCTATTCTCTACTAAGAACTTCACCTATCAGGGCCGCATTCACCCGAACCATAACCGCTTGATGAATGTGTACGACGGAATGGACGGCATTAAGACCGGCTTCATTCGCGCCTCGGGCTTCAATCTGGTCGCCTCGGCCAAGCGCGACGGGCGGCGCTTGGTCGGCGCGGTTTTCGGCGGTAGCAGCCCCGGCCAACGCGATCAGTTGATGGCGAAACTGATGGATGCAGGCTTCTCCGGCACCCTCACCGCGTCCAGCGCCGATTATACGCCAAAGCGCGGCACGCTGGTTGCGGCGGCTGAAGAAACCCGCCCGGTTCCCACCCCCGCCAATACTCGCCTTCCGGCCCGCAACAATAGTGGCGCCACGATCACGCCGGTTTCGGCAACGCTTGGACGGGCGGCAGCCCCGATGTTCAGCCCCCCGCCGGTCGAAACGTCACGCGCGCAAGCCAACCCTAAACCGGCGACGGCGCAACCAGTGGCGTTAAAACCGCAAGGGGGTTGGGCGGTTCAGGTTGGGGCCTTCACAACAGACAGTAGCGCGCAAAAAGCGGCGCAAGCCGCCAGCGCCAACGCAAAAGCGGTTTTAGGGCGTGGCACTATCGCCATTGCTGAAAGCAAGGATAGTAAAGGTGCCCGCGTTTACCGCGCCCGCATCGCTGGCCTGACCGAGAAAGACGCCCGCGATGCCTGCCAAGCACTTATCCGTCAACAAAACGCCTGCGTGACCGTTCCCGCCAGTTGATGCGGAAAAAAATCACTATCTACATCTCTAGAGCGTCTTGCGTAAAGGTTGACGCAAGACGCTCTAGTTTTATCTTAGCCCTCGCCGCCCGGTGCGTTTGACGCGCCAAGCGCATCGCCGGGCGCATCCGCGCCCTTGGCCGCCGCCTCACCCGACACGCTTGGCGTGTCAAACACGCCTGATGCGGCTTATAGAGCCGCGCCAGAGTTAAGCCGCGCGGCTCTAGCGGGAGTTTTGGACCTTGTATCCGAAACGAACCGCGCCCCAGGGGCGGCCCTTAACCGTGATGGGGGCCGCCACTTCTTTCAGCAGCATGAACCGCCCGCCCCCCAAATCCCGCCGATAGGTTTGGAGCAAAAACGGATCCCGGTTTTGCCCAGAGGCAAGACCAACACGATCATTAAACAGCCGCCTATTACGGCAGTTAGCCGTGTTCCACGCCGGATCTTCCCGCTGAGGCTGGGAGTAGATTTTATTGTGAACGGCCACATAGCCATTACGATCTGCAACGATGCAGTAAACTACGTCGGCAAGGCTTTTCAGCCCGTCTTCCAGCAACGGCGGCAATAGCCGTTCGGCAAAGCTAGTGTATTTCGTGAGATGCTGTAGCGGGTTGGTGCCGGGAATAGGCTGGTAGCGATCATCGAATAGCGCATCCATCGCAACATCGCCCCGATCTACAGCCTCACTAAACAATGTGCTGAGATTCGCGCCATAGCGAATTGCGGTTTCGATAAACGGCGTATCCTGCGTCTCAACCCCGCTCACGGCGGTCAGTTTCATCAACGCCTCGGAATAATCACGCAGCGTGTGCAGTCGCTCTTCGGCAGCATCCAACGCGCGGGCCGACTCGCCAATCCCGCCGGTCATGCCCTCGACCCGCCGGGCTAGGGTTTCGTAATGGCTATCGGTTTCGGTCGCAGCCTCGGCGATATTGCCAGCGTTCCCCGCGATCTGCACCATAGCGTCATCCAGCGTCGAGAGCACCGAGCCGATGGCCTGGGTTCCCCCTTGCACCGCCGAGGCGCGTTGCACGCCTTCCGTGCTGCGCGCGATCAACTGCCGGGTTTGCGCGGCCAAATCTTGCAGCGTAATATCAATTTCCGCTGTGGCTTCTGCCGTTTGCCGGGCCAGCGCCTTCACTTCGCCTGCCACTACTGCAAAGCCGCGCCCCGCCTCCCCCGCGCGCGCGGCTTCGATTGTCGCATTCAGCGCCAGCAGATTGGTTTGACGGGCAATCGCGTTAATCCCCGCAGCCGCGCGGCTAATGCGCCCAAGGGCTTCGGAAAGGCCCGGAAGTTGACCCTCAATCGCCGTTACAGACTCTGCCAGCGCTCTAATCTCGGCCAGCGACCTATCAATGCCCTGGCGCGATGCGGCCATATTCTGCCGCGCAGCTTCAGCTTGCGTGTGGGCGATTTGGCTGGCATTGGAGATTGCCCGATTTTTATCGGTGAGATCGGAGAAAAGCCGCCGCAAGGCTTGGCACGTCTCCGAGTCCTGCCGAACCTGCATCGCAACTTGGTCGATATTAGCACTAATATCCGTAATCTCGATCCCGAGATTTCCCGATAAATGAGCCACCTGCGCGAAACCCTCGCGCAGTTCTTGCTCCTGGTCCGTCATGATTTACCCCGTTCCTCCCTGGAGCGCGGCGGAAGATTACCCTATCTTCCGGCACGTAGGGCCAATTTCGGCCTCTCCCCCACAAGATTACAATATAGATATCAGTTCGCGCCTTTCATGTGTGACACAAAGTCGCATTTCCCAAAAGAAACCGAGCCGCAAAAGCGGCTCGGGAAATATATATTTAACGATCTGTTAAAATTACACAGAAGTGAAACTAGCACCTTGTTTTGCAATGCAGCGATAAAGGCCCCGTTCATTCGGTAACGGCTCGAACTTATCGGTAATCCCTAAAACTGTTTCCGCACCCCCCAAATATAAAACACCATCTTCCGGTAGTATTGTTCGCAGGCGGCTTAACACTTCCGTCTTCGTTGGCTGATCGAAGTAAATCAACACATTTCGGCAAAAAACGATATCGAACTGCCCCAAGGCACGCGGATCGGACAGAAGGTTAAACTCTTTATAGTCCACCATGTTCCGAATATCGTTCGAGAGTTGCCACTTATCCTCGATCTGCTTGAAATATTTCATCAGATATTGAATCGGCAAGCCGCGCTGAACCTCGAACTGCGTATAAAGCCCCGCCCGCGCCCGGTCTAGCATTTCAGGGCTAAGGTCGGTCGCGACGATTTCAAAGCGCCAACCCGCAAGCCTTGCGCTTTCCTCCTTCAAAATCATCGCCAGAGAATAGGGTTCCTGACCGGAAGAACAGGCCGCGCACCAGATCCGCACAGTCTTGCGTGCCGCGCGCGATCCCAGCACTGCGGGAAGCACAACCCGCTTGAACTGATCGAACGGTTTCGTATCGCGAAAGAACAAAGTTTCGTTCGTGGTCATCGCTTCCGTAATGGCCCGCAACTTTGCTTCGTCCGGCCCGCGATGAACCGACGTAACAAACTCGTCCACCGACTTGTACCCGAATTTGCGAGCAATTGGCAGCAAACGGCTTTCAACCAAATAGGTTTTATCTTCGGTCAACACCAAGCCGGAGCGCTGGCGAACCGTTCGACTGATGAACTCGAACTCGTCCGATTTCATGCTTACGACCTCAGTGCGATTTTGTGGATGAAAGAACCAATGTCCGGTAAAGGCAAAATGGCACTACACAGGCCCGCGTAAGCAACCGCGCCCGGCATTCCCCAAACAACGCTGCTCGCCTCGTCCTGAGCAATCACCATACCACCTTGCTGCACCACGGTTTGCGCGCCCAACATGCCGTCTTGGCCCATTCCTGTGAGGATGATAACCAGCAGTTTACGACCGTAAACCGCCGCCAAGCTACGCAGCATCGGATCGGCCGCCGGGCGGCAGAAATTCTCAGGCGGTGTCTTTTGCACACGCAACACGCGCTGCGTGCCGCTGACCTCTACCGTCATGTGAAAATCACCCGGCGCTACATAAATGTAACCCTGCTGCACACTATCGCCATCGCGCGCCTCTTGGCACGGACGATCAGTGACCCGCGCCAGATGCTCCGCGAGGATCGTCGTGAAGGTCGCTGGCATATGTTGCGTAATCAGAATGGGTTGACGCAGCGTTTTCGGCAGATTACCCAGCACTGCAAACAACGCTTGCGGGCCGCCGGTGGAGGAGCCAATGGCGATAACATCCGGCACGTCATTCGTCATCGGGCGCAGCGTAATAGGGCCACTGCGATTGACGCGCACCATCGGGGCGCGATCACCCGCCGTCTGCGTGCCGTCTGTATTGGTGAAGCGCTTGGGAATACCCGGCATCTCCAGCCGAGGCGAGCGCGAGGGGCCTACCAACGCCTTTATTTTGACAATCAACTCATCCCGAAAGCTATGGGCAGACGTCAACTCGGAGGTCGTTGAGGGTTTGGTTACATAGTCTTTAGCGCCATCCCGCAGCGCACGCAGGCTTATTTCAGCGTTCTTGCGCGTCAGTGTGGAAGCCATAATGATTGGTACGCTTGGGGCGGCCTCTTGCAACAGCGGCAGGGCGGTCAACCCATCCATCACCGGCATTTCGATATCAAGAATGATAATATCAATCTGCTGGCGCTTCAGTGCGTTCAGCGCCATTTTGCCATCGCCAACCGACGCGACGACCTGCAATTCGGGATCGGATTCCAGAGCGCGCGTAAACAAACCACGAATAACGGCACTATCATCCACGAGCATCACGCGAATAACCCCGTCACTGCCTTTCGGCGGTATCTCCGAGGGTGATGATCCGGGATTTCGGCTATTTGTGCCGGAAATCATCAAAGAATACCTACCTGGCTAAACTTACTTTGAATGATTTCCTGATCGAACGGCTTCATGATGTATTCATCAGCCCCCGACCCCATCGCTTCCATAATATGCGCCAGATCGTTTTCGGTGGTGCAGAACACAACTTTCGGAACATCGCCGCCGGGATAGGCACGGAGTTCGCGCAAAAATTCTATCCCATTCATAACAGGCATATTCCAATCCAGCAGGATGACGTCCGGCATAGCTTTTTGACAGGCTTCCATAGCCTTCTTGCCGTCCTCTGCCTCCGAGGTCTCGAAACCGAGTTCCTGCAGAATCTTCCTAGCCACCATGCGGACGACCCGCGAGTCATCAACGATGAGGCAAGATTTCATTGGCCCTACTCCACTCTCTGGAATGACACTACGGCTTCTTTATACCCTACTCGGGACGGGAAGAGAGATTCTTCCCGCGTATCAGGCCGCTTCGTGCCGCGTAAAATCTAACAAACGGTTAACATCAAGGATAACCAGCAACTGATCTTGCAGGCGGTAAATGCCCAGCGAAATATCGCGCCAACGCGGATCCAGCGTCGCCGGATTACGCTCGAATTCCGACGCCGACAGGGTCAGCACTTCGCCGACACCATCGACCATTAGGCTATAAAACTCGCCAGAATGCTCGACCACAACGCTCATGCCGCCGATCGTGGCAGGGCGCCGGATCAACCCTAAGCGCAAGCGCACATCAATCGCGGTCACGATGCGACCGCGTAGATTGAGCGAACCCGCCACCTCCGCCGGAGCCAGCGGAATGCGCGTAATGCGCTGCGGCCCCAACACATCGTGAACAATTAAAACAGGAATACCAAACATCTGCCCATCAATGGTGATGGACACATACTGGCGTTGTTCTTCGGCGGCAAAACCCTGACGGGTAATATTCCGCTTTCCTGAAGCAACCAGTTCGCTCATGCCACCTTCTCCGTGTTCAGCAGTTGATTCAGCGTGTGGATAAGCGCGTCGCGGTCAAACTTCGGCACATAGTCTGTAAATCCAACCTCGCGCGCGCGCTCCATATCTTGCGGTGATGTATGGCTGGAGAGCGCCACCATCGGCGTGCCCGCCCATTTGCTCGCCGAAACTGCGCGCGCAAACTCGTAACCATTCATACCCGGCATTTCGATATCGCTTACGATCACATCGAAAGTTCCACCGCCCTCTACCATCGTTAGCGCGTCGTCAGCGCTATCGGCAGAGGTAACAGAGAAGCCGTTAACCGACAGAATCGGAATCAGCAGATTGCGGAAGAACGGACTATCGTCCACCAACAAAATGCGTTTGGCCTTCGTGCGCCCGTCAAACAGCTTATCGCGGCCTGCATGGAACCAGTCGCCAAAGGCTTGCAGGAGGAAGTGACCTGTGTCGATAACATCCGTCGCGCGACCCGCGATGATTGCCGATCCGATAAAGCCAGGGCGATCCGCCGCCAGTTCAACCGACAACCGATCTTCGACAATATCAATGATTTCATCGACAACTAGCCCCATCGAATGCTCGCCATCCGCGAACACCAAAACCGGCTGACGGCCCGTGCGCTGCATCTTCATGCCCGGAACAATCGGGATGAGCGGCATTAACTTATCACGATACTGCACCATGGGCCGATCATGGCTAAACTCGACGGTTTCAAGGTCGATTTCTTCCAAGCGCGCCACGAGAGACAAGGGAACGGCCTTCGGCCCGCCATCGCCCGCACGGAAAATCAGCAGCGTCGTCCGATCGTGATCGTGTGTATCGCGCGCCGCCGCCGCGTCGATTTGCGCGTTTTCGCTCACGGTCATTTCGCCCGTGGAGGCGGCGATCCCGTTCGGATCGAGGATCATGATGACCGAACCATCGCCAAGAATAGTATTGCCCGAGAAAAGCGACAGGTGCCGCAAAATTGGGGCAACGGGCTTTACGACGATTTCTTCAGTATCAAATACGCGGTCCACCATAATCCCGAAGTTGTAAGTACCAACCTGGGCGACGATGATGAAGCTCTCCGTCGTCGCATCGCCTTCCCGGCGATCAAGGCGGAGCAGACGCTCCAGGCTCACCAATGGCAACAGTCGGTTCCGCAAGCGCAATACCGGTGTGCCGTGGATTCGCTCGATACGATGCTCCGAATCGGCGCTGGCGCGAACCAACTCTACCACGCTGATTTGCGGAATGGCGAAGCGTTCGCCACAGCTTTCCACAATTAGCGCCGAGACGATGGCCAGAGTGAGCGGGATTTTAATGACGAAGGTTGAGCCGCGCCCGAACTTCGATTTCAGCTCGATCGTGCCACCAATTTTTTCGATATTGGTACGGACCACGTCCATCCCCACGCCCCGGCCCGACACTGCGGTCACGGCTGCTGCTGTCGAGAAGCCCGGCTTGAAGATGAACTGATAGATCTGTGCTTCGGCCATACCATCCAGATCAGACTCGCTAGCGAGGCCGTTCTGGATGATCTTGGCTTTAATTCGCTCCGTATTGAGGCCGCGCCCATCATCGGAAATCTCGATGAGAATATGGCCGCCTTCGTGATAGGCGTTCAGCGTGATCCGGCCTGTTTCGGACTTGCTGGCACGCTTGCGCTCGTCCGGCGTTTCTAGGCCATGATCCGCAGAATTCCGCACCATATGGGTCAGCGGATCTTTGATCAACTCCAGCACCTGCCGATCAAGCTCGGTCTCGGCACCGATCATTTGCAGATCAATTTTCTTACCCAGTTCGAGCGACAGATCGCGCACCATACGCGGCAACTTGGCCCAGGCGTTACCAATCGGCTGCATCCGCGTCTTCATCACGCCTTCTTGCAGCTCCGAGGTAACGTGCGAGAGGCGCTGCAACGGAACGGTAAACTCGCTGTCCTTATGACGGCGAACGATTTGGAGAAGCTGGTTGCGCGTTAGAACCAACTCCGAAACCATTGTCATCAGGTTTTCCAGCAGATCGACGCTGACGCGGATCGTTTGGGCGGCGATAGCTGAATCTTTGATTGCCTCAACCGATTGCGCGGCGGCGGCTGACGGGCGCGCGGCTTCAGGCTCATCAGCCAGTTCGGCGGGGGGCTGCGGGGCTTCGACACGGGCCACTTCCCGCGTTTGCTCGCTCGGCGGCGGCGCTGCGGAAGCGGGAGTTGCGGGAGCGGGGGCCGCAGCAGGTGCGCTGGCGACTGGTGCCCGAGCCGTGACTGGAAATGGGGGTTGAAACGGAGGGGGGGGTGGCGCAGCAAGGGGCGATGCCGGGGCTACTGCCGTAATACCCGCCACTTCATCTGCCGATGCCCCGCCCGCCACCGCGTTCAGCTTGGCGATTAGGATTGAATCATCGCCGGGGGGTTCGGCTTCGGTTGCTTCCAAGACAGACAGAATGCCTTTGATGCAATCCAGCGATTGCAAGATCAGCGAAACAGTACCTGCCGACACGATCAATTCGCCATCGCGAACCCGGCCCAACACGTTTTCGCCAGCATGGGCAACGCTTTCAAGGCGCGGCAGCCCTAGGAAGCCGCAGGTGCCCTTAATCGTGTGCACGAGCCTAAAAATATTACCGAGCAAATGCGGATCATTGGGGTTCTGTTCGAGCTTCACCAGCTCGACATCTAACACCGATAGATTTTCCGCCGTCTCGGTCAGAAACTCACTGAGCAAATCATCCATTCGGAATCCCCTGGTCCACGTCCCTGTTAAGACATCTTGGCGTTGGGTGTCGGCCTTTTCCCCAACGGCCTCTGTTTCTTGAACCACCGCAGCCGAAAGGGCAAGCAAGCAGTTGCATGACTCTAACGATCATGCCAATCAAATCTATCAGGGAAATGACAGAATGGGTAATTTCCCAGCAATCCTGATGAGTTCGGGCGAAAGCTGCGAGATACTCAAAGGCACACCCAAAGCCTGCCCCAACACCGAGGCGAAGCCTGCCGCCACTGTGCGATGATCCAATGGCGCGCGCGCCCGCCCGGCCAAAAGCTCCGGCAGAACATCGGGCACACGCAAATTCTGGCCTTCCGCATCAATCTCGAACGGCGCACCCGTATCGACAATCTGCACGCGCACGGTGATTTGCCCGCCGCGTGTTAACGTGGTCGCTACCGCCAACACGCTATTCAGCAGCAGTTGCAGAGCGCCCGGCGCGTAATCCACAGCCTCGGTGGCGGCATCGGCAGGCCAGTGCAACCCAATGCGGGTTTCGCCTGCGAAATAGTCTATGAGAACTTGGCGCACATCGGCTAGGCGGGTATCACTGCTTGCCCCGCCCCGGCCCCAGGCCAACCGAAAACATTGCAGCTTGGCCGCCGCCGCCTGCCCGCTTTGCGCGATCAAATCGAACGCCTCGCTGTCGGGCGTCGATCCCAACTCCTCGATCAACTCAACCCCATTATTGACCGCGCCAATCGGGCTGACGAGATCGTGACAGAGTTGGCTGACAACCAGATGGAGGAACGATAGATCGACCGTAACCGACGGAAGCGAGGTGTGAATGGTATCCATGCTTAATGCACTTCTTTCTCTGGCAAGGTTAGGCCAGATTTCAAATCAGAGCTTTAGGATATATAAGGCCACTTTAGGTTTGAAGATTCCCTTAACATGTGCAGTATTTTAGAGTGAGAAATGTCATGAGTGCAATTTTAACCCTGCTGACGCCCGGCTGTATCGTGCGCCACCCCGCCTGCCCGGACTGGGGTTTGGGCCAAGTTCAGTCGGTCGTGGGTGATCGCGTAACGGTTAACTTCGAGGAATGCGGTAAGGTTGTGCTGAACCTGTCGGTCGTTTCGCTCGACTTGGTGGACTTAGACGATCTTTAACACCCCCCAAAATAAAACCCCCGCCGGACGACTCCGGCGGGGGCTTCAGACTTAAGACGGTGGGGGGATTAGAAATCCATCCCGCCCATACCGCCCATGCCGCCGCCGCCGCCGGGCATCGGGCTATCTTTCTTCGGCAGTTCAGCGACCATGGCTTCGGTCGTGATGAGCAGCGACGCCACCGAAGCGGCGTCTTGCAGGGCCGAGCGAACCACCTTCACCGGATCAATGATACCGGACTTCACCATATCGGCATAAACGCCTTTTTGGGCATCGTAACCATAGTTGAAGTCGTTCGACTCCAGCAGCTTGCCGGAGATCACGGCACCATCAACACCGGCGTTTTCGGCGATCTGTTTCACCGGAGCGGTCAGGGCTTTGCGGACGATGTCCACACCAACGCGCTGATCGTCATTTTCCGGCTTCAAGCTTTCGAGTGCCTTGGTCGCATACAGCAGAGCAACGCCGCCGCCAGCAACCACGCCTTCTTCCACTGCCGCGCGGGTTGCGTGCATCGCGTCATCAACGCGATCTTTGCGTTCCTTAACTTCGATTTCCGTCGAGCCGCCAACGCGGATCACGGCAACACCGCCAGCGAGCTTCGCCAGACGTTCTTGCAGCTTTTCGCGGTCGTAATCCGACGAAGTTTCTTCGATCTGAGCTTTGATCTGGCTGATACGGGCTTCGATATCCGAACGCTGACCAGCACCATCGACGATCGTGGTTTCGTCTTTGGTGATCGTCACCTTCTTGGCGGTGCCAAGCATATCGAGCGTGACGTTTTCGAGCTTAATGCCGAGGTCTTCGGACACAACCTGACCGCCCGTGAGGATGGCCATATCTTCTAGCATCGCCTTACGACGGTCGCCGAAGCCCGGTGCCTTCACGGCAGCGATCTTCAGGCCACCGCGCAGCTTGTTGACCACGAGGGTTGCCAGCGCTTCGCCTTCAACATCTTCAGCAATGATAAGCAGCGGACGGCCCGACTGCACGACGGTTTCGAGAACCGGCAGCATCGCCTGCAAACCCGACAGCTTCTTTTCAAAGAAAAGAATGTAGGGGTTTTCCAGCTCGGCCTGCATTTTTTCGGCATTGGTTACGAAATACGGCGAGATATAGCCGCGATCGAACTGCATACCTTCAACAACGTCGAGTTCCGTTTCGATGCCCTTGGCTTCTTCAACGGTGATAACGCCTTCGTTGCCGACTTTTTCCATCGCGCGGGCGATCATTTCGCCGATTTCGCGCTCGCCATTGGCCGAAATCGTACCAACCTGGGCCACTTCTTCGTTGGTCGAAACCTTCTTAGAACGGCTCTTGAGGTCTGCAATCACGGCGGCAACGGCAAGGTCGATACCGCGCTTCAGGTCCATCGGGTTAAAACCACCGGCAACCGCCTTCACGCCTTCACGCACAATGGCTTGCGCCAGCACGGTCGCCGTCGTGGTGCCGTCACCGGCACGGTCAGCAGTCTTCAGGGCAACTTCACGCAGCATCTGCGCGCCCATGTTTTCAAACTTGTCGGCCAGCTCGATTTCTTTGGCGACCGTAACACCGTCCTTCGTGATGCGCGGGGCGCCGAAGGATTTTTCGATCACGACGTTGCGGCCCTTCGGACCCAGCGTAACCTTTACGGCATCGGCGAGAATATCCACACCGCGCAGCATTTTGGTGCGCGCATCGGTGGAAAATTTTACTTCTTTAGCAGCCATTATTTTACTCTCCTAGAAATCGGGGAAGCGGGTAGGCGCTTTAAGCAGCCAGAACGCCAAGAATATCGGATTCCTTCATGATCAGCAGCTCTTCGCTACCGAGCTTGACTTCCGATCCCGACCATTTTCCGAACAAAATACGGTCGCCGACCTTAACGTCCAACGCGACCATTTCGCCTTTTTCGTTACGTACGCCGGAACCAACAGCAACCACTTCACCTTGCTGCGGCTTTTCTTTAGCGGTATCGGGAATGATGATGCCGCCAGCGGTTTTTGCTTCCTGCTCGATACGACGCACCAAAACTCGATCATGCAACGGACGGAAAGACATGCGATCTCCTCCTTCAAGGGACGGATGATAGGGCCGAGGGAAGCCTTGGTTTAGCACTCACCCCCAGCGAGTGCCACGACAGATAAGCTGGACGGGTTCGGGATTCAAGAGGGTTGATCGTTCACCGATGCAAGTTTGTGGACTACGCCCGCTCCAGTGCCGCAATCATATGGTCGCGCAGCCGCAGCGCCGGGCGCGACGGATTGGGCGCAGTGATGAGCGCAATTTCCGTTTCGGCCAGACGGGGAAGATCGCTCGCACTATCGAGGTGAATTAACCCCCTCGGCACCATATCGCGCGGCAAAACAGTAATTCCAAGGCCCGCCCGCACAGCAGCCAGAGTTCCTGCGAGGGACTCGCACGTGTACGCCAGCCGCCAGGCCCTACCCGATTCGCCCAAAGCTGCCAGCGCGCGCCGCCGATAGACACAAGGGTGGGGGGATAGCGCCAGCGGCAGCGGCCCCGCCCGGCGCGGCAAATCGACATCGCCCGTGACCCACACGAGCGGCTCGCGCCAAACCGGCACGCCGCCTGCGTCCCCCGCTGGTTCGCGCTTGATCAGCGCTAAATCGAACTCGCCGCGCCCCAGGCGGTCCAGCAGGTTCAAAGTGAGATCGCAGGTGATTTCCAGCGCAACCTGGGGATGGGAGCGGGCGAAATCGGCAAGCACTTGCGGCAGATGCGCCGTGGCAAAATCTTCCGGGGTTCCCAGCCGCACCGTGCCCTGCAAATCGCCATCCCGGAGCGCCGCGAAAGCCTCTTCTTGCAAGGCCAGCAGCCGCCGCGCGTAAGTAAACACGATCTCCCCCCGCGCCGTCAGCCTAAAGGCCGTTCCGGCCCCACGCTCCAGCAGCCGATCGCCGACGGCAGTTTCCAAGCGTTTAATCTGCATCGACAGGGTCGATTGATTGCGTCGCAACCGTTCGGCGGCGCGGGTGAAATTGCCGGTTTCTACCACAGCGCGAAAGGCCGCGAGCAGGTCGGGATCAAGAGAATGCGGTGTTATCATTATTTTTGATGATAACATTCAACACTATCAATTTCATTAAATATCTTAACCTGAACAGGATGTGCCCAACGAACGCTCACCCCTAGGAGATCCCAAAATGGACGGACATCCGCTTTCCACCGCCGCCCTGCCCCCGACCGGAACCTTACCGCTGCCCATAACGATTGCGCCGGGCGATGGTATCGGCCCCGAGATTATGCAGGCGACCTTGGCTATTCTGGCCGCAGCGGGGGCGCAACTCGCGCCGGAAGTGGTGACGATTGGCGAGAGCGCGTACCTTTCGGGGGAGCCGACGGGCATTGGTGCCGAAGCGTGGGCGAGCCTTGCCCGGACAAAACTGCTCCTAAAAGGCCCGATCACGACGCCCCAAGGCGGCGGCTATAAAAGCGTTAACGTCACCTTACGGAAAACCCTTGGTCTCTTCGCCAATATCCGCCCCTGCCGGGCGCTGCACCCCGTTGTACCCACCCGGCACCCGGATTTGGACGTGATCATCATTCGCGAGAATGAGGAGGATTTATACGCCGGAATCGAGCATCAACATACCGACGAGGTGGTGCAGTGCCTTAAGCTCATCAGCCGCCCCGGCACGGAACGGATCGTGCGCTATGGGTTCGATGTGGCGGCGGCGGCGGGGATCGATAAGGTTTCCTGCTTCACCAAAGACAATATCATGAAACTAACCGATGGGCTGTTTCACCGGGTCTTCGACGAGATTTCGGCGCTCTATCCGGCAATCAAGACCGAACATCTCATCGTCGATATTGGCGCGGCGCGACTGGCCGATCAGCCGGGGCGGTTTAAGCTGATTATTCTGCCGAACCTCTACGGCGATATCTTGTCGGACGTTGCGGCGGAAATCGCAGGGTCCGTCGGGCTGGCGGGATCGGCGAATATCGGCAGTCACGGCGCATTGTTTGAAGCCATTCACGGCTCGGCCCCCGATATTGCCGGGCAGGATAAGGCCAACCCCTCCGGCCTGCTCTGCGCTGCTATTATGATGCTGGCCCAAAACGGCCAAACGCACATCGCGGCCCGTATCGAAGCCGCTTGGTTGCGGACTCTGGAAGACGGGGTTCACACGCCCGACATTTTTGCGGCTGACCGCTCGGAGGTTTGCGTTGGCACACAAGGGTTTGCCGAGGCCGTTATCGCCCGGCTCGGTCAGCAGCCGCAACAGTTCGATCTGCGCTTAAGCCAACCGCTGCCCGCCGTACCACCGCCGCCCGCGCGGTTGCCAAAAGCAGACAAGTCTATGGATGGCGTCGATCTCTTCGTGCATTGGTCGGATGGCACGCCGGACGATCTGGCCAAAGCAGTGCAAAGCGCCGCTCACGCCACGCCGGGCCTCTCCCTGGCGGTCATCACCAACCGGGGGGTCAAAGTCTGGCCGAATGGGCGGGCCGAGACGTTCTGCACCGACCATTGGCGCTGCCGGTTCATGCTGACGCCCAACGCGAGCCTTTCCCCTGCCCTGGTGCCAGGCTTGATGCAGGCTCTGGCGCAAGCCGGTTTGCCCGCAATTAAAATGGAGATGCTCTACCGCTTCAACGGCACGCCAGGTTACACCGCCGCGCAAGGGCAATAACAGGATAGGGGCGCGTTGCGAAAGCTGAAACTACCAAGGAAATATCGTCAAAACAGAATTTTCCCTTCTGACTATCTTTTGCGGGGAAAAAAAATTATCCTTACATCTGTAGTCAGCTAGAGAATGTTAAAATTCAATGTCAGGGGCGATCCAGGTATCGCTCCCTGCATTTTCATTGAATGAAAAACATCTAATCCGCTCTTAAGTAAACTTAAAGGCGAGATAATAGCGCACTAAATGTAACGATTTTTTTGTGAAACGCCCCAGGAGGTTCTACAAATGGCTCATATCCCGAATATACGGCTTAAAACCGCCGACGCCATCACTAGCCATCCCTATATTGATACACCTAACTTTTCATACGACCAATGGTTGTCTTTTAACAGTGGCTATAATCGGCCCCTTGGCACTATTCCTGCAGGAACACGTGTTGCCGTTATTGGTGCCGGTGTTTCTGGTGCTTGCGCGAGCTATGAGCTTTTACGCGCTGGCGCTACGGTTGATCTGTTTGATGCCTTGGATCAAGTCGGGGGGCGCGCCGATTCTGTTTTGTTTCCGGGGGCAACACGTGATCTAGCCGAACTCGGGGCGATGCGTTTTCCGCCCTCAGAGTTTATTATGAACTGGTACTTGGAAATTTTGGGAATCGCGCCGGGGGGTATCGCATCGCTCCCGCCGTTTCCCGATCCAGGGGTTGTTCAAACGCTCGTTTCTTACAAAGGTACGAGCAATGAGTGGCTGAGTTCTCAAGCCGCGTATCCGCCTGGATTTGGAACGGTTTTCATCGGCTGGGGGGCTTTCTGCGCTGAAGGTTTGAAAGATAGCAATGGAAATACGGTCTTAGAAAGTGCGGTTGCCATTACCGCTCTGCTAAAGCAGGGAAATACTGCCGCCGCAACGGCCGCTTGGCAGCAGTATATCAATCTTTTCGGCCAGAACAGTTTTTATGGTGCTTTGTTTGATATTTTCACAGGTGCCGATGGAAATAAAATTCCCGGAGTCACGGCCTGGACCTTCTCCGATTTCGACAAGTTTGGAGCTTTGGGGATTGGTTCTGGCGGGTTTGGTCCGCTTTATGCGGTTGGCTTTACAGAAATCATGCGGCTTGTTATCAATGAGTTAGAAACGTCGCAGAACTTCCTTCAAGTTGGCATTCGCTCGCTCCCTGCCACTCTTGTGCAGCAGTGTAGCGCGCAATATCCTAATAACTTTACGCTCAACCTCAACACACCGATTAATCTCGTCTCTGAGTATGATTTAACCCAACATATCTCAACGGGCTTCTTCTTAACGGGGCCGACGGGTAGTTTCGGGCCATATCAGCGCCTTGTTGTCGCCACGACGACGCGATCCATGGAAATGAAGACGAATATCACGCAGTTTTCGAGTTCGGCGGGAACGCGATCCCCGCTTTACACACCACAACTTTCAGCCGACACTGCTGAAGCCGTAAAGCGTACCCATGTCGTTTCATCCATCAAAGTCGCCGCTCGCATCGAAAAATACTGGGCGAATAACCCGAATGCCACACGGGTTATGCTGTCTGATACGGCCATCCAGCAGATCTACACTCTGGATTATGGTGAGCAGAACACGGGCGTTTGCTTTATTACTTACACATGGGAAGATAATGCCACAAAACAGCAGGCACTTGGTATTTCTAAAGCTGGAGGTGCGGTCGATCCCGTCGCTCTGTATCAAGGGCTTCTGATTCTTCTCGCGGAAATGGGACCAGATTATGCAGCTTTTGCGACCAATTTAGAACCCATCGGGCCGGGTAACATTCTATATGCCGATTGGCAATCCGCCCCCTATTTCAGCGGCGCCTTTAAGTTAAGCCAACCTGGCCAAGACCCCTATGTTCAGACTATGTTCTACGACTATCAGAAATGTCTCGCCCCCAATCGAGATACGGGCGTGTATTTGGCGGGTGATTGCTTAGCCTGGACGTCGGGTTGGATCGAAGGTGGACTTCAGACCGCGCTGAACGCGGTAGCAGGTGTTATCGTCTCAGCGGGTGGCACCCTAAACCCAGATGCGAATGGGTTGACCCCCCTATCTATTAATCCCGCCGCCTACAGCTATTTTCCGGGAACCTAAGATGCAGCTCTCACCCGTGAAACCCTGCCCATAAACCCGTGACGACCCGACTGTGCTGATAGTCTACCCCCAACACAGTCGGGGCGATTCTACCACAAAGATAGTTTGGCCTTTTCTCGAAACATCTCTTAACGGTTTTTTATTATGTGAAGCACATCTCTGCGTCATACAATGATATTGCCATTTTAAATGAATGGTTTAATTTTTTTAGATTTATTGAAATAGGCTATTCTCACAGGGAAGCGAGATGATAACATAACATACTCAGTATTCTCGTTATGGAGACAGTGCATGTTCCGTTTGAATGCCTTTGTGCGAGTTGCTTCAATCGCAGTTCTCGCTTTCGCCCCACACACTGTTCTCGCGGGAACAGATTTCGGTGATGATGGTCAGTTGCAGAAAGTTGTTGTGGAGCTAACAAATTTTGTTAAGGAAAAAGGGCCTGCTGCTGCCGTCGATGCATTAAAAAACAAAAGCTCTTCCTTAAACTCAACCCCTATGGGAGTTGTCCTTTACATCGACAGTAAGATCGCCGCTCATAATAAATACCCAGAACTCAGCGGTATGGAACTGAAACAACTTCAAGATTTGCGAGGTCGTTTTATGGAAAAAGAGTTTACTGAGGCTGCCGATAAAGGCGGAGCGTACACTCAAAATTTCTGGCCTCATTACACTAAAGAAACAGAATATGAATATAGTTGTTTTTCTAAGTGGATTGAAAAGCCGAAAACAATGCTAACAGTTTGTCGCTAATTTATCGAAATGATACCCTCAATAATCCGGTCTATCCGGGATTATTGCTAAATAAGTTGGCGGCTCTTCCAGATATTCAGAGTCGCCAAATTAAATCGTTAGAAGAGGTGGAATAATGTTACAGAACCTTTCAATTAAGATTAAAATTTTAATATCTCCAATTTTGTTTGTAATGGCTCTGGCTGCTATTGGCTTTACAGTTTGGTCTGGACTTGAACAACAGACAAAATCAACCAACCAGATTGTTAAGGTTGATATTCCATCGGTGATTAGAGGGGACGAGCTTCTACAAGCAGTCGCCGACACACAATCTGATATGTTTAGTATTGTCGTATGGAAACGACTGGGACGGTCAGATGAAGAAATTGGTAAAATTCAATCATTGATTACCGCGCGCCTCAGCCTGGTAACAAAAATTGTTCAAGATGTGGCTTCGCAAAGCTCTCCTATCAAAGAGGAACAAGATCTGATTGCAACCCTTCCGAAATTAGTTGAAGAATATATTATAAGTGCGAAAGCGGCGACTGATATGGCGCAACGCAATCCAGTTTTAGCAACTCCTTTAATCACGACGGCGGCAGCAAAATACGCCGTGCTGCGCGAACCCTTAGAGCGTTTTCGTAATTTAACAATTCAAAACATGATAAAGCAAAGTGAAAGTGCACAATCTATCGCGAATGATGTTCGGGCGTTAATTGTATATGTCGCAGTTTTCGCCTTAGTAGTTACTTTTTCGGCAAGTTTCGGTATCGGTTTACAAATATCTCGGGGAATTCGGCGGATAGAGCGTGCCATGAGCGCTCTTGCTCAAGGAGATCTGGATGTGAAGATCGTTGGTGCCAAACGTCGGGATGAAATCGGGCAGATGACCCGCGCTCTTGAGGTGTTTGTCGAAAATGCGCGTGCGGTTCGGCAATTGCGTCAAGATCAAGAAATTAAAGATCAGAAATCTCAAGATCAGCAACGCGAAATTGTGAATGATATTGCTGGTAAAATCGAACAAGCCGTTGAAGAAATGGTACAGAACTTGCTTAGTTCTTCCACAGATTTAACGCATGTTGCCAAAGGCATGACCCACAGGTTGGGCGATACAAAAAGTCAATCGAAAGAAGTCGCGGTGATTTCGTTTGATACATCGGCGCGGATCACAAGTGTGGCATCGTCTATCGAAGAATTAACACGCTCGATCGCTGATGTGGGACAGCAGTCTGTTCAAAGTCGGGCCGTTGCGGCTCAAGCCGTCGAGGAAGCGGAACGCACGGATGCGACGATTACAGGACTGAGTAGCGCCGCCCAACGGATTAACGATGTTGTTGGTATTATCAGCGCTATCGCCGCGCAAACAAATCTCCTCGCGCTGAATGCGACGATTGAAGCCGCGCGTGCGGGTGAGGCTGGTAAAGGATTTGCCGTTGTTGCCTCGGAAGTCAAGAATCTCGCCAGTCAGACCGCCAAGGCGACCGAGGACATTAATCAGCAAATTTCTTCAATGCAGGGGGCTGTCGCCAGTGCTGTCGGTGCCGTTCGCAGTATCGGCCAAACTATTACCCTTATTAGTGCGGCAGCCGATACGATCTCGATCTCGGTAACGGATCAAAACAAAGTGACGCGCGATATTGCTGGCACGGTTCTTCAAATTGATCACAGCGCTACTTCAGTTGCCCAAAAAACGGCTTCTGTGAACGGAGCTATCGAAGCAACAGAAATTGAGGCTGGAATTGTTTTAGACTCATCAAATACTGTTCTCGACCAAACCAATAAGCTGATGCGAAAGGTTGGGGCTTTATTAAGTGAGCTACGTCAATATGGTGCAACCTTATCGCCAAAAGCCGCTGCCTGACGCATGACCGCCAACGGCATGACAGATGCCCTAAAGTAGCGCGTTAGGGCATAGGTGCAAATAATTAGCCCAACCGCATTGCATACCCTCTGGTTCGCGCCCCCCTCTTGGCATAAGCTGTGGTCAGTGAATAGCATGGCGGGGGAGCACTAGAATGCTCAAAGAGTTTCGGGAATTTGCGCTAAAAGGCAATGTGGTTGATCTCGCCGTCGGGGTGATCATTGGCGCGGCTTTTGGCAAGATCGTCACCTCGATGGTGGAAGATGTGCTAATGCCCGTTATCGGCTGGATCGCCGGGGGCCTGGATTTCTCGAACTATTTCATAGCACTGGTGGGGGGCGTCACCGCCACCTCCTATGCCGATGCCAAGGCGCAAGGGGCCGTGATCGGTTATGGCCAGTTCCTGACCATTTCGATCAACTTCCTCATCGTCGCCTGGGTGCTGTTTATGGTGATCAGAGCCGTGAACAAGCTGCGCCGCCAAGCCCCGCCACCGCCGCCCGCCGCAACGCCGGAAGACGTGGCGCTGCTGCGCGAGATTCGCGACCTTTTGTCTCGCCCGAAGCCGTAACACGCGGTGGCGTTTCTTCCAGAAATCCTGCCTGACAGGCTAACCGCCGCGCGCGGGGTTTTGGAGTTGTTGCTGACGACCGATCTTAGCCTTGAGCAGAAGCACTATGCCTTGGCGCTCGGCAGCCTGCTGGCGGACGCGGTAGAGCCACCGGCGGGGCCGCCCACGGCCTCGGACGAAGCCTATATCGACCCAAATGTTCTGGCAGAACTCTATCGTTATCTCCCACCGAGCGGTTGCGCGGCCATTCTCGCGCAGTTTCGCAGCACGGCGCGGGAGTTGCTGGACGCCGTTTCAGCCGCTTTGGTTGCTGAACACGCTGATGCTTTGGCCCGTGCTGCCCATTCGCTGATCGGCACCGCTGGTGCCGTGGGGATGGGAATATTGGCCCAAGAAGCCCGCGCAATCGTTGTGGCGCTGCGGCACGATGATTGGGGCAGCGCTGCCGCGCGGGCCGCTCAATTGCCGGACATCTATGACGCCTCTTCTATCGCCCTAGACGCCACCGTGGCTGAGTTGAACCTTAGACTTACATGAGGGCGGCGGGGGCTGTTGCACGGTTTGGCGCGTTCTGGAAACAGCGCTGCGGCCTGCCAGGATAAATAAGCCTCCCCCCTGGTAAATCCCCCTCTTGTTTTTGGTTTCTAAAAATTGTTACGTTATAACATAATTTTCTTGTGCCGAGGTTCTCATGCTCTCCCGTCGTTTGCTACTCAGTCTGCCCGCCGTCGCGCTTTTTGCGGCAACTTTGCCCGCGCGCGCTACCGAACCGTTGCCGGTCGTGGCAAGTTTTTCGATTTTGGGCGATCTTGTCGCTCAAATCGCCGGGCCAGCAGCAGCGGTGAAGGTGCTGGTTGGCCCAGATGGCGACGCGCACGTGTATCAGCCTAGCCCGGCAGACGCGAAAGCCGTGGCCGGGGCCAAGCTGATCTTCCTGAACGGTCTTGGGTTCGAGGGCTGGATGAGCCGTTTGCTCAAAAGCAGCGGCACGAAAGGTAAAGCAATCACCGTAACCCAAGGGATCACCCCCCGCGCCGCCGCTAAGGATGGTCATGGCCACGGCAATGTCGATCCCCATGCATGGCAAGATGTTGGGAACGTCCATGTCATGGTCGCCACGATTGCCACCGCCCTGGCCGACGCCGACGCCGCTAATGCCGACGCCTATAAAGCCCGCGCCGCCGCCTATCGGGCTGAGTTGGACGCGCTGGACGCAGAGATTACGGCGCAGGTGAGTGCTCTTACCCCCGCACAGCGCCGCGTTATCACCTCCCACGATGCCTTCGGCTACTATGGTAAAGCCTATGGCGTGAGCTTTCACGCTCCCCAAGGCATGAATACCGATAGCGAAGCCTCGGCCAAAGATGTAGCGCGGCTGATTAGCCAGATTCGGAAGGAAAAGATTAAGGCCGTCTTCGTTGAAAACATCTCCGACCCCCGCCTAACGCAGCAGTTGGCGACCGAAGCCGGGGCCACTATTGGCGGAGCACTGTATTCAGACGCGCTCTCCCCCGCCTCCGGCCCAGCACCGAGCTATCTTACGATGATGCGCCATAACACCAAGATGCTGATTGCGGGAATGATTAAGAACTAAAGGTGACGAGAGCTTTCGCTCTCTCTATAAAGACTTATGCGCTGCTTTACCTTCTGCCTCGTTGGGGCAATGACATGGGCCGGGACATGGGCCGGGTTGATGCCCGCCGCCCGCGCCCATCCGCATGTGTGGATGGAGCTTGAGATGAGCCTGCACACTCAAAACGGCACTCTGACCGGCATCGACCTAAGTTGGGCATGGGACGAGGTTTACTCCGACCGCTACCGCACGACCTATGATCGCAACAAAAACGGGCGCTTCGATCCCGCCGAGGCGAAAGAGCTTCAAACGAAGGAAATCACGGCGCTTGAAGCGTTTTCGGAGTTTGTTTTTGTTTATGATCGCGGTAAGCGCGTTGCCGTTGGCCCTGTGCAGCGCTTGAGCATCGAGCTTCAGGGGAAACAGATGGTGTTCCGTTTTCATGTTCCCCTCAGCCGCCCAGTGGCGCTCGGCGGGGCCGGGGTTGCCCATAAGGTGACAGTGGGTAGCTATGATCCTGAATATTATATCGAAAGTCTGCTGCCCGAAAATCGGCCCGGCGTGGCGTTCGCCGCCCCCGCTCCGGCGTGCTCGGTGGTGATTATGGAAGATCGCGCGCACCCGATTTATAATGGCTTGGCCTATCCGCAAGTGGCGTCCCTGCAATGCCCCGACTGATCCAACCACTGATTCTGGCCCTAATTCTGCTGCTCGGCCTGCTAATGCCGCTCGCCCCAACCCTCGCGCAAGTCGGCCCGATGCGCGGTGCGCCCGCGCCTGTCAGCACCCCTAGCCCTGAAGAGAGCACGAGCCTGATGCGCTGGATGGCGGCCCAGCAGCGCGATGCCGCGTTGAAATTCCGCCGCCTGCTGATTGATCTGCGGGACGGTGGCTCCTGGCTCACACTGCTAACCGCCGTTGGCGCGGCCTTTCTCTACGGCATCTTTCACGCCGCCGGACCAGGTCACGGCAAGATGCTGGTTATCTCTTACTTCCTGGGGCGCGAAGCCCGACTGGGGGAAGGGGTGCGAATGGGCATTCGCATTGCCGTCACTCACGTTGCCTCGGCCCTTATCATCGTCGCCGTGCTGTTTTTACTGTTCGACGGCAAGCCCGCACCAGATTTTGAAAGCAGCCGCGAAATTAGGCTGATTGCCTATGCTGGAATCATCGCCCTAGGGCTATGGTTTCTACTGGAGGCCATTCAGCGCGTGCAAAAGGGCCTCGCCCCCGCCGACTGCGGTCATGATCACGGGCATCATCACGGGCATGAGCATGGACATGGGCATCACCTCACCGCGCCCTCCCCTGCCGACCGTTGGCGGGCGCGACTGACCGGCTGGATGGCCGGCGCGGTTCCTTGCACCGGGGCGATCATCGTGTTGATTTTCTGCGCCGCCAACGGCCTGTGGCTTGTGGGCTTGGCGATGGTGAGCGCGATTGCGGTGGGCATGGCCCTCACGATGACAAGTCTAGGGTTGCTAACCGTGCTCGGGCGGGGGTGGGTTGGCCGCTGGGCGAGCAAACCCCAACGCGCGGGTTTCTGGAGCCTTGTCATCGCGTTAGCAGGTCCGGCTCTTGTTACACTCGGTGGGGTGTTTTTGCTCGTTTTGACGCTGTAAGCTGACCATCAGGTCAGGATTTAGCTTTTTTTGACAAATCGAATGATCCGCCTTGCTGCGAGGCGTAACTTCCCGTAGGCTATGTTTTGGGATGGCGTATCGTGTGGGAAGTAGCGAGATAACGGTCGTTTATACGGGCGGGACAGCGTATTTTTCACCGGCGCCGCATTCGGCAGGTTTAAGCTGGATGCGCGCGGGAAGAAAGTCGGAAGCGAGACCGAAAAGTTTTTCGGACCCTCAAACCCTTATGGTTCTTCTTTAGGATAGCGCGTCACGCTCTCAATTGGGGCGAGTCGCACGTTCGAGCGTAGCAAACAGTTTTTACTTGGTCGGAGCGACAGTTGCGTGTCAGGCACGGGGTACGCAACAAGTCTCAGCTCGCCCGGCCATTAAGTTGATTTGGTCCGCCCTGTGGGCGGTTCGTACGGAGTTTGTCGGTTCATGATGCGCAAAGGGTCTTTTTCGTCTGCTCCCCGTCCGCCTATGGCAACGGAACGCTTGAGCGGCGCAGTCACGTGGTTTTCGGCCACTAAAGGTTTTGGCTTTATTAAGCCGACCGATGGTTCGGAAGACGTGTTCGTTCACGTGTCGGTGGTTCAGCGCGCCGGGTTAGAGCAGCTGAAAGAAGGGGCGACAATTTCCTGTGAAGTCGCTCCCGGCAAAAAGGGCCGTCAGGTGACGCGCATGTTGGAAGTCGATGACTCCACGGCAGTCGAAAATCCGCAAGGTGAACCCCAACGTGCGCCGCGTCCGCCGCGCGCCGGTGGTTTCGGCGGTGATAGCTATGGGGATCGTGGTGGCGGCGGCTTCGGCGGCGGCTTTGATCGTGGCGGTGATCGCGGCGGCTTCGGCGGCGGCGACCGTGATCGCGGCGGTTTCGGCGGCGGCGGTGATCGTGGCGGCTTCGGCGGCGGCGGTGATCGCGGCGGCTTCGGCGGCGGCGCTGACCGTGGTGGCTTCGGTGGCGGCTTTGGTGCCGATCGCGGTGGCCCTCCCGGCGAAAGCGGCGAAGGCACGGTAAAATGGTTCAATGCCACGAAGGGCTTTGGGTTCATTACGCCGGATTCGGGTGGGAAAGACGTGTTCTTGCACGCTTCGGTCTTGCGTCGTGCCGGTCTCGTCGATGTGCAGCCGGGCCAGCGCGTCCGCTTCTCGTCGATTGAACGCGACAAAGGCCCGGAAGCCCGTACCTTGGAACTCGATGGCGAAGCTCCGCCCCCGAGCAACAATGACCACGGACATGATTCCTACTAAAAATCGTTTCTTCATAGGGTTGGCTTATCCTCTCTTGAGGTAAGTTTTTCACTATGATTGATTTAGACCCTGCCGGTTTTGCTAATCGGCAGGGTTTTTTTGTGGCCTGCGTTTTTTTAGGTTTCACGTTTTCTATGATCTGCCGGATGGGTTTCATGCTGCCGCTCTTCTCCCGATGCGCCCTGATAGCGACGGTTTTCCTCGTAGGCTTTAGCCTTGCACCGCTCAACCGGGCCTTGGCCCAAGCCGAGGAAATTGCCCCGCTCAGTGAGGGGCAAGAGCTTTATCCAGGCGAAAAAGCCCTGGCCGAAGCCGCTGGGAAGGAAGGCGTTGCCATCAGCGCCAATACCGCCCTCGGCTGGGCCAACTGGGGGGCCGTGGTGCGGGCTTTCGGGCAGCGCTACCCAGATGTGCCGCTGGCCTATACCGATTTAGGCTCCACCGCCACCGTAACGCAGCTTGATCGGCTGCGCGAACGCCCGCCCGCCGATGCCGCTTATTTCTACTCGCTGGTTGCGCTCGATGCCGCCAGCCGGGGTCTCCTTAGCCCCCACCGCCCGGTTAATCTCGACCGGCTGCCGGGGGCGGCGAAAGATGCCGAAGGTTTGTGGGTTGGTGTGCATACGCTGCCCATCGCCTTCGTCGTGAACCGCAAGCTGGTAAAAAGCCTGCCCCGCACCTGGGCCGATTTGCGGAAGCCTGAGTTTAAGAACAGCATCACCTACCCCGATCCGCAAACGACGACCGTGGGCCTCACTCTCGCCTTCGCCGCCAATGTCGCGGCAGGCGGCACGCTCGATTCAGTGCGTCCAGGAATTGAGTATTTCACGGCATTGCATAAAGCCGGAAACGTCCAGCGTATCGACCCCGGCTCGGCGCAAGCGCGCTTCCTGCGCGGGGAAATCCCGGTTTGGATCACGTTTGAGGCCGATGGGCTGCGCGTCAAGCATCTCGACGGGATGGACGAAGCCGAAGTGATCCTGCCCGCCGACGGCACCGCCGCCGCCGCCTACACACTGTCGCTGGTAAAAAACGCCCGCAATGCCGCTGGCGGAAAACTGTGGATAAACTTTGCCCTCACCGAAACCGCGCAGCGCCTGTTCGCCGAGGGCTTCGTGCGCCCAATCTTGCCGAATTTTTCGTTGCCGCCGGAGCTTACCACCCGCTTCGCCCCGCTGCCGCCGCGCACCGATCTGGTCGATTCACTGCGGGCAACCTTGCGGAAAGCGGATATTGACCGGGCGTGGCCGAAGATGTGAGGGGGCAGGTTAGTCCGTTCTATCCGTTACCCTTAACTTCCGTTGCGTGATGTAGGCTTGCAGCCTTTGTTTCAGATGCTCGAAGAAATTATACGGCAGTAGGCCGAGACAAGCCGTCTGCGTTCCCTGGCCCGGCTTTGGACGAATATCAAAACCTGGCCAGAGGAACCTATTGACCTCGGTCAGAGCAATCCAGGAGCGCGCGTCATCCAATCCCAAGCGCCGCTTAGTCTCTAACGGGAGTTCTACCGCCTCGGTTGGATCACGGGGGGCTGTGTGTGTAATGGGGAGCAAAATAACCTCAAGCCCTGCCACCGTTTCCGTAGCCAGAACGGGCGGTTCTTTTGCCCTTCGTCCAGCCCCCTCGCTGCTTCCCCGTGCCAGAGGTAGGCGTAGCGCAGAACATGGCCTGGTTTTGGAATAAACTCGGTCACGCTTGCGGTTTGGGCCACTCATGGTCAAAGGCCGTAGCCTCGGGGGGCGCGTGCGATAGCGTGATCCGCGCGAGGGTTTCGGCGTCCAGCGCCTCGGTCGGGAGAGCAACCCGCCGCCCCCGAAGCAAACGGCGGTATTCCTCAACCGACATGAGAACCAGTCTGTCTTCACCCGCTTCCGAAATCATCACAGGCTCATACCCCGCACGCTGGGCAACCGCGCCATAATGATGCAGAAGATCTTCCGACGTGAACCGCATCATACTCTCCTTCGATCTTCACAATAGCCGAAACGGCGCTACCCTGCCAACACCTCCCACACGCTCCCGTTCATCGGCTTGCGCTCGATCTGCGCGCGATACCACAAGGCGTAGAACAGCAGCGACCAAAGCGCGAAACCCGCGTGCTTTTCGGTGGACAGCGCGAGGCTCTCCACTCTGCCGGGCCGCACGATCTCCGCAATGCAGGCTTGCCGGGCGAGGAGTGGCCCCAGGCGCGTGCTTTCCGCTGATAGCCAAGCGCCGACGGGAACGGTAAAGCCTTTCTTGCGGCCCAAGGCATCGGCTTGCGGCAGGCGTTTTTCCAGCAGGCGGCGCAGAATCCACTTGCCCTTGCCGTCGCGCAGTTTCAGCGAATCGGGCAGGCGGAAGCCTGCGGCGGCGACACCCGGATCGAGAAACGGCGTGCGGCCTTCTAGGCCGTTGGCCATCAGGCAGCGGTCGAGTTTGGTCAGCAGATCATGGGGCAGCCAGTCGGTGCAATCGACCGCTTGGGCGATTTGCAAGCGGGAGCGCCCTTGGGTCGCAGCGTGAATTTCCGCCGTGGCGATCCCGTCGCGCCACGCCCCGCCCTCCTGCTGCAACACGCCAAGCCGGGCGAAGGTGCCCTTGCCGCGCAGCACTTTGCCGCCGAGCCACCAGGGCCGCAGAATCGAGCGATAGCGGCCATAACCGCCGAAAATCTCGTCGCCGCCCTCCCCCGTCAGCACAACTTTAACGGAGGCGCGGGCTTTTTGTGCCAGCAGATAGGTGGGCAAGGTAGCGTAATCGGCAGCGGGATCGTCCATCGCCACCGCCACACGCGGCAGTAACGCCCAAAAATCCTTCTGGCCGAAGCCGATCTCGGTAAACTCCGCCCCGCAGGCGTGTGCCAAGGCTCGCGCTGCCGCGCGTTCGTCCGCCGCAGCCCCCTCGAAGCCGACCGTGAAGCACTGCACCGGGCGGCTATCGACCTCGCGCATGTAGCTCAATACCAGGGCCGAATCGATGCCGCCGGAGAGGAACAGGCCATAGGGTACGTCCGAGCGGCAGTGAATTGAAACGCTTTCTGCCAAAGCCGCATCGAGCCGGGCGAGGGCGCTGGCTTCATCAATGGTTTCCGGCCCGCCTTCCGGCAGGGCGGCTCTCCGGCTGCGCTCGGCAACGCGGCCATCAATGACGACCAGGGTTTCGCCGGGAAGCACGCGGGAAATACCCTCAAACATCGTTTCCGCCCCGGTGGTGAACTGCATTTGCAGCAACTCATCGCGCGCACGCGGGTTAAGGGATGGGGAAATCCAACCGCTCGCAAACAGGGCTTGCGGTTCGGAAGCAAAAATCAGCCCTTCCGCCACTTCGGCATAATACAGCGGCTTAATGCCGAACGGATCGCGGGTAAGAATTAAGCGGCCATTCGCCGCCGCAATCGCCAGCGCATACATACCGCGCAAACAATCGGCATAGGCAAGGCCCTGGCGGCGGAACAGGTGCAACGGCGGCTCGCAGTCGCTCGTCGTGCGGAACGTCACCTGCCCGGCCAAATCGGCGCGCAACTCGATGTAATTATACACCTCGCCGTTGCCGATAAGCGTGTTGCCCGCACCATCGAAAAACGGCTGATCGCCGGTTTCAAGGTCGATGATCGACAGCCGCCGATGGGCCAGGGCTATCGCGCCTTGCAGATGAATGCCTTCGCCATCCGGGCCGCGATGGGCCAGCGCGTCGATCATCTGCTGTACGATGGCTTTAGGGGCCGCAGCCCCGCCGCGCCGCATCATCCCGGCAATGCCGCACATGCTCTTTCCTTTACTAAGCCGCGCTTCGGACCCGCTCGAAGAATGCAAGATAGCGCGCCACGACGGCAGGTTTGGAGAAATTCTGCTGAAGCGCGGCAAATCCCGCTTCGGCCAGCCCCTGCCCTCGGTCAGCCCGCGCCAGGGTTTCGCGCACGGCCCGCGCCAGCGCCGGCGCATCCTCTAGCGGCACCAGGCGGCCCGTCACCCCGTCGATCAGCAAGGATGCCGGCCCTGCCGAAGCCGCAGCGATAACCGGGCAGCGCTGCGCCCAGCCTTCCAACACGACATTGCCTAAAGGTTCATGACGAGACGGCACCAGCAGCGCATCGACGGATGCTAGTAGCGCCGGACCATCGTCGCGCCAGCCCAGAAAGCGCACTCGG
>JAAFIC010000003.1 GCA_013298565.1 Alphaproteobacteria bacterium | reverse complement strand
CGCGATGCACATTCTCGTCGCCGATTTGGACAAAAATACTGCCGCTTTCGGTGAGCAAATCGCGCGCCACGGTCAGCCGGTCGCGCAGATAGGAAAGATACGAATGGATACCGTCGCGCCAGGTATCGCGGAAGGCGCGGACCTGTTCGGGTTCGCGGGTGATCTGGTCCTTCGCGCCGTCCTTCACGTCGCGGCTGGTGGTGGACCATTGGAAGTTGGAGTTGAATTTAATCCCATAGGGCGGATCGAAATAGATGCACTGCACTTTGCCGCGTAAGCCTTCACGCTCCGCAAGGCTGGCCATGCCATAGAGGCTATCGCCGAGGATCATCCGGTTCGACCAATGCAGCGGGTGCTGGTAGAATTCGGTTTTTGCCTCTAGGTCCGGCAGGCCGTTGAAATCGGCGAACATATCCACCTGCGCCTCGACCTGGGCAGTACGCGCCTGGGTTTGGCGGCGCAAATCTTCGATGAGCGCTTTGGCGTGAACCTTCTCCTGAATATACAGCGGCGGCGCGGGCACGACCAAATCGGCGGCATCCTGCGCGTCCTTCCCCCGCCACACCAGTTGCGGATCAAGGTCGCGGTTGCGGCGCGCGTAAGCCACCCGAATGGGCGATTTCTGCGCCTCATCCATCAGGCTTTCAAACTCCGCTGTGGGAATATTGGGCCGCGCGGCTTCGGTATGCTTCAAGATTTCAACGGAAACGGGTTTTTTGGCCATGACCTTAGATCTCCTCCGGCGCGGCGGGTACCGCGACGGGTTTGTTCAACCCGCTCTGCACCGCATCAATATGTTCAAATAACCCTGCTTCGACCGACCGCCCCAGGGGATCGAGAATGACCCTCATCCCCTCCCGGCGCGCCAGTTTCGCGGCAGGAACAAAGTCACTATCGCCTGCCACCAGCACAACCGTATCGGCTTGGCGCTTCAGCGTGATGGAGGCGATGTCGACCCCGATCCGCATATCGACCGCTTTCTGACGAAAACCCGGCTCAAAATCGGCATCGGTCAAATCCGCTACCTGCTTCCGCCCGGCAAGCAGGTCGGTCTGGGTCTTTTCTTTCAGTATCCAGCCGCGCTCCCGCCGCACCTCGCCCAAACGCACAGCAAAGCTGGGGCGACGGCGCAGAAGGTCGAAAAGCGCCAACCGAAAGACCGCAAGGTCTGACTTAGCGTAATCAATCGCTTTCTTAGAAATCGGCAGATGCCCGCGTTCGCGATACGGCAGAGCATCGTAATAGAAACAGCGATAGAGAAGCGCTTGCGGATTACCCTGGCAAGCAATCTGGTTCAACTGCCTCAAATGCGCCTCAACAAGCTGACCTATCGCATGATCGACCTGTGCCGCATCGTTCGCAGCAATATCGGGGCGCAAGCTAGGGAGGCGCTTCAGCAGATAGCCGCCGTCGATCAGAATGGCCGCTTTCATGCTCCCGCCCCGAGCAAACGAAAAAGCCCCAGGATTTCGGCTGTCCCAGGATTCCGGGGGATGCAGCGTACTCTCAAGGGGCGGATATAGGATGATTGTATGCTACTCTCCCCGGTGCGGCAACGGGTTGTTAGGGTGGCGCTCATTTTATACCGGGCCGATAGGCTGGCGGGCAGGATCGCATCAATGTGTCCAACCATTTTCCTGATGGCGGCAAAATGGTCTGAGCCAGCGGCGACATCACCGATTCGGGGCGTTTGAATACCCTGTCCCCGCCGGATCATTTCTGCCCCCGCCCTTCGGCAATCTTCCGCTCGATGAAAGCCGCGAACGCGCTGTCGATCTGATGCACCTCGGTAAATTCCACAAAATCCCAGCGCCCGCACGTGCCGAGATTATTCACGCCCGGCACCCAATAATTCTGCATCGTCAACGCCTTATCCTTAGCGTCTTCGCCGCGATAGCCTTTGATTTCAACGACTAGGTTTAGCGGGTCGGGTTTGCCGTCATCAATCTGCACGATAAAATCGGGGATATAGCGCCGCTGAAGGCTACCGAAACTATAGGGTACCTCGAAACCCAAAGTCTGGTTCTTCACATAGGCCCGCACGCGCGGATGGGCTTCGGCGACGCGGCAGAATTCGGCTTCCCAATCGCTATCGTAAATCGCCCAATTGATATGGCACTTGCGCGGATCGGTTTGCCACCGCGTGTCTTTCGACGTGGTGAAATTGACGAAGCGGGTGGACCCCATCGGGTTATAGGGATCGAGAATCGCCTTGATCGCGCCCGTATTCGCCGGGGCGGCGTTGATAGCGGCGCGGATGCGCTGGCACGCCATTTCGGCAATTTCGGGGTAGAGCACCTGCGCGGGGTAGCAGCCCCCGACACAGCGGATGTAACCGCCTTCCACCCATTGTTCCACAATGCGCTTCAACTGCCCGAACAGGTGCAGCTTCGGCATTTGATCGGCATCGCGGTAATGCCTGTCAATCAGCCGATGGGTGAGCTTATAGGTAATGGTGCGCGGGCGCGTATCGCGGTTGATATCCACGGTGAGATCGACCGCCTCGCCAATAATCCCTTGATTGCGCGTAATCGACGGGCCGACCAGCGTGGGATCAATGCCAAGGGCCGAATCCTCGCTGAAGGCAACGCTAAACTGCTCCTCCGGTAAATCGGTGCGATAGCCTTCGACGCGCGGAAAGCGAATTTCCAACGCCTCGCGCTCTGGGTTCATGGCCCGCACGCGCACGGTATCGCGCGGGGTTGCCGGTTGAACAATCACAGGCTCGGCAGTGAAATCGAAGGGAATGCCCAGTACATCGGCATATTCCACATCGAACAAGCCTTCGGCGTTCAGTTCATAAACCCTTCGGCGCAAAGCCCGGCCCACAACCTGCTCGCACAGAAGCTGCGTGCCGAAGGCGCGGACGCCGAGAACGTGGGTAACGGTATTCGTGTCCCAGCCTTCCGTGAGCATGGAGACCGAGACGACACAGCGCACCTGTTCGCCCAATTTGCCTTCTTTGCCGACCGTATTCATCACCTCGCGCAGCAAATCTTGATCGGTCAGCTTCTCGCTTCCGGCCCGGTCGCCACTGCGTTCGATACGCTCGCGCTTGAAGGCTTCGATTTCCGGTTCGGCAATCTGAAGAAAATCCTTATCCAGCGCCTCGCCCGATTCCAACTGCGCGCTATCAATCAACAGGGTTTGCGGGCGTGGCAGGCGATTGCCCGATTCATCGAAATTGCGGAACAACGGCAAGCGACCGTTTTCGAGCATCAAACTGCCGTCGCCCCGGTCGCGGTGGAAGCCGGAGATGTAATCATAGACCAGCTTCGACGTGGCGGTATTGTTGCACACGACGATAAAGACCGGCGGCACGTTGATGCCTGCCGTCTGCCACGCCGCAAATACTTTCGCGTAATGCCCGTAGAGCGCTTCCAGGGCCGTGACCAACATAGTGGGCAGCAAGAGCGGATCGTAAGTCTTGCCGCCTTTCGCACGGCCCTGTTTGGGCATGGTCTGGCGGATTTGATCCCACAAATCGCGGAATTTCGGCATTTCCCCGCCCGGCACATTATCCGCCACCGGCACGCGCGGTAGCTTAACGATGCCGCATTCAATCGCATCCATCAGCGAAAAATCACTGACCACCCAGGGAAACAGCGTGCCTTCTGCATAGCCGGACCCGCTGAGGAAAAACGGCGTTGCCGATAGATCGAAGATTTGCCGAACGCCCAAGGTGCGCTGAACCGCTTCGATTCCTGAAATCCACATCCGCGCCGCTTCGCTATTGCGTTTGGCTTCTTCCTTTTCCTCAGCCGTCAGGTCTTCCTCCGACTGGTCCTTGGGCTTCTCCCGGTAGCAGTGATGGGCTTCATCGTTGATAACGACGATATTCTTCAATCCCATCAGGTCTTTGGCGACCCGTTCGACCATTTGCCCTTCGGTCTCCAGGGTTTGCATCTTTTCTTCGCGCCAGCCTTCCAGCGCCGCGCGCGTGCCCTTGGCGATGTCGATCCGCTCTTTAAGTTTGAAGGCGTGATAGTTGGTGACAATGATACGGGCTTTTCGTAGCTCCGCTTTCATATCGGTGGGAACGATATTGCGCGTCTCGAAATAGCTTTCCGGGTCGGTCGGCAGCAGCACGCGCAGCCGGTCTTTAATAGTGATGCCCGGCGCAATGAGCAGGAACGCCCGCGAATAACGGCTGCTGGTGGGGCGGCGGACGGCGTTGATTGTTTGCCAGGCAATCAGCATCGCCATAACGGTGGTTTTCCCGGCCCCTGTCGCCAGTTTCAGCGCAAGGCGCATCAGCCCCGGATTTGCCGCCTCGTTGGCCGCCTTGAGATAGTCGCTGAACTTCTCCGTGCGCTTTCCCAGCGAGGGCGCGACTTCGGTTAGCCAAATCGCGGTTTCGACGGCCTCAATCTGGCAGAAAAACGGACGAATGCCCTCCACCTCGGTTTGCCGCCAATGCTGAAGCAACCGCGCGGTTTCGGGCGTTACGTGCCAGTCGTTGGGGTTAGGCAGCCGCCGCCACGCATCCACAAACCCGCGAATTTCATTGATGATCGGGGTCGGGTCATAGCGTTGCTGGTCGGTGGCAAAGCCGCCATCTCGGCCCAATTCAAGCATGGGTTGCTCTTTGGATTTCCGGCGCTTTTTTGGCTGCGGAACGGGCGAAGTATATTCCGAGCGCCGCCGCATTCCGATGATTCGGTCGGTCGGCAGACCATCAACAATTTCCCAATGCTGGGGAGGGTATTCATAGGGGGAATTGAGAATTGGGCGCTCAAAGAAACTCACACTCATTCTAGTTCCCTACCATTTGTTATCCTGTCGTTGGCGCAAGCCTTCCATCCACCCAGCCGGGGCGGTGCGCCTCTCATTCCAAACTAGAAAGAGTTAAAGCACACGCAATTGCAAGATGCTACCGCCGCACTGGTGCGTCAAAGCGTTCTGAGAGGAAAGCAATACCGCCCACCATATAGATAGGAGTAGCGCCAGCGTTACCAGCGACCTTAATTTTCACTCCCCGGAACCACCTGCTTTTTCGATTTTTTTTTGGGCAGTACAGGGCAGCGTTTCCAAAGATCGGAAGCCGCAACCGACAACCCTGTTTCCCTATCGCGCGTGGCCCATTTGCTCATCCAGAAGAAACATGACAATACGATAGGCATTGACCGGCAGTCGCCACGCGCGGGTCTGTTTGCGCCCTGCTGCGTCACTGAATTTCCAGGCAGTTTCCTGGAGAAGCGGCCAAATTTAGGATCTATGCAAAATTGCTATAAGGCTACGACCGATTTATCGCGGACGGCACTCTGCAATAGACAGCGACAGATCAATCTGGCGATACCCAACGCGCGGGCAAATTTCGCGCGCCTTGCCCGGTGTGAGTGTTACCAACCCATGCCGTTCCATCGTTTTTAGCGTGCGCGATAGATTGGACACGGCCCGCCCCGTCCGCGCCGCAAGCTCCGTCAGGGAGGCCGGGGGATGTTCGGCAATCTCGCGCAGCAGCGCCCGGTTCTTATCCGACAAAACCCGCGCCACACTTTCAATCGACGTGAACCACAGTTTCGGCTCCTCCGGCCCCGGCTGAACCTCCCCGCGCGCAATCGCGAGCGTGCGGGCTTTCAGGGCGTCATAGGGGGCGATGCCGATGTGGAGAGTGTTCAT
Organism: Alphaproteobacteria bacterium; assembly: GCA_013298565.1. GTDB lineage: Bacteria > Pseudomonadota > Alphaproteobacteria > Elsterales > Elsteraceae > Elstera. Next base: position 82,232 of record JAAFIC010000003.1, on the reverse strand, counting down.
GGGGAGGCTCCTTCTTCCTTTAGCACCGCATCAACCTCCTGCCAGAAATCGGCGAGGAGAGTGGCGGCGTCTTGATACTCATAAGGCTTCACGCTTTTCATCCGATGCCGATGATCCTGCGCCACCGGCTTCCGCGCGCCCGGCCCGCTGCCGACGGTGATGCCATGGGCGTTGTCATACCCCACATACCGCGCGTTTCCTGGCCCATGCAGCGTGAGCGAATAGTCCAACCCATGCGGCTTCTCTGCCGTCACCGGCACCCGCCGCACAACAAACTTCACCCACCAGTCCCCGCTTTCCGTGATCGACATGAGCGTGCCTAGCGCAGGATCACGCGGAGAGGTTGGCACGGAGGGATGTTATAAGAAGATAATAAGGTGTGAAAGGGCGCGTATAGGCCGGCAAGGCTTAAAAAAAACGAATGGCGTTTCAATCAGGGCGATTAATTTGACTTCTAAGCATTAATGAGGCGGCGGATGCATCTATATTAGTAGATTCAGATATATTCTTTGCTTGTTCACGCCCTTCCGCGCCAAAGCGTTGTATATCATGTGTGATGTTCTGAACTTTATCTGTGTTTATTCTCAAAAAGACCGATGTTCCGGGTATCAAATTTACATTAGATACCTCATGACCACCTGCATTGGCGTGTAATACTGATTGTCCTGACCCTATAAAAAAATCACCGGCCATACAGCTAATTCGATTAATCATATAGAGACCATATCCAGAATTTTGCCATTCATCATAAGGGCGAATTTCCACTCCTTCGTAAAATTTGCCTGATATAGAAGGCAGGAGAGATAATTTTAATGCCTCAGCGTCGTTTGAAAAATTAAGATAAGGGTTCTTTTCTAGTGATTTTGGTATTCCGATACCCCAATCCATAATTGCAATTTCTACTTGATGTTTTTTTGGGTAATATTGAGCGCAGTAATATACGTACTGACTATTGCTGTGCTCTGCTGAATTTCTTATTATCTCCCTAATAGAGTATTGAACGGCATCAAAAGCATGCCCCTTATCTTGTCTCATTAGAATTTCGGTGATCCGAGACGCATCGTCGTCAATAATTGCCCCCACGGCGACATCTCTATTTCGAGCATCGGTATGAGCCTCAAAAAGGCTTAATTGGGTAATAGGGATGTAGTTAGGGCTACCAGCGGCTACCCCAGGTTTGTTACCATAATCTACACCAATAGACTCAAAGAAACCAATGTGAGCGGCGTAAGAATGATTTCTTTTTGATCCAACATTAGAAAATAAAGATTTCGAAGTTGGAAAATTATTCTTCATATAATTAATTAATCCAGATATGTAAAGCGCTCCATATGGCTGTACCCAGTTCATTTCTTTGAAATCAAATTCATATTCTTCATAAATTTTTCCATCTGCAAGGATTTTTTCGCCAAATTTCCAGGAAGATTCTGCATTAATTTCGCTTGGAAGAAAATATTTCATCATGTTCCCGGCTTTTTTTTAACATCGAACATCATATAATGCGGGTTTTATGAGAAAAGTCGAGCCTTTTTAAATTAGGCTCGACTTCCAATACAAATGTATTCTTGATAAAAATATTCCTCCCTCACCCCACCCGCTGTTCCGTCTTCGGATCGAACAGGCACGCCCGCGCCATATCTACCGTAAACTCCGCCACTTCGCCCGCGTTCGGTGCCTCTTTCGGTGGGACGCGGGCGATGGCGTCGCGGCCCCCTAACGCTAGATAGGTCAGCGTGTCCGCGCCCGTGGGTTCGGTCACGCTCACTTGCGCTGAGAAGCGGGCGAAGTTGGGCGGCAGGTTGGTGCCGTGCTGGTAGCGGGCGATGGTTTCCGGGCGCACCCCCAGGATCACGTCATGCCCCACTTTTTTCAGCACCGCCGCTGAGGGCGCGGGAAGGGGCAGTACCGATGCGCCTTGCGCGCCCTCGATCCGCACACCAATCCGGTCGGCCTCGCTCACGATCTGCGCCGGGATGAAGTTCATTGCGGGGGAGCCGATGAAGCTGGCCACATAGATATTCGCGGGCTGCTCGTACACTTCCTGGGGCGGGGCGAACTGCTGCACCACGCCTTCTTTCATAATGGCGATGCGGGTTGCCAGCGTCATCGCTTCGATTTGATCGTGGGTGACATAGACGATAGTGGTGCCCAAACGCTGATGCAGTTTTTTGATTTCCGTCCGCATATCCACGCGCAGCTTGGCGTCGAGGTTGGACAGCGGCTCGTCGAACAGGAATACTTTCGGGTCGCGCACCAGCGCCCGGCCCATAGCAACGCGCTGGCGCTGGCCGCCGGAAAGCTGGGCGGGTTTGCGGTCCAGCAGATGCTCCATCTGCAACAGGGCCGCCACTTTTTTCACCGCAACCTCGCGGTCGGGCTTATTCATGCCGCGCATTTCGAGACCGAAGGCGATATTGCGCGCTACGCTCATGTTCGGGTAGAGCGCGTAGGATTGGAACACCATCGCGATGTCGCGGTCTTTTGGGTGAATGTCGTTAATCACCCGCCCGTCGATTTCAATCGCGCCATCGGTGATCGTATCGAGGCCGGCGATCATGTTCAGCAGGGTTGATTTCCCGCAGCCGGAGGGGCCAAGCAGCACGAGGAATTCGCCATCGTGCAGCTCAAGGTCGATCCCCTTCAGCACGGCAACCGTGCCATACCGCTTCTGCACATTCTTAATCGTGAGCGTGGCCATGCGCTTACCCTTTCACCGATCCGGCGGTTAAGCCCCGGACGAAATATTTCCCCGCGAGCACATAGACAATGAGGGTCGGCAAAGCGGCGATAATCGCGGCGGCCATATCCACATTATGCTGCTTCACGCCCGTGGTTGTGTTGACGAGATTGTTGAGCGCCACCGTAATCGGAGCCGACGCGCCAGAGCTAAAGGACGCCCCGAACAGGAAGTCGTTCCAAATCTGAGTGAACTGCCAAATGATCGAGACGACCATAATCGGCGTCGAAATTGGCAGCATGATCTTGAAGAAAATCTGGAAGAAGCCCGCGCCATCAATCGTGGCGGCTTTCACCAAATCGTCGGGGATGGATGTATAGTAATTGCGGAAGAACAACGTGGTGAAGGCTAGGCCATAAACCACATGCACCAGCACCAGCCCCGCCGTCGTGCCCGCCAATCCTAAGAACCCGAGGGTCAGCGACATCGGCAAGAGCACCAGTTGGAACGGAATGAAACTACCGAACAGAATGAGGGCGAAGAGGAGGTTAGCGCCGGGAAACTTCCACTTGGTTAGGGCATAGCCGTTCAGCGCGCCCATGAAGGTGGAGATGAGCACGGAGGGCACCACCATCACCACCGAATTCCAGAAATACGGCGCAAGACCCGTGGCATTCACCCCCACGTTGGCCTTATTCCAGGCAAAGCCCCACGCCTCGAAGCTAAAATCGCGCGGCAGCGAGATGAGCGAGCCGGAGCGCAACTCGGCAGCAGACTTCAACGAGGTCGAAACCATCACGCCGAGCGGCAACAGATAATAGGCGGCAAACAGCAGCAGAATAGCATAGAGGAAGACGCGCCCGAAGATCGCGTAACGGCCCCGTGCGCCGGGAAGATCTTGCAGACTAGCCACGCTTCGCCCCCCGCAGTTCGGAGTAAAGATACGGCACGATAATCGCCATGACCGTACACAGCATCATCATGGCGCTAGCGGCACCAATGTTGATTTGGTTGCGGCGGAAGGCCATTTCGTACATAAAATTCGCAGGTAGATCGGACGCAAAGCCCGGCCCGCCGCCCGTGAGCGCCACGACCAGATCGAAACTCTTTACCGCCAAATGGGCGAGAATAACGATAGCGGACAGAAACACCGGGCGGATCGACGGGATGACGATACCCCAATAAATACGCGGCAGGCTGGCCCCATCGAGATAAGCGGCCTTGATGATCTCCTGATCCACCCCGCGCAAGGCCGCCAGAAACAGCGCCATGACGAAGCCGGAGGATTGCCAAACGGCAGCGATCACGAGGGTATAGACTGCAAACTGCTCGTTAATCAGCCAGTCGAAGGTGAACTCCGGGAAGCCCAAATCGCGCACGAAGGCTTGAACCCCGGTGCCGGGGTTCAGCAGCCATTTCCAGGCCGTGCCGGTCACGATGAACGAGAGGGCCATCGGGTACAGGTAAATCGTTCGCAAGGTGCCTTCGATGCGGATTTTTTGGTCCAGCATCACGGCCAACAGGCAGCCCAAAGCCAAACAAATCGCGATAAACAACGACCCGAAGATGAATAGATTGGTAATCGCGACGTGCCAGCGTTCGTACTGCCACAGGCGCACATATGAATCGATACCGACCCATTCGTAACTCGGCAGCATCTTCGATCCCGTAAAGCTCACGTAGGCCGTCCACAGGATGAACCCATAGACGAAAACCAGCACGAGCAAAAACGTGGGAGCAACGACGAGGCGCGACAGGGAAGATCTGAGCGAGGATTGCATCGGCGCGGTCCAGACAATGGCCTCACGGGTCCGGCAGCCACAACGGTGCCGGTCAGGGCTAGCCCAACAGAGTAAGGGAAAAGGCGGGACCGGCAAAGCGGTCCCGCCAAAGCCAGGCTGATTACTTCGCCAGCTTCACGCCATCGGCCAGCTTCTTGGCAGCGTCGGCAGAGGTCATGCTGCTGTTGAAGTGTTGCGTTATGACATCCAGAATTGCGCCGCGTACTGCACCGCTGGTGGCCATTTCATGCGCCATCGAGGGCATCAGCGTTCCGGCAGCAATCGAGGACTTCAGATCTTCGGCGGATTTGGTCGCACAACTATCGAACTTATCCATCGAAACGCCAAGACGGGCCGGGATCGAGCCTTTATAGACGTTGAAAGTTTCTTGGAACTTCTCGCCAACGATCAGCTTTGCCAGCAGCAGTTGCCCCGCCAGCTTATCGTCGCCCTTCACGTTGAACATGGCGAAACTATCCACATTCATCAAATAGCCGCCTTGCGTGGGAACGGGCGTGCAGAGGAAATCCTTGCCCGGCACTTTGCCCGCAGCCAGAAACTCGCCCTTGGCCCAATCGCCCATGATCTGCATCGCGGCGGTGCCGTTCATGACCATCTGGGTTGCAGCGTTCCACTCACGACCGGGGAAATCCTTGTCCACGAAGCCGCGAATCTTCCGCATCTGATCGAAGACCTTGTTCATATCGGCGCTGCGGAGCGTCGCATCATCAAGATCAACGAAGGCTTTTTTGAAGAAAGCTGCGCCATTGAGGCCCATCACCACGGTTTCAAAAATCGTGGCATCTTGCCAAGCCTGACCACCGTGGGCCAGCGGGGTGATCCCGGCGGCCTTCAGCTTATCGGCAAGGGCGTTGAACTCGTCCCAGGTCTTCGGGGCTGCGGTTGCGCCGACTTTGGCGAGAACAGCAGGGTTCGCCCAGAACCAGTCAATACGGTGGATATTCACCGGGGCGGCAACGTAATTGCCGTTGTACTTCATGATGCTGGTGATCTGTGGCGGCAGAACCTTGTCCCAGTTTTCGGCAGCCGCGACCTTATTCAGGTTCCCTAGCGCGCCTTGCTTGGCCCAATCTTGAATGTTCGGGCCTTTGATTTGAGCGGCGGCAGGCGGATCGCCGGACAGAACACGGCTGCGGAGCACGGTCATCGCCGCATCGCCCGCGCCACCGGCAACGGCGTTATCGGTCCATTTGCCGCCATTGGCTTCAAAATCGGCCTTCAGCGCGGCAGCGGCCTTGGCCTCGCCGCCGGAGGTCCAATAATGCAACACTTCAGCTTGCGGCTGGGCAGCGGCAGCGAAGGCGGCGAGACCACCCATAAAAACGGTAGAAAGGGCAACGGCGCGCACGCCGCGACGGGAAGTGGTAAGCATAAAAATCCTCCCAAGAAAAACCGATGAGCGATGCCTCGCTTCTTGCTGGCTCGCCCGCTTGTTAGTCAGGCGAAAGAGACGGGATGCGCCTCTGCCGTCTTTCTTTCTATCACTATTGCCTAAAAAGAGAGTGGCCTGCCGTGTTTCAAACCGGTTTCGGTTTTGACACATTGATACAGACTGTTACAAATTTCGCGCCGCCACAGAAACTATGCGGCAGCGCACCTATGAAAATGGGCGCGACGCCAAGCGCTTGGCCGGTGCGTTTGAGGCCCAAAAAATAAGCTAACAGGAACCCTGTCATACATTGCTCTTCGCGGCTTGTTCTTCACCTGATATATAGGCAACGGTTGTTAACCCCTTCGGAGAAAGGCAAATCGCCGATGACCGTGCTCTCTGCACCTGTTCCTATGCACTCCGGCCTTATGCACTCGGGCGTGCTGGCGGAGGATGCACCGATGGTGGCAGCAGGCGTGCTTCCCCCCACGACGGCGGCGGCGTTCAACCTGTCGGTCGAGGCGCGAGGCTATCGCTGCCGCTTGTCCCCGCACGTCAGCACCGATGGTCATTTGGAATGGGCGCTGATCCCGGTTGAAGGCGATACCGCGCCGCTGCTGCTGACGGGCGAAACGCTGGAAGCGCGGGCGGTTGCCGGGGCGCTGTTGTTCCTGCGCGGACTGGAGGAGGGTATTACCGTAGGCCGGGCGCAGGCGCAAACCGCCTATGACGCCGACGTGGCCGACCGAGATGCTGCCTGCGACGCTTTGTTGGGGCAGGTCTTGCGTCTCGAAACTATTGTTGAGGAAAGTGAAGCCGCGCGAATTGCGGCGCGGGCGGAAGGGCAGCGGGTTCAACTCGATCTCGAAGCCGATCTCGATCAAGTGCGCGAAGAGTTGGATCAACTCCGCCGCGACCGTATCGCCGCCGAACAGTCGCTCGCCGCCCTGGCCGAAACCCGCAAAGGCGCGGAAGCTGCGCTGGAAGCCTTGCAAGATGAGCGCCTTGTCGCCGAACGTCTTGCCACCGAAGCGCGCGTTGCGGCAGACTCGTTGCGCCGCGAAGTCGCGCAGCTCCGCGATGATCTCGACCGCGCCCGCCGCGAAACCGCCGCCGCTGTGGCCCTGCGCGCGGCTGCGGGGGCAAAACCCGAACCGCTGCCGATCAGTATTGTTCCCGAACCGCTGGTTCTAACAACCCCGGCCCCTCTGACCGAAGAGGAAGAGTTCGAGGCGCTTTTAGCGCAGGAAGCCGCAGAGGCCGCGCTCAAACCCGCCGCCGCGCCCGCACGCCCGGCGTCGATGACGCAGTTATTGGCCGATACCTTAGCGTCGCCCTTCGCCAATATCCTGCCGCCAAGCCTTAGCCCCAGCCTCGGCCCGATTGCGGCGATGGCAGCCCCCGCACCGTTTGCCGCCGCAAAACCGCACGATAGCAGCTTCAGCCTGCCGCCGATTATGGTGGAAAAGCGCGATGCCCCCTTCCTGGCCCCGCCGCCGGTCACGGTCGAGGCCGACCCCATCCTCGCCCCCGATGCCGAAGATGGGTTGCTGGAAACGGAAGAGGAGGTTGCGCTGGGGGGCTTGGATGCGGAGACCAATGCCCCCCGGCCCGTCGCGCGCACCCCTTACGCTTTGCCCGCTGCCGAAATGCTCACCTGCCCGCCCGCCGACCGCGAGCAGGCGGTTGAAGATGAGGTGCTGGATACCAACGCGCGCCAGCTTGAATCGGTGCTGCAAGATTTCAACATCAAGGGCGAAATTGTCGATGTTCGCCCTGGCCCAGTGGTAACGCTTTATGAGTTCGAGCCTGCGCCGGGCACTAAATCGTCGCGCATCATCGGGCTGGCCGACGATATTGCGCGCTCTATGTCTGCCGTCGCCGTCCGCATTGCCGTGGTGCCGGGCCGCACCGTTATCGGCATTGAACTGCCAAATCCCCAGCGCGAGATGGTCTATTTAGGCGAAATGCTGCGCTCGGACGCCTATGTAGCCTCGGAAGCCCGCCTGCCGCTTATTCTGGGCAAAGACATCGGCGGCGTGCCCGTGGTGGCCGATCTTGCCAAAATGCCACATTTGTTGATCGCCGGAACCACAGGGTCGGGCAAGTCGGTGGGGATCAATACGATGATCCTGTCGCTGCTCTACCGCCACGGGCCAAAAGATTGCCGCTTGATTATGGTCGATCCGAAGATGCTGGAACTCTCGGTTTATGCCGATATTCCGCACCTGCTAACCCCCGTCGTCACCGATCCCAAGAAAGCCGCCGTGGCGCTGAAATGGGCCGTGCGCGAGATGGAAGATCGCTACCGGGCAATGGCGCAACTCGGCGTGCGGAATATCGAAGGCTATAATGGCCGCGTCGCCGAAATGGAAATCACTGGGGAAAAGCCGACACGCAGGGTGGCGGTAGGCGTAGATCGCACCAACGGCCAGCCGATCTTCGAGGATCACCCCATCGACCTTAAGCACCTGCCTTATATCGTTATCATCGTCGATGAAATGGCCGATTTGATGCTGGTGGCGGGCAAGGAAATTGAAGCGACCATTCAGCGCTTGGCGCAAATGGCGCGCGCCGCCGGTATTCATATCGTCATGGCCACTCAGCGCCCTTCGGTGGACGTGATTACCGGCACGATCAAGGCGAATTTCCCCACGCGCATCAGCTTCCAAGTCACCAGCAAAATTGATAGCCGCACAATCCTGGGCGATGCCGGGGCCGAACAGCTTTTAGGCCAGGGCGATATGCTGCACATGGCGGGCGGCGGGCGCATTACCCGCGTCCATGCGCCATTCGTGTCGGATCAGGAAGTTGAACAGGTCGTCCAGTTCCTCAAAAGCCAAGGCGTTCCTGATTATGTTGACGGGATTACAACCGAAGAAGAGGCGGAGGAAGAGCGCGGCGGCCTGGGCCTCGCTGGCGGCTCCGGTGACGGCCCGCAGGACGAGCTTTACGATCAGGCAGTAGCCCTCGTGATGCGGGAGCGCAAGGCTTCAACCAGTTTCATCCAGCGCTATCTGCAAATCGGTTACAATCGCGCCGCACGCCTTGTGGAGCGGATGGAAGCAGATGGCGTGGTGGGCGCGCCGAACCACGTTGGCAAGCGAGAAGTGTTGCTCACGATCCGCCGCGATACTCAGGCGGGATGATTGGCTAGGCGCTCACTCCGGCTTCTCGGCTCGCGGAAACTGGTAGGTGTTGTTGTCGAGTAGTGCCGAGATTTCGGCAATCCAGCGATTTTCAGGAGTCGCAGGTCCGTAGAGCGTATCGAGCGGATCAAGCGACGGGGGAGTATCGTCAGTCCAGACCTGACAGCGCCAACGCTGAGGCGTGGTACCGCCAAACCATTCGACTAATTCGACAAGCGAGCCTTCGTCGGCATAACTGATGATGCCGAGATTGCCACAGGCAGGGCAGCGTGCTTGGCCTTCCGCCCGTTCGGCATCGCAGTCGGGGCGGCAGGCGCAATATTCAGTTTCCCAAGTGAGGATATCCAAGGGGAATAAGGCCCGGCAGTGGTTACACGGTAGCGGCGGCGTGCGCTGCCCGCGCCGATCCGTTAAGATGCGGTGCTTCATTTGCTGTCCCCAAGAATCCCCTTCAGCCTTCCCAACCCCCTGTTCAAGCATTCGAGCGATGAGGGACGCAGTGTCTTTTGCCCTGCCTTCGGCAAACCAGCAACCGGTAGGGGCTTCCTGTCATTCACATAAAAGGACAGCGCTGTTTCCGGGGCATCGGCCGGGTGCGTCAAGGCTTCCGCTGCTTTGATTATTTTAACACAGCGGGATCGCTGGTCACGCAAAAGAAACGAACCTGTTTCTTTTGAACACACGTAAAATTTGAAAAGCGCCTTGAAAATCTGGAAAAATCAACAGACCCTGGCATGATTGGCGTCCCCAACGGGATTCGAACCCGTGTTACCAACGTGAAAGGCTGGTGTCCTAGGCCTCTAGACGATGGGGACGTCTTGGCGTTGGCGGTTGATAACGCGAAAGCCGGGGAGTGGTCAAGCGGGAGTTTGTTCGGTCGCCTGCGTTTCGTGACATTCCGATGATCAAGGGCCGAAGAACCCTAACAATCCTCAGAATCAGACCATCGGGGCTGCGTCTTCCACGATGAATTGCACGCCTTCAGCCCCTTGCCAAGTGTCGCGCCGCAGGTGGCCGGCAAGATGGAAATAGGCCCCGCGATGGTTCATCAGCGCGTCGCCCAAGGGGGTATCGAGGCAGCGGAAAGCAATCGCCTTCAGTCGCCCGCCATTCGGCCCTGTGAGGATAAGCCGGACGTGCGCGGCTCCCACCACATCGGCCTTCACCAACCGCGCCGGGGTAACGACGAAACGCGGCTCGGAATTGCCCTGGCCGAAGGGGCCGAGGCGGGCCACTTGGCTTAGTAAATCCGGTGTCGCGCCCTGGCAATCCAACGTCGCATCCATCGACAGGTGCGGCACCAGGGGGGCACCGGCGAGATCATCAATAATCCGCTGAGACAGGAAGGCTTCGAGATCCGCCAGCTTATCTTCGGTAACGGTGAAGCCCGCCGCCATTGCGTGCCCGCCGCCGTTGGTGAGCAACCCCGCCTGCCGCGCCGCGATTACCGCATCCCCCAGGGCCACGCCAGGCACTGAACGGCCAGAGCCTTTGCCGATACCATTCTCCAGCGCGACCACGCAGGCTGGGCGGTGATAGCGCTCCTTCAAACGGGACGCGACGATGCCGATAACGCCCGGATGCCAGCCCTCGCCCGCGACCAGAATGAGCGGTTGATCCTGCTTTGGCGGCGCGCTTTCCAGTTTGGCGATGGCGTCTTCTTGCACGAAGGCTTCAATCGCCCGGCGTTCCTCATTGTAATGATGCAGTTGCTGGGCGATGGCTTGCGCTTCGATAGGGTCTTCGGTGGTCAGCAGGCGCGCGCCCAACCCCGCCTCCCCCACGCGGCCCCCGGCGTTAACGCGCGGGCCGAAGATGAAGCCGAGGTGATAGGCTTCCGGCGCTTCATCGAGGCCAGCACTATCCGCCAGCGCGCGCAGGCCCACCGTGCGGCGTTGCCGCAGCACGACCAGTCCCTGTGTTACCAGCGCGCGGTTCACCCCCGTTAGCGGCACCACGTCGGCCACCGTCCCCAGCGCCACGATGTCGAGCAGCCCTATCAAATCCGGCTCGGCCCGCCCGGAAGCGGTGTAGAACCCCTGCCCGCGCAGCAGGCGATTGACGGCAATCGCGAGCAGAAACGCCACACCCACGGCGGCCAAGGTGCGATGTTCGGTGGTTTCGTCGAAACGGTTGGGGTTCACGACGGCCAGCGCGGGCGGTAAGGCAGGCTCACCCACGTGATGATCGCAGACGATCACCGATACCCCCGCTTCGGCAGCCAAGCGCAGCGGCTCGTGAGCGGTCGCGCCGCAATCGACGGTCACGATAATATCCGCCCCCTTCGCCTTCAGCGCGATCAGCGCCGGAGCATTGGGCCCATAGCCTTCGGTCATACGGTCGGGAATATGGATGAGCGGCGCAGGGCCGAGCGCGTTAAAAAAGCGCCACAACACTGCGGTGGAGGTGGCACCGTCCACGTCGTAATCGCCGAACAACCCTATCTGTCCGCCGCGCGTAACGCAGGCGGCAAGCGCTTCTGCCGCCTTATCCATATCGAGAAAACTAGACGGGTCCGGTAGCCCCCGGCGCAAGGTGGGGTTTAGGAAATCCTCCGCCCCCTCTAACGTCACGCCGCGCCCTGCCATCAGCCGCCCAACAAGATCGGGCAGGCTAAGGCGTTGCGCGAGGGCGAGGCCCAGCCGCGCGTCGCCACCACGATCAATCCAGCGCCGCCCGCCAAGCGAGCGTTCGACCCCTAGAAAGGCGGCAGCGCTGGTCATCGTCTCAGTGAGCGAAGGGCTTCAGCACTGTATTGTGCTGAGCGGTCACATAGCGCACCGTGCCCGTCGCCGAGCGCATGATGAGCGAATGCGTAGTGGCACCGCCAGGAGATAGGCGAACGCCTTGCAGCATCGCGCCATCGGTTACGCCGGTTGCGGCGAACATTACGTCGCCTTTCGCAAGATCGAGCATCGAATATTTGCGGTTAAAATCGGCAATCCCCATGCGGGTCGCCCGGCCCCGCTCGTCATCGTTGCGGAACAGCAACCGGCCCTGCATCTGGCCGCCGATGCAGCGCAAGGCGGCAGCCGCTAACACGCCTTCCGGCGCACCGCCCGAGCCGAGATAGAGATCGACGCCGGAGTTGGGGGTGGAGGTCGCGATCACACCCGACACATCCCCATCGGAAATCAGCATAATGCGCGCGCCTGCCGCACGCACCTTGGCGATCAAATCCGAATGGCGGGGGCGATCGAGGATGCAGACCACAAGGTCTTCCACCGCGAGCTTTTTGGCCAGCGCCAGGTTCTTCAGATTGGTCGCAGGATCGGCATCAATATCAACCACACCGTCCGGCAGACCGCCGCCAACGGCGATCTTATCCATATACACGTCCGGCGCGTTCAAGAACCCGCCCGCTTCCGCCATCGCGATGACGGCAAGGGCGTTCTGGCCACCCTTGGCGGTGATCGTAGTGCCTTCCAGCGGATCGAGGGCAATATCAATGCGCGGGCCTTGGCCGGTGCCAACCTTCTCGCCGATATAGAGCATCGGCGCTTCGTCGCGCTCGCCTTCACCGATGACCACCGTGCCGTCGATATCGAGATCGTTTAGCGCGCGGCGCATCGCGTCCACAGCGGCTTGATCGGCGGCTTTCTCATCGCCCCGGCCCATCAGGCGGGAGGCAGAGAGTGCGGCAGCTTCGGTAACACGAATGGCTTCAAGGGCGAGGTTACGGTCCATCGACATGGGCGAATGTCTCCAAGAGGCATCGGCGAGCGCCGAGGCTAACAGTTGGGCAGGGTGATAGCGCCTGAGCAAATCCCGAGCAAACGGAATCGGTGGCAGCGACGCATTTGCGTCCCGCACACTCTCCCACGGCGCTTACACTTGTTCCATGATGCGGATAACGCGGGGCGGCTCTGTGATCGCGGGCAAGCCGTCCATCCGGGCGAGCGCCCGGCGCATCGCGGCTTCGTCGGTTTCGTGGGTGGTGAGCACGACCGGCACGATTTCCCCCGGATTGCGCCCGCGCTGGATCATCGCTTCCATCGAAACCTTTTCGTCGCGCAACGCGCCGGCAATATCGGCAATCACGCCCGGCTGGTCCAGCACCGTCAAGCGTACATAGTACGCACCGCGATGCTTATCAATGGCAACCGACGGCAACACATTTTTCGCGGCGACCGGCACCGAAAAGGTCGGCACCGAAAAGCCGCGCGCCAGATCAATGAGATCGGAGACTACTGCCGAGGCCGTTGGCCCCGCCCCCGCGCCGCGCCCAACCATCATCGACGTTCCAACCGCATCGCCTTCGGCCACCACGGCATTATAAACGTCTTCCACCGAAGCAATGGCGCTATCGACCGGCACCATGCAGGGGTGAACCCGCTGTTCCAACCCGGCATCGGTGAGGGCGGCAATACCGAGCAGCTTGATCCGGTAGCCGAGTTCTTCGGCAAAGGCGATATCGACCGCCGAGACGTGACGGATACCTTCGACATGCACCTTATCGAACGCCACATCGGCCCCAAACGCCACCGCCGCCAGAATTGAGAGCTTGTGCGCGGCGTCGATACCGTCCAGATCAAAGGTAGGATCGGCTTCGGCGTACCCCAGCTTTTGCGCGTCGGCCAGCACATCGGCAAAATCGCGGCCTTCCTGGCGCATCTTGGTCAGGATGTAATTACAGGTGCCGTTGAGAATGCCGTAAACGCGGCTGAAGCGGTTGGCCGCCAAACCTTCGCGCAGTACTTTAATAACCGGGATACCGCCGGCCACTGCCGCTTCAAACGCCAGCGTTACGCCGCGCGCTTCCGCCATCCGCGCAAGCTCTGCGCCATGATGGGCAAGCAGCGCCTTATTGGCGGTCACGACGGGCAAACCGCGCGCCAGCGCCGCTTCCACCGCCTCCCGCGCCGGGCCTTCCGACCCGCCGATGAGTTCAACGAACACATCGACATCATTGCGCTGAGTGAGATCGGTTGCCGTCTCGGCCCAAGTTACCGTCGAGAGATCGACACCGCGATCCCGCGTGCGGTCCCGTGCGGCCACCGCCACCACCTCGATGGAACGGCCTGCGCGGGCCGCAATCTGTGCGGCATTCCGCTGTAACACCCCGATGACGCCCGCGCCGACGACACCCAAACCGGCAATGCCGACGCGCAACGGTTTACGATCTTCCATACCAATCTCTCACCTTATTTTTTACGTCGTCGGGTAGTGGCAAACGCTTATTGAGCTGCCATTTGAAGCACCGGCGTGAACGCCGCATCCGCCACATCGTCGCGCCCGAAGAAGGTCTTGATCGAGCGGGCGGCTTGGCGAACGCGCTGCGGATTTTCGACCAACGCAAGCCGCACATGCCCGTCGCCATATTCCCCAAAGCCGACACCGGGAGCAACCGCCACATCGGCTTCCAGCAGCAAGCGTTTGGAGAACTCCAAGCTGCCCAGATGCTTAAAACGATCCGGGATTGGTGCCCAGGCGAACATCGTCGCGGGCGGCGACGGCACGTCCCATCCGGCTTGCGCCAGCGATTGAATCAACACATCTCGGCGCTGCTTATACATAACGCGCATCTCCTCGACGCAATCCTGCGGCCCATTCAGCGCCGCAGCGGCAGCGATCTGAATGGGCGCGAACGCCCCGTAATCGAGATAAGATTTGATCCGCGTCAGCGCGTTAATCAGCTTCTTGTTGCCCACCGCATAGCCCATCCGCCAGCCGGGCATGGAGTAGGTTTTCGACAGGCTGCCGAACTCCACCGCAATATCCATCGCGCCCGGCACCTGGAGGATGGAAGGGGGCGGGTTATCATCGAAATAAAGCTCCGAATAGGCCATATCCGACAGAACCCAAATGTTCCGCTTGCGACAGAAATCGACAATATCGGCATAAAAATCCAACCCGCGCACTTCGGCAGTCGGGTTCGAGGGGTAGTTGACGATCAGCGCGGTCGGCGCGGGCACTGAGTGCTTCGCAGCCCGCTCCAGCATCACCATAAAATCATTGCCTTCGGTCGTCGGCAAGTGGCGGATGGAGGCCCCCGCCATCATGAAACCGAAAGCGTGGATTGGGTAGGAGGGATTCGGCACCATAATCGTGTCGCCGGGGCTAGTAATCGCATTGGCGAGGTTCGCCAGCCCCTCCTTCGACCCCAGAGTGGCAACGATTTCGGTTTCAGGATCGAGCGGCACGTTAAACCGACGCTCGTAATAGCCCGCAATGGCTTTCCGCAAACCGGGAATGCCCTTGCTCATGGAATATCGGTGCGTGCGCGGGTTCTGCACGGCTTCGATCAGCTTATCGACGATATGTTTCGGCGTCGGGCTATCCGGGTTGCCCATACCAAAATCTATAACGTCTCTGCCATTCGCGCGGGCGGCGGCTTTCAGCTTGTTCACTTCCGCAAAAACGTAAGGCGGTAAGCGGCGAATGCTGTGAAAGTCGCTGTCCATCGGTCTATCCCCCATCGGCCTAACCCACGGGGACGAATAAGAAGATACCCCGGCTGTCCCCACACGCCGGGGCGATGGTTCGTTTAGGCGCGAGCGGCCTTAATCTTCAAGATAAATTTCGACCTTGCGGTTGGCCGCCTCGCCCGCCGGTGCCGCCTCGTCATACACTGCCGCAGTGTCGCCCGCCGCGCGCACTGAGAGGGAGAGCGCCGGAACTTTCAAACTCACCAAGGCTTTACGGACATTTTCGGCCCGCTCAGCGCTGATTTTTTGATTGAAAGTTTCGCGTTTGCGCGGGTCGTTCGTCTCGGCTCTTCGGCTTGCATGGCCGACCAGCACTAAACGCTCGCCTCGGGATTTCTGAATCTGGGCCACTTGCCGCAGTACCGTCAGCGCTGCCCCATCGAGATGGGCGGAGCCATCGCGGAAATAGAGCGTCGCCAGCGAGGGGGCGGTGGTTGCGGTATCAGCCGCACTCTGCCGCCGGGCGGGATCAATACCCGCTTCGGCCAACATAGCATCCAGCCGCGCATCAATTGAGGCACCATTCGGAGGTTGCGGCGCAGGCGCGATCGGCGCTACCGAAACGGCAGAGGGCGCTGAAACTGGGACTAAGGCGGGCGCAGGCGCGGCTTGGGGCACGAGATCGGCCGGGGCGAGCGGCGGTGCCTCGGGCGCGAGTTGGCGCGGCTCGGACGGCGGCAATACCGGCAAGCCTTGGGAAGACGGCGCGACTTGGCCCACTGGCGGGGAAATCGGCTCCATCTTTATCGTTGTCGGCGTTACTGGGGCCGGGGCCGAACCGATTGGTGCTTCCGTTGGGCGAAAGTTGGACGCTGCGGGAAAATTGCCGTCGCTTAACGTCGGCGGCAGGGCGGCGGCTTTGCCTTCGGGATACGGGCGGCGGATGGGATCGGCGCTGTAGCGCGCATTCTCCCGGTCCGATGCCAACCCGTCGCGCACCGCTTGCCGCTGCGGCGCGTCGGACCGGGAGGCAGGCCGCGCCGGAACCGCGCCCAGGTTGGGATAGGTGCCATCATCCACCGTTTTGGTATCGGTGAACAATCCGAGGTCGCTACAGCCACTCAGCAGCAGCGCCAGCAGCGATACGGATAGCAGGCGGCCAGCGCTTCTGTTTTTGCGTATCGTCTCAACCCGCTGTGGCATACTTTTTCCCCCAAGTCTGAACCCAACGCTTTCCGGCTGCGACCGCTTCCTATCCGTGTTATCCAGAAAGAGAAACAGGGCGCGCCGACAGAACACGCAAAATCCGCCCCTCTGGCAAGAAAAACCATGACGGGCAGTTGTTTCGGTTGGTGTCGATAAAAAAACAGGTGCCCGTTAAAGGCGCTAGGACTGATAAAAAGAGGCGCGCGCCAAGTGCGCCGGGATCAAAAAAAAGGCGCGCACCAAGTGCGCCGGGCGGGAGGACGATCATGACCGAAAACCAAACAACCCCCAACCAATCCGCGAACAACGAGGTGCCCACCGTGGCCCTGCCCGACCCGGCGGAATGGTCGCGCGTGATGGGCGATATCGCCGAGCGCAGCCATCATATCATCGCCGATTTCATGGAGCGGCATAAGAACGATCCGCTAACGATGGATAACGGCACGCCCACCTCAATCGCCACGGCTTTTCTGGAAATGACGACGCGGCTGATGACCGACCCCAGCCGGATTTTGCAAGCGCAGGTAGAACTGTGGGGCGACTATGTGAACCTTTGGCAGAGCGCTGCGCGCCGCTGGATGGGGGAGGACGCCCAGCCAGTCGTGACCCCGAACCGCGATGACAAGCGCTTCAAAGATTCCGCCTGGAACGAAAATGTTCTGTTCGATTACATTAAGCAATCCTACCTGCTCACGGCACGGTGGATGCAGAACCAAGTTAAGCAGGTCGAGGGGCTGGATCCAAAGGCCGCGCAGAAGGTGGATTTCTACACGCGCCAATTCGTCGATGCCATGGCCCCATCGAACTTTCTGCTAACCAACCCGGAGGTGTTGCGGAAAACGCTCGAAACCGGCGGAGAAAACCTGCTGCATGGCTTGCAAAACTTGGTCGAAGACCTAGAAAAAGGCCACGGCGAGCTTCGTATCTCAATGACCGATACCGAAGCGTTCGAGGTGGGCCGCAATATCGCGCTGTCCCCCGGCGCGGTAGTATTTCGCAACGATTTGATCGAGCTTATTCAATACTCACCAACCACGGAGACCGTACAGAAGACCCCGCTGCTGATCGTGCCGCCCTGGATCAATAAATTTTATATTCTCGACCTGAAGCCGCAAAACTCCTTTATAAAATGGGCGGTCGATCAAGGGTTGACGGTCTTTTGCATTTCCTGGGTCAACCCCGAACCGCGCCTGACCGGCAAGAGTTTTGCCGACTACATGAAGGAAGGCCCGCTAGACGCGATGGCCGCCGTTCAAGCGATAACGGGCGAGCCGAAGGTGAACCTTATCGGCTATTGCCTGGGCGGCACGCTCACGGCCAGCACGCTTGCCTATCTGGCCGCCAAACGCCGCACGCCCGTGCAAAGCGTAACCTATTTTACGACGATGGTGGATTTCACCGAGGCGGGCGAACTATCGGTCTTCATCGACGAAGAACAGTTACAGTCGCTTGAGCATAAAATGGCCAAAACCGGCGTGCTCGAAGGTCGCGATATGGCTAATAGCTTCAATATGCTGCGTGCGAATGACTTAATTTGGTCGTTCGTGGTGAATAACTACCTGCTGGGCAAAGACCCGTTCCCCTTCGATCTACTCTATTGGAACGGTGATTCTACCCGTATGCCCGCCGGGATGCACAGTTTCTACCTGCGGAAAATGTATCAGGAGAATCTGCTGATCGAGCCGGGCGGGATCGAGTTGGATGGCGTGAAGATTGATCTGCGGAAGGTAAAAACCCCCACGCTGATCGTCTCGGCGCGCGAAGATCATATCGCACCGTGGAAAAGCACGTATGCCGGCACGCAGCTTTACAGCGGCCCAGTGCAGTTCCTGTTAGCAGGCTCCGGCCATATCGCTGGGATCGTCAACCCGCCTGCGGCCAATAAATACGCCCACTGGATCCGCCCAGACTGCCCGGCAACGCCCGATGCGTGGCTGGAGGGGGCGGAACAGCGCCCAGGCTCCTGGTGGCCAACGTGGCGGGAGTGGCTGCGTGGCCATTCCGGTGCGGAAATTCCAGCGCTGGCGTTGGGATCGGAGAAGTTTCCGCTTCTGGAGGAAGCGCCAGGTTCCTATGTTAAAATTCGCTCTTAGTTTCTGGCTTGCGGCGGCGCTGGTCAGTACCGCCGCCGCCGCTAACCCGCCGCAACGGGTAGTTTCGACCAACCTTTGTGCCGATCAACTAGTGTTAGGGCTACTGCCACGCCACCGCATCGCTGCTGTCTCACCCCTTGCTGCCGACCCGACGCTATCGGCGGCCTACCGACAAGCCGAGGGCATTCCGGTTGTGAGGACGAGCGCTGAAGACGTGATTCGCCAGCGGCCAGATTTAGTCATAGTACACAGCTTTCGCGACCGTAGCGCGGCGGAGATCTTTGCCCGGCAAGCGATTGCCATTCACCGCCTCCCCACGCCCGAGGGGCTGGCGGCGACCGAAGCGATGATCCGCACCCTCGCCGCGCGCTTAGAGGTGCCGGAAGCAGGCGAAGCGATGGTCGCCCGCCTCACCGCCGATCTTGCCGACGCCAAGGCCAAGGCTCCGATAAAAGCGCAAACGGCGCTAATCTGGCGGCCCAACGGCTATACTTCCGGCGCGAAATCGGTGAGCGGCGAGATTTTAGAAGCAGTCGGCTACCGTAATCTTGCGGGCAGTCTGGGGGTTACGCGCGGCGGGGCGGTGTCGGTAGAAGCCGTGCTGGCGGCAAAACCCGACGTGCTGGTGATCGACGATCATATGAACACCGCCACGTCCCGCGCGCAGGCCATCGTCACGCATCCGGCGTTAGCGGCCTCAACGGCAGAGCGGGTGCGCGTACCGAGTGCGGCTTGGATTTGCCCAGGCCCGAGCCTTGCCGAGGCCGCAAAGGCGCTCGTTCAGCATCGCCCCTAAAAGACTGCCTCCCGCGCTTCTGCATCCAAACGCGCGGCCAGCAGTATCGAGAGAGGGAAGATGAAATCCGTCATCATCTGAAACTAACCTTCGCCCACGCGCCCTGCCCTGTTCTTCTGGCCCCACCCGCCCTAGGTTAATCCGTATGGATACCCTCTCTGCCGTCGATACGACCGAGTTTTCCCTAGAGCGCTGGACGGCGTTGCTGGAGCGGCATCGACAGTCTGTGCCGCGCGAAATTGATCCCGCCTGCACTCTCTCGCAGATTTTCGAGCCGCTGTTGGGAACGGCACCGCTGGTGATTGGGCAGTTGGGGCAATCGCTCGATGGCCGGATCGCGACGCGCACGGGCCATTCTCACTATATCAATGGGGCGGCGGCGCTCACCCATCTGCACTGCCTGCGCGCGCTGGTCGAGGGCGTGCTGGTTGGGGCGGGGACTGTGATTGCCGATGATCCGCTGTTGACCGTGCGTCATGTACCGGGGGAGCACCCGGCGCGTATCGTGCTCGATCCTAATGGCCGCGTGCCGAACACGGCGCGGCTGTGGCAAACGCCGGGGCGGCGGATTGTGATGCAGCGGGGTAATCTCGTTCGTCCCGAAGGCGTTGAAATCGTACCGCTACCAGGGGTGCCGGGCGAGCCGATTGCGCCGCAGGTGATTCTTGCAGCCTTACGACAGGTTGGCATTCGCCGGATTTTGGTCGAAGGCGGCGCGCATACTCTATCGCATTTCCTGGCCGCCGGGGCGTTAGACAGATTGCATTTCCTAATCGGGCCGCTGATCCTCGGTTCGGGATTACCGGGCCTCACGCTGCCGCCGATTGATCGGCTGGACGGCGCGTTGCGCCCCATCACCCGCTGCTACCCACTGCGCGGCGGGGATATTATCGTTGATTGCGCGTTTTCGGAGAAAGACAGATGACCGAGCGTTACCCGCGCCTCTTGCGCCTCGTCCATTGGGCGATGGGCCTCTTGATCGTCTTGGTTATCGGCATCGGATTGCTGATGAACAGGATTGCACCGGGGCAGACTATGAACCAACTCTTCGATCTTCACCGATCCTTCGGCCTGATCGCCCTCGCGCTCATCATTGTACGTGCGTGGCTGCGCTGGAACGGCCCTTTGCCGCCTCCCGCGCCAGGAATGCCGCCCTTGCAACAGGCGGTGGTGAAGCTGGTGCATATCGGCTTCTACGGCCTGTTGCTGGCGCTGCCGATTTTAGGCTGGCTCGGCAGTTCGGCCTTCGGCGCGCCGGTGATCTTTTTGGGAATGGTGACATTGCCTGCACTGATCGCCCCTAATACCGCCCTCGCCGCACAACTTTTCACCCTCCACGAAATCTTCGCCTACACTCTCATTGGGCTGATCGTGCTGCATGTTTTAGGCGTGCTCTACCATCAATTCGTGCTGAAGGATGGGTTGCTGCGCCGCATGGGGCCGTTTTAAGCGGTAGCTTTCACGGATTAACCCGGCAACGCCAACAGGTCCGTATGACCGATGACGCAGAGGCGGGTTGCGGTGTGCCGAGCTGTCTGCCAAGCCTGCCAATCGGCAACCGACCCTTCCTCTTGCGCTGCCAAGGCAATGCCGTCGATCAAGGCGGCAATCATCGCGGCCTGTTCTGGCCCTACCCGCCACGGGCTGCCGGCAGTGAGAACGCGGTAGCCGCGCGCCTCAAGCCCCCTCTGCATAACACCGGGGGCGAGCGGGCCGAGGGCGGGGCCGCCGAAGCCTTTTTCGGTCTGTTGATGCCGGTTGAAGCCCGCCATGATCGCATCATCCTTGGGATGCGTCGGTTCCCACCGCATCACGCCGTCATAGGATAGAGCGGCATAGAGCGGTAAGCGCCGGGCAGCCAAAGCATCGAGGAAACGCCCCAACCAGGGGGCCGAGACCAGATCGAACAGCGCCGTCGCCGTCACCAGATCGGGCAAGGCTTCCGTGAGCGGCAACGGGTCTTCCACAAGGTTGCGGTGGAGGCAGGTGACGTTGAGGCCAGGGTCTTGTATCCGCAGGGCCGCGCCTCGGAACGCCGCTTCCTCCAGCAACCCGGCGTCGCCATCGACCAATACCCAGGAACTGCCGGGGGCGAGGTGCGGGCGTAAGGTAGCCAGCATCGCGCCCGTCCCGCACCCGAGATCCAGAATCCGGCGCGGGGCGAGGCGGGAAACCTCCGCCAGCAATCCAGCATCACGCGCTGCCGCATCGGCAGGGGCGCGTAGATCGAGCCAATCGGCAGAAAACCCACTCATACCCAGCGCTCCGCAATCTTGGCCGCGCTACCGGCCCAGGTTGGAAACTCAATCGCCCGGCCTGCCTCCGCGAGGCGGCCGGCCAGCGCGGCATCGGTCAGCAGGCGGCGCAGATTCTCCCCAAGCGACACCGCTGTCGGGGTTGCCCGCAACGCTGCCCCCTCCGGCAGCCAATCCCCTACCGCGCCGCCCGTCGAGGCCACTGTCGGCAAACCGGAGGCGAGCGCGTCGGCCAAGGCCATGCCGAACCCTTCGTAATGGGCGGCGTGAGCGTAGAACGCGGCGCGCGCATAGGCATCTTCCAGCGCAGGCCCCGTTAGCGCGCCCGTGAGGGTGATCCGATCGCCAAGCCCAAGGGCTGCGATTTGCGCCCGCAGCGCGGCCCCCGTTTCTGGCGAATGGGCGTCGGAGCCGACAATGATCGCCGTCCAAGCCAAATCTTGCACCATCGCCAACGCCGCCACCAACCCATCGAAATTCTTGCGCGGGCTGATCGCCCCTACGCTCAAAATCATCGGCACCCCCTGGGGGGCCGCGCGGCGGTAGCGGATGATTCCGGGCGGCGCGAGCAGAATCTTATTCTCAGGCACGGAAAAGAGCGTATGCAGCGTTTCCCCGGTCGCTCGGCTAGTCACGACGACCAGTTCCGCCCGGCTCAGGGCTTCGCGCTCGCCAGCCTCTAACGCCGCCGCCTGCGCCGGGTCTAGCCCGGTTTCGAGGCATAGTGGGTGATGGATAAGCGCCTGCCAGCGCTTGCCCAAACGGTCGAGCCATGCCCCCGGCAGCACGGCAAAAGCGAGGCCGTCGATCAAAATTGGCACATCGGCGGGGACTGAGGCCAGCAGTGCCTGAGCGGCAGCCAAATCGGCCTCGGAGGGATGGGGGTAGCTCCCCGGCAGACTGATCGCGGTTACGCTCACCCCCGCTGCCGCCCATTCCCGCAACAGGGCCGCGTCATAACGATAGCCGCCCGTTGGCTGATCGAGATCGCCCGGATAAACGAAAACAGCCGTCACGCAATCGTCCCTTCGTACCAAGCGCGGGCAACGTGGGATTCTTCGAGGCTAACGCGGATCTTATCCAACCCGCCCGCGTAGGGGCCAAGGGCACCGGCCTGAACGGCAGCGCGCATCCCGTCGAAGATATAGCGGGCCAGAAACTCGGTGGTGGTGATCTTACCCGCCAGCACCGGAACCGCATCGAGGTTCTGATAATTCAGCGGCGCTAACAGCTGCTTCAGCGCGTCTGCCGCAAGGCCAATATCGACGACAAGGTTATCCTGGTCCAACTCCGCCCGAAAGAAGGCGACATCGACAATGAAGGTCGCGCCGTGCAGCCCCTGCGCCGGGCCGAACACCGGGCGCGGCAGACTGTGGGCAATCATAATATGGTCTCGAACTTCCAGCGCAAACATTCAGCGCACTCCTTCGGTGGGGTAGGAAATAAGGGGCATAAGCGCGCTGCCCCCTTCGGACAACAGCCGAGGCAGCCGTTTGGATGCCTCGGCAAAGGGAATCGGTGCCGATAACAGCGCATCGAAGCGCGCATCGGCCAGCAACGCAAGCGCTGCCATCAACCGCCGCCCGTAGCTCCAGCGAGGCCGACGCCCTGGCGACACCTGCCCCACCTGGGAGGAGATGAGTCGTAAGCGCTTACTATGAAACGCCCCGCCGAGGGACACCGCAATCGGCTTGGTGCCGTACCAACTGAGTTCGACCACATTGGCTTCCATCCCCGCGAGATCAAGCGCGGTTTGCAGCCCGGCAGCCACCCCGGAGGCGTGGAAGACCACATCGGCGTCTTGGGCGGCGGCGGCATTGATGCCAACACCGAAATTAACCGCCAGCGCCTGCCGAGCGGGGTCCGGGTCGAGCAGCGTTACCGCTGCCCCCGGCAGGCCCGCCGCCAGGGCGGCGATCAACACTCCTACAGACCCGCCGCCGACAACCGCAATCCGGTCGGCAGGCCCCGCCCCGGAATCCCATATGGCATTCAACGCGGTTTCCATATTGGCCGCCAGAACCGCGCGCGCTGGAGGAAGACCGGGCGGCAATAGCGTAACCCGCGCGGCATCGGCCTGAAACAGAGTTTGATGCGGGTGGAGGGTGAAGACGCGCTGCCCCTGCCACGGGTCTGGCCCCTCAATGACCTCCGCCACGCAGCAGTAGCCATATTTCACCGGGAACGGAAAATCGCCCTCCTGGGCCGGAACGCGCATCCGCTCGGCTTCGCTGGGGGGAATCTGGCCGTTCAGCACAAGGCGCTCGGTACCCCGGCTCACCCCGGAATAAAGCGTTCGCAGCCGCAAATTTCCTAATCCCAACGCCGCTGGACGCGCATCTATTTTCCCCGGTGCAACGTACCAAAGGGCGAGGGCGGCATCTGTCACGCTACAACACTCCTAGGCTTCCGGCGATGGGCCGGAAAGGACTATAGGAAGCTGACGCGGAATTGCCAGTGGCCCCTTATATTTTAACCCCACCGAGAGACACGATGACCGACCGAACCGCCCGCCCCAATGCCGACACGACGCGCCCCCCTGCGATGGGGCTGCGGCGCGGACTGATGCTAGTGCTCTGCTTCGGTCTCGGTCTGATCGTGACGGCGATGATGGTGCAAATTCTGGACGTGAACGGCTGGAGTTGGGCCGAAATCGGCGCGCTCACTTGCTTCATCCTAAGCCTACCGTGGACCGTGCTGGGGTTTTGGAACGCGCTGATCGGCTTTGGGTTGGTGCATGTGGCGGGACGGTTGGGGGTTGATCCGGTGGCGACGGTCAACCCGCGCCTCGTGCCCATGAGCGACCGCAGGCCCATCACTACACGCACGGCCATCACCATGACCATTCGCCATGAAGACCCGGAGGCAGTGATTGCTCGGCTGTGCCTGATGCGCGCCGATTTGGAGACTAACGGCTGGGGGCGGCAGTTCCACTTCTTCCTGCTCTCCGACACCTCCCGCCCGGACGCGGCTGCGACCGAAGAAGCCGCTTTCGCCGCCTGGAAAGCGAGCGATGCCCACCCCGAAGAGTTGATCTACCGCCGCCGTACCGACAATACGGGCTTCAAGGCCGGGAATGTTCGCGATTTTCT
The DNA here is from genome assembly GCA_013298565.1 of Alphaproteobacteria bacterium. Lineage (GTDB taxonomy): Bacteria > Pseudomonadota > Alphaproteobacteria > Elsterales > Elsteraceae > Elstera. Next base: position 57,425 of record JAAFIC010000003.1, on the reverse strand, counting down.
CACCCGCTACGGCGAGGGCTATGATTTCTTCCTGCCGCTTGATGCCGACAGCCTGATGGGGGCGGACGCGATTTTGCGCCTTGTCCGCAGTCTGCAAACCTTCCCGCAGGTGGGGCTGCTGCAAACTCTCGTCGTCGGGATGCCGTCGGGGAGTTTTTTTGCGCGCGCCTTCCAGTTTGGGATGCGCCAGGGGATGCGGACCTACACAATGGGCGGTGCCTGGTGGCAGGGCGACTGCGGGCCATTCTGGGGGCATAATGCCCTAATCCGCCTCGCGCCGTTCCGGGATGCGTGCGAGCTTCCCGTGCTGGCCGGAAAACCACCGCTCGGGGGCTTAATCCTTTCCCACGACCAAGTGGAGGCCGCCCTCTTGCGCCGCGCCGGATACGAGGTGCGCGTCGTGCCGGAAGAAGGCGCAAGCTGGGAAGAAAACCCGCCCGCCCTGCCCGATTTCGTTAAGCGAGACCTGCGTTGGTGCCAGGGCAATATGCAGTATTTTCAACTACTGGGCCTGCCGGGGCTGCGCCTCGTCTCGCGCATTCAAATCCTCCTGGCGATCTTGATGTACGTTGGCGCACCCGCGTGGATGGGCTTTTTGCTGTTCGGCTTGGCGCAAGCCTATCTGCCGGCAGGACCGGCCCCCTACCCGGCGGAGTTGGGGCTAACCTTGTTCGGGGTGATGATGAGCCTTAGCCTCTCCCCCAAGGTTTTGGGTGTGATTGATCTGCTGCTCCAGCGCCGCGAGCGCCAACGCTACGGCGGCACTCTGCGACTCGTTGGCGGGGCGTTGATCGAGTTGGTGTTGATGACGCTGTTCGCCCCGGTCATCAGCCTGATCGAAACCCGCTTTATGGTTGGGCTGCTGTTCGGCAAAGCCGTGGGGTGGGACGCGCAGCAGCGCCAGGGCTATCGGGTAAGCTGGCGGCAGGCCGTTCGGGGCCTGTGGTTCCCAACGCTGTTCGGGTGCCTGTTCGGAATTGGCCTGTGGATCGGCGCACCAGGCGCACTGCCGTGGGCTGCACCGCTGCTGGCGGCCTATCTGCTCGCGATCCCGCTGTGCGTGCTGACGTCAGCGCCAAGCCTCGGCGCGCTCTGTCATCGTTGGGGGATTTTGGCGATTCCCGAGGAGCTTGCACCGAGTGCGCCGGTTCACCGCTTGCCGGGGGCCATTGGCCCGCGCTAAAGCCCTTACATATCGGGAAGCGACGGGTGCTTTTTAATCGCTGTTTCCAGCATGTCGAAGAGTTCAGACGATAGCGAGGTAAAGGTGAGCGCCAAGGTGCGCCGTACGGCGTTGGCGCGCACGACTTTGGCCGTGAAAATCCCGCTTTCTTGGGATTTCTCAGTACGGATGATGCCGCGCAACTGCATATCCGGCTTCACACCTTCGGGCGGATCATATTCACCCAGCAGCATCCCCGATAACGACCAGTTGATCGTGGGGTAATTCATCGTCACACGCATCGGATCACCCTTATCAGGGTTATCCTCCGGGCGCAGCGAGTGCATATACTCCATGAGAGCAAAGCCCTCTTTACTAATCCAGGTAAACTCGATCCCCAGTAACTGTTTGCCTGTATCGGCCCGCGCCACCTTGCCTTCAAACAAGCCTACCGTGGTGCGGTTGGGGAAGGTGAAAGCCCCATGAAAAATGGCTCCCACTTCGAGCGGACCTTGATACTCTTTCAGAATCATATGAGAGAAGGACCAGCGCAGCGTTTCAAAAACGGTTGCAAACAGGTCCACTGAAAGCGTGGGAATGGTATAGCGCTTATCCCGGTGGGCGCCACTGGCCTGGGGAGAGTTACCCCCTTTCGCCGCCATTCCTCGCATCATGGGTAAACCGTCCCCTGGAACCTATTGATCTGGATGGAGTGTTGTTTCTCTCCATGCGTAAGACGCGCTTCGACTGAATCACGAACGCTTGATTGACGCCAGCGAAATTTAGCTAGAGACCCCTGGTTTATTCCATAAAAATAATCCCCCACTGCCGATTTGGCAGCGGGGGACAATTTCAACACGAGTCAGATTGTTACGCGCTGTAGTACATTTCAAATTCTACCGGATGCGGGGTAGTTTCAAAACGCATCACCTCTTCCATCTTCAAGTCGATGTACGAGTCGATCTGATCATCGGTGAACACATCGCCACGCTTCAGGAAGTCGCGGTCTTTTGCTAGGCTTTCGAGGGCTTCGCGGAGCGAACCGCAGACCGTGGGGACTTCCTTCAGCTCTTCCGGCGGCAGATCGTACAGGTTCTTATCCATGGCTTGACCCGGATGGATCTTGTTCACGATCCCATCAATCCCTGCCATCAGCATGGCCGAATACGCAAGGTACGGGTTCGCCAGCGGATCGGGGAAGCGCACTTCCACACGCTTGGCCTTCGGGTTGGACGCGAACGGAATACGGCAGGAAGCCGACCGATTGCGCGACGAATAGGCCAGCAGCACGGGGGCTTCGTACCCCGGCACCAAACGCTTGTAGCTATTCGTGGTGGGGTTCGTGAAAGCGTTCAGCGCTTTGGCGTGCTTAATGATACCGCCGATGTAGAACAACGCCATTTCCGACAAATCGGCATAAAGGTTGCCCGCAAACAACGGCTTGCCGTCTTTCCAGATAGACTGGTGAACGTGCATCCCCGAGCCGTTATCTTGGAAAATTGGCTTCGGCATAAAGGTCGCGGTCTTGCCGTAAGCGTGAGCAACATTCTGCACGCAGTACTTATAGATCTGCATCCCGTCGGCACACTTCAGCAGCGTGGAGAACTTAATCCCCAACTCGTGCTGGGCAGGGGCCACTTCGTGATGATGCTTTTCAACTTCAACACCCATGCCTGCGATAGCATCGAGCATTTCAGCGCGCAAATCCGTGCCGCCATCGACCGGGGCGACGGGGAAATAGCCGCCTTTCGGGCCGGGGCGATAGCCCATATTACCGTTTTCGTAGACCTTGCCGCTGTTCTGCGGTAGCTCTTCGCTATCGAGATAGTAAAAGCCTTCGGCTTGGCCCTGCTTGAAGCGCACATCGTCGAACACGAAAAACTCGGCTTCCGGCCCCATGAACACGGTATCGCCGATGCCCGACGCAATGATGAAGGCTTCGGCGCGCTTGGCGATGGAGCGCGGATCGCGGCTGTAGGCTTGGCCCGTCGAGGGCTCCAGTACGTCGCAGAACAGAATAAGCTGCGGTTGGGCCGAGAACGGATCCATGACAGCAGTCGAAAGATCCGGCTTTAGCAGCATGTCGGATTCGTTGATCGCCTTCCAGCCGGCAATCGACGAGCCGTCGAACATAATGCCTTCATTCAGCAGGTCTTCATCGACCGTGACAATATGCTGCGCCGTGTGGTGCCATTTGCCGCGTGGATCAGTGAAGCGGAAGTCAACGTACCTCACGCCATGTTCCTGGATCAGCGACAATACGGTTTTCGCGTCGGACATCTGTAATCTTCCCGTTTTCGGTTGAATGGCGACAGGTTAAGGATTGGATAAGGCTAAGGCATCAACTAAATCGCGTCATCGCCTTTTTCGCCGGTTCGGATGCGAATGGCATCTTCGACAGGAATGACGAAGATTTTGCCATCGCCAATGCGGCCAGTGTGGGCAGCTTGCTGGATCGCTTCAACGGCGCGCTCGACCATCGCATCGTCCATCACGATCTCGATTTTCACCTTCGGGAGAAAATCAACGACATATTCAGCACCCCGATAAAGCTCGGTATGGCCCTTTTGACGCCCGAAGCCCTTGGCCTCGGTCACGGTCAATCCTTGAATGCCGATCTCGTGAAGGGCTTCTTTGACCTCGTCGAGCTTGAACGGCTTGATGATCGCTTCGACTTTTTTCATTGGTTCTGCGCTTCTGTTCCGCCTGACGACCCATTCGCCAGCTTGGCCCCCACTGGGAGATTAGCACACTGCGTGCCAGCAAGGCATAGCCTGGAAAAAGAGCGTCGTGCACAGAATTCCGTCAGTGATTTGAAAAAAAAATACTCACATTGCGCGAAATTTGGGCATTTACAAAAGTTTTGATCCAACGCTTGACAGGCTCATAGGATTAGATTAGGGAAAGCGCCTCTCCTGACGGCGGGTGTAGTTCAGTTGGTTAGAGCGCCAGATTGTGATTCTGGATGTCGCCGGTTCAAGTCCGGTCACTCGCCCCAGGAGACGTTTTCTCTGAAAATTTGTCTGCATATTTTAAGGCTATTGCGATGAGCGCCACCCCGCGCGTGGGTGTTCTCGCGCTCGTGTGCCAGAGCAACCGCGTGCTGCTGGTGGAACGCGGCAAACCGCCTAATCGCGGCCTCTGGGGCTTTCCCGGTGGTAAGCTGGAAGCTGGCGAGCGCCTGTTCGCTGCCGCCGGGCGCGAGTTGAGGGAGGAAACCGGGATTGTTGCCGATTTCTTCGAGGCGCTGCCGCCTTTAGAAGCGATTTCAGAGGGGTTTCATTACATTTTAGTGCCGGTGTTAGGCAGCAACCCACGCGGGTTGTTGCGGGCCGCTGATGACGCTGCCGATGCCCGCTGGCTTAATCGGGCGGATTTGGCGGGCATACCCCATATTGCCGAAGTGCCACCGCTGTTCGATTTTGTCTTAAGCCGCCTCGGTACTCCATAACTTTCAGGGAATCTCATATAACTCTTTCGCTGCGACCAATCTGCGCTAGGTTAAAAAGTGAGATAAATGTTAGAGGGGCCTGGGTGGAATGCGGCTACGCCACATTGAAGTGTTTCACGCCATCATCGTAACCGGAACGGTCAGCGGAGCTGCGCGCGTGCTTAACGTGTCGCAACCAGCGGTGACGAAAATCCTGCAACACGCCGAAGACCAGATTGGCCTTACGCTATTCCAGCGCATCCGGGGGCGGTTGCACCCAACGCCCGAGGGGCTTGCGCTATTCGCCGAAGTGCAAAAGATCTATTCGGGCTTGGAGAGCCTTAAAAAGCTAGCGCGAAACCTGAAGGATGGCCGCTCGGGCCGCCTGCGGATTGCAGCCTCTCCAGCTCTCTGCATTGATCTTATGCCCCAAGCGATCGCCCGGTTCCGCAAGGAACATCCAGACGTGAGCTTCGAGGTGGAAACCCACCATTATAAAGATTTGGTCGATGCGCTGCTGGTACAGGACGTGGATTTAGGCTTCGCCTTCGATGCAACGCCTCACCCTGGCCTCAGTATGGAGGAAATTGCCAGCGGCGCGATGGTCGCGATTTTTCAGAAGGGCACGGCGAACCACCTACCCTCCCCGGTCGATCTTACGGCCATGACAAGCTGGCCCTTTATCGGCCTAAGCGCGGGCGATCCCTTGGGCGCGCTGCTGCACAATGCGCTGAATGTTAGCGACATCGCCTTGATGCCGGAAATAGAAGTGAAGACGAACCGCATTGCCCTGTCGTTGGTTAGCCGGGGCGCGGGGGCTGCGATTGTCGATGCCTATACCGCCGCATCCGATCAAGCAAACCTAGTCGATATCAAACCCTTGCGTGAACCCCTCACCTACCGCGTGCAGGCACTGTGGGCGCGGCACAAGCCGCAATCGGTTTTAGCCCGGCAGTTCATTCAAACCTTCAGCGCGGCGGAACGAGAAAGCATGGCAGCCCTCAATTCTCGGCTCAGTGCAACCCGGTCTGCGTAGCTCTCCCACGCATCCCTTTGCCTAAAAAATAGCCGCGCTGATCGTAAGACCAGCGCGGCATTTTTTAGTCTTTAGGAGTGTTAGGCGCCGATAACGCCGCCATCTTTCTTCGTGATGACGATAGTAGCCGAGCGCGGACGCTTACCGGCACCATAGCCCGCATTCGCCGGCCATTGGCTTTCGTACTTCGTCGGGTCCGTCACATCGGCCATCTTCGTGTTTTCACCCGGATGCTGAATGTTGACGAACAGGGCTTTACCGTCCGGCGTTTCAGTGATCCCGGTCAACTCGCAACCCTTTGGGCCGACTAGGAAGCGCTTCAACTCACCTTCGGTCGGGGCTTTACCCACTGGCGTGGTAATGCTCACCTTCGCGCCATCGGCTTTCGTGTAGCTAAGGTTGACCTTCTGACCATCGCCAACCTTACCCGGCAGAGCGGCCAACATCATGCAGTTGGTCACGTCGGTGTAAGCGCTATCATCGGTCTGGATCCAGCAGATGCCCGTGGCGTGGCTGAAGGCCAGACCATCGGGGCTGGAGAGATCTTGATTGGCGTTCAGCTTGGAGAGGTTGACCGTCGCAGGATCCGCCGAGGCTTCGGCCCCAAACAGGTAGATATCCCACGAGAAGGCTTTGGCACCCGCACCACCAGCTTCGCGCAGGCGGATGATATGGCCATTCGGATTACCCGTCTGGAGGCGCGAAGTGCCCTTAACATCGGTGTACGAACGCGGATTAGCCGCATCCGGCTCCAACTGCGGCGCATTTTTCGGCTCGACAATTCGGTTAGAATTGTTGGTGAGCGTGAAATAGACCTCACCATTAGCCGGGTTGACCGTGCACCATTCCGGGCGATCCATCTTGGTTGCGCCAACAGCATCGCCCGCGATACGGGCGTTGACAACGACATCGGCCAGATCGGCGAACGCATACTTGTCATAAGCCTTGATCGCCGAATTGTTCAGCGACAATTCCAGCCACTCGCCCGAACCATCGGAAGTGAACTTGGCGACATACAGCGTGCCTCTATCCAGAAACTTGTCGCCCACAGCCAAACGATCCGGGTTGGTCGCATCGGCACTCGACCAGGTTGCCTCGGTCACAAATTTGTAGATGTATTCGTTGCGCGCATCGTCGCCCATATACACGGCGAGCGGTTGGCCAACGACAGGGGCGCTGAAAGCCGCGCTTTCATGGGCATACCGGCCAAGGGCCGTGCGCTTCTTGGCTAGTTTCTTGCCATCGTACGGGTCCATTTCGACTACGAAGCCCTGGGCGTTCATCTCATTACGGTAATCATCGCTGCCATCGGCAGACGTGCCCGTTTTGGCATTGATCCAGCGCGCGTATTTATCTGCCGAGCCAGCCGAGTCCCAACCATGACGGGAGGCAACCCCTTCGGCACGCCCATAACGCTTCAGCGCGGTTACGTGCTTATCATTGCTGCGCGCTTCATCATCGCCCTTCGGGCGCGTGAAATAGCCGTTAAAATTTTCTTCCCCGGTAACATACGTGCCCCAAGGAGTGCGACCGGCACCACAGTTGTTGAGAGTGCCGCGTGTCTTGCTGCCATCGGGCGAATATTTAGTCTTCAGCAGCGCATTACCGCGCGCCGGGCCGGCAATATCTATCTCGGTTAGCGTGGTGAAGCGGCGGTTGAAGGCTGAATTTTTGACATATTCCCACTTACCCGAGGCCGTTTTACGAACTTCGACCATCGAAACGCCGTGGATTGCCAGCTCTTTATCGACTTCGGCGGCAGGGCGCGGCAAGCTGGCAGCCCCGCCATTGGCGTGAATGAAGAAGGATGAAAGCTTTTCATCGGTGGTGGCTTCGTGGTTGATACCCAGCACGGCGCGCGTCGCCGATTTGGTCGAAGGCTTACCGTCCGTCGTCAAGCCAAAATATTCCATACCATCGTGATGATCGCCAGCGCGATTATCGAAATCGGTATCGGTACCGTCGTTCTTAAACTCTGGGGTAGAGGCCGTCAGCGGATCGCCGAGTGCGTAAATGACCTGCGCCTCATAGCCTTCCGGCACAATCACAGCATCCACAAGGCTTTTGGCAACCGGCTTGAAGCTCAGCAGCTTCCTAGCTGTCGTCGCAGCTTCGGCATTGCCGGAAAGGGCGAGCGTGGACATGCCGCCCAACGAGCTGAACAGCGCCGTCGCGGCGGACCCCATCAGCACCGAACGGCGGCTGAGCGTGGCATCCACGACCGATGCGAAGGTTGGGTTATTGGAAAGGTTGGTGATTTCGTCGCTGGGATCGCTCATCTCAGCAGAAGTCACGGCAGGCTGGGTGCTAGCGTCGGTCATGGGTCACTCGCTCGGCAAGGTTATATGGTGCGTATCGAATACGCCAACCGCCCCTCAGAATAGATGGGCAGGACGGATGCACCTTGCCCCGAGAATATGACGGATTGGTTACATTTACCTGACAAGTTCTGGAAAAATCCTGCAACGGCTTCAAAGGGTAAACACTCCTCTGAACGCCGCAAGCCTGATAAACTTGATGATGGTGCTTTTTTTAGCACGATACCCTTAAATAAGAGGCGTGCTCGGCATAGATTTGAAGGGTATCCTGTTGCGGTTCCTGGAACACTGGGGTTTGTAGGGCATTGGGGTTCGGTAAGGGAGAATAGAGCGTGGCTGATTTTGAATTTGAAAAACGGTCTTTTCTATCGCGCCTATGGCCGAAACGGCTTCCGGTCAACTTCGGCCTGATCGGGCGAATGGCCCTGGGCCTCGTCGTGCTCGTCGCACTTTACATCCCCGTCGGTATGGTTTGGGTTCATGTGGTTGATGACGATACTACGCTTACGCCGACAGAGTTTCCCGCAGGCGGCAGCCGTGCCGTGGCGATGGCGGCCACACTGATCGAGCGGGAAACCATTACCCACCACTGGGCCGCGAATGATCCGTTTTTTCTGCCCGGTTGGTGGCTGGATAATATGCCGGAGTTCCAAACAGGCATGATTGAAGCGCTTGGGCGCTTCTCGACCGAGATGATGGACCAGATTGGCCGCAACCGGGGTTCCTCCCAAGCCGATCCCGACTTATCGAAAGCCGTTGATCTGCTGAAATCTTCTCCCGATATCTGGATGTTCGATTTCGCAACATCCTGGGCACCCACCACCTCGTCAGATGCTAAATATCGCTCCGCAGCAAAAGCTCTGCGCCAATATAATCAGCGCTTGAGCCAAGGTCAGGCCCTGTTTGAGCGGCGTGGCGACAATCTCATCGCGCTACTAGAGAGAATTACCTCCGATCTTGGGTCTGCTTCCGCTATTCTGGATCGACAAATCCTTGAAGGGCGCGATATATTTATTGATCGCCGCGCAGATAATATTTTCTACGGCGTCAAAGGACGTCTCTACGCCTATTACTTGATCCTGCGTGAGTTGGGAATTGACTATCAACAACTCCTGCGCGACCGGGAAGCGTTTAATGCCTGGACGCAGATGCTGGAAAGCTTGCACGAAGCCTCCTTGCTCAATCCCCTCATCGTAATGAACGGTTCAACCGATGGCCTATTTGTTGCCAACCATTTGGCAACGCAGGGATTTTACCTATTGCGCGCACGCACGCAAGTTCGGGAAGTCTCGGAAATTCTCATCCGGTAACGGCCATAAATTCCAAAAATTATGCCTATCTTAGTAATTTTTGCTGAAATCTTCTGCTGCGCCGCACAATAACGCCGGGTTATAGCTGCATCATCGCATGATATTTCTCAAAAGTTTCTAATTTATGTAAGAAGTGTTTCAGGCGATGCCGCCCTCCCCCGCATCGCTCAGGAATTGGGTGCCCAACCCTCTCCGCCCGCGCCATTGCCTTAGGGTTTGCCCGCCCAGGCAGGCGTCAGTTACTCAAAGACTGATGCCGCCCTTCGGTAATGGCGCGTTTCTATTTTTTAAGACTATCGGAATAATTTCTCGGGGGTTACCTCAGCAGTGCCCTCTAAGTTGCCGTCGTAATCTCGAGTATACGATGCCTATTTGATCGTCATATATTCGTAGTCATGAGGAAGGTGCCGCAATGGCCGAACATCGGATGCCTAAACTGCGGTTCCCTCGCCTCACCTTGCGCCGCGTCTTGCTGGCGCTGTTCGTTATTGTTGCCGTTGCGGTCGGGGTTCAGCAAAGCCGTATGACCTCCCGCTACACCCAGTTTGCCACGGACACGCTGAACAGTTCGACGGGGGAGATTCTGACTTTTTTCGTGCGGGACCGCTTAACGCGGGTTTATAGCGAACGCATGTCGCCGATTGCAAATGAATGGAGCCGCGCAACTGGGCTAGGTCAAGCCGCTGAAGATAAGGACGTCATTAAGCTCGGGTTTATGGCCGATACATTTTACACGTTAACGCCCGTAGTTCAGCAAGAAATACAGTTAGTATCTGTTAATATCTTTACCCCCGATATGGTGTTTATAGCCCGCGCATCGAAGGGTGAGAAAGCAACTGGCACAGAAGATGCTACGTTTCTGAATACTCTTAAGGCGCGCGATAAGGGCGCACAGCGGCAAGAGCTTACCCATCTGTGGCAATCTTCGACCGGACGCCCACTGCACAGTATTTTCGTGCCGGTGGGGGGGTTCCGTGTGTTGGGGATAATGGAAATAGTGACCGATCCCGTGCATCTGCTAGATGGTATCGGCCCATCGCTGAACGGCACGATCGAAGTGTTCGATGGTAAAAGCCAGAGTGTTTATAAAAGCGAGGGGCTGCCCGATACAGTCACCACCGTTGCAACCGCGCGCGCCATGCTTCTGGGTACAAATGATCGCCCTTGGGCTAACATTGCCTTTACGCGCGGCATCGACACTTTCTCAGAACAGGTGACTGAGGTTCAAACCGAAGGCCAAACGGCGTTGCTCATTCTCGCCGCTATCGTGGTTATTGGCGGCTATCTGGTTTTGCGAATGGCCGTGTTTCGGCCCCTTGGAGCCTTTGCCCGCGTGATGGAGGCGGTGGCCTCGGGCAACACTAACCAGGAAATTCCACGAACCGGCCCCGATGAAATGGCGGTCATGGCCCGCGCGCTTACGCATTTACGGAGCAGTGTCGAAACCGTTCTACAGTTAAAGCAAATGGTGGACAGCAGCCCAACGCCCACAGCGCTCTTAGGAAAAGATAGCGCGGTTGCCTTCCTTAATCCCGCCGCCCGGACGTTCTGCGAAAAACATGCGCTTGCAACAGATAGCCGCGATTTGCTTGGTCTCGGTGAAGCCCAGCTTTTCCATTGTCTCGCGGGCCAAGGTGAGGCAATGCGCGGGCTTCGGGCGCATATCGGCGAAACCGATATCACCGCAAGCCTAGAGCCTGTTCGCAACGGCGTCGGCGAGATCGTCGGCATTGCTCTCACGTGGGTTGATGTGACCGCCCAGATAATTGCAACCCGCCAAGCGGAAATGATGATGCAGGGCGTGCAAACGGTCGCTGGCAGTGTTGCCCGGCAGGCTCAATCCCTCGATCACGTCGCCGAATCGCTGATCGAACGCTCGCGCCATACGATTACCCTGGCGGGTGACATGGGTGGCCTGATGGCCCAAAGTAGCCAAAGCGCCTTGCAGGTTTCCGAAGCGACCGAGCAGTTAACGACAGCCATTCGCGAAATTAGCGAACGCGCCTCCGATGCCCAACGCGGCGCCGATTCAGCGACCCGTTTTCTCGGCGAAACAGGCGACACTGTAAAAACCTTGGCGAATAGCGCCGCCGAAGTCGATGGCATCGTGCAGTTCATTACCAGCCTTGCCGATCAAACCAAACTACTGGCGCTGAATGCAACGATCGAAGCCGCGCGGGCGGGCGAATCCGGGCGCGGTTTTGCCGTGGTCGCGCAAGAAGTAAAGAAGCTGGCGGAAAGTACCACGAATGCCACCAGCCGCATTGCCGAGACGGTCCATACTATTCGCGACAATCTAAACGCTACCGTGCGTGGTTTCGAGTCCGTCCGTTCCGCTGTGATGGAAGTGAACATGCTGCAAACCTCCATCGCCAGCGCCGTCGAGGAGCATAACGCCACCTCTAGCGAAGTCGCGAACCGAGTGGATCAGATCGCCACTCAGGCGCAAGCCGCCAGCAGCCTCATTCAGCAGGTACTAAGCGAAGCGAAATCGACCGGCGCTATTGCCGACACGCTCACCAACTCCGCTCGCAGCTTGTCGGGGGAAGCCAGTAGCTTAAACGGCGCGCTGACGGATTATGCGACTCAGGCGCAAAATTCGGTGTAAGCGCCGCAGCGATGAAGTAAAAGGCCGGGTGTTTATCCCGGCCTTTTATTTTAGAGCCGCGCGCCTTAACTCTGGCGCGGCTCTATAAGCCGCCATTGCGGCGGCGGCCAAGGGCGCAGATGCGCCCGGCGATGCGCTTGGCGCGTCAAACGCACCGGGCGGCGAGGGCTAAGATAAAACTAGAGCGTCTTGCGTCAACCTTTACGCAAGACGCTCTAGGGCAAATCCCGAGCGGGTGGAAGCACCCGCGACGACGTATTTGCTTAAGAAAACAACCAATTAGAGCGTTTGCCGTGAGCCAATGCGAACGGAAAATGCTCTAATCCTTCGCGTAAGGATTATTAGTTTGGCGGAGTTGAATGCGAATGGGAACACCCGGCAAATCGAAGGTTTCGCGGAAGCTGTTCACCAGATAGCGCGTGTAGCTATCGGGCAGTTCTTCGGCTTTCGTGCAGAACAGCGTTACCGTTGGCGGACGGGCTTTGGTTTGCGTGCCATAGCGGATTTTGATGCGGCGGCCCGAGACCAGCGGCGGTTGATGCTGGTCCAGCGCGCCTTCTAGCCAACGGTTAAGTTTGGAGGTATTAACGCGAAAGTTCCAACGCTTGTGGGCTTGCAGCGTATGATCTAGCAGCAGTGTTAGGTTCCGCCCGGTCAACCCCGAACAGGCGACGACGGGAATACCAACAACTTGCGGCAAAGAGATGGACAGACGGTCGCGGATTTCCTTCATCCGCTCGTCTTTATTCTCCACCGCATCCCATTTATTCACCGCCAACACAATAGCGCGGCCTTCTTCCACCACGTCCGACGCGATGACCAGATCCTGCTTATCAATTCCCAGCAAGCCATCAATCACCACAATCACTACTTCGGCATATTGAATGCTTCGCAGCGAGTCGGCGACCGAGAGTTTTTCCAGCTTTTCGTGCGATTTCGGGCGACGGCGCATCCCGGCAGTGTCGAACAGCTTCATCTCGCGGTCGCGGTGCGTGAAGGAAACCGAGATACTGTCGCGCGTAATGCCGGCCTCTGGGCCGGTCAGCAGCCGATCTTCGCCCAAAAGCTGATTGATGAGGGTCGATTTACCGACGTTCGGGCGACCACAAATGGCAATTTGCATCGGGCGCAGCAGCGCCTCAGCTTCTTCTTCCGGCTCGGCGTTTTCATCAACCGGATCATCGTAGCCTTCCGGGATCACCAGCGGGCGCAGGGCTTGATAGAGATCGGCCATGCCTTCGCCATGCTCGGCGGAAATGGGGATTGGCTCGCCAATACCCAACTCGAAGGCTTCAAGATACCCGCCGCGCCCGGCTTGGCCTTCCGCCTTATTCACCAGCAGCAGCAGCGGTTGGCTCGTGCGGCGGAGCAGATTAGCGAAATGCTTATCGTCCGCCGTTAGCCCCACGCGCCCGTCGATGATGAACAAGATCACGTCGGCTTCTACTAGGGCTTGTTCGGTCTGGCGGCGCATCCGGGCGGGAAGCGAATCGTCGGTGGCGTTTTCCAGCCCCGCCGTGTCCATCACGCGGAAAATCAGATCGCCCAAATGGCCGTCTGCCTCGCGGCGGTCACGGGTAACGCCCGGCGTGTCATCGACAATCGCCAACTTCTTGCCGACAAGGCGGTTGAACAGGGTCGATTTCCCCACATTGGGGCGGCCCACAATCGCCAACAACGGCGGTAGACCAGGAGGTAAACGAGGAGAAACAACAGAATCAATCATTAGCGATAGGCCGCCAAGCGGCCATCCTCAGTCAGAACGTAAAGGCTATTGCCGACGACAATCGGGGCCAGCGACGCCGAACCCGGCAGGCTGGTATCACCCAGGAATGCGCCAGTATAGGGCGAAACTGCCGCAATCTTGCCAAGGTTATTCACCAGCAGCAAACGATCCCCCGCCAGCACCGGGCCGGACCAGCGGATGGGATATTCCTGGTTTTTTTCATCGGCAAAGCGCGGTAGGGCGTGGACCCAGCGAACGCGGCCATCGGTGCGGGTCAGGCAAACGACTTCACCCGTGGTGGTGACGAAAAAGAGATAGTCTCCCGCCACCCACACGTCTTCGGCGACCGACAGTTCCTTATCCCAAATCCGCTCGCCCGAGCGCAACTCAATCGCGCCCAGCCGACCGGCGTGGCTGGCAGCATAGACAACGCCCCGGTCGATCACGGGATTGCCGCGAATGCTGGCAAGCCCCGCCACGGCGTTGGACTGGCGCACGCCGGAAAGATTATCGGCCCACAGCAGACGGCCATTTTCCAGGCGCAGCGCAAAAAGCTCGCCCGAGCTATACGGCACGATCACATAATCGCCCGATACCGCCACAGCGCCACCGCCGAGCAAGCCCGCCGTTTCGCTAATGCCGCTGTGGCTCCACAGGCGTTGACCATCGTCGGCAGAAAGCGCGACCATTTGATTGTCGATACCAACGACGAACACCCGCCCCCCGGCAACCGTTGGGGCGACGCGCACGGGGGCGGGCAACGGCTTGCGCCACAGCTCTTTGCCCGACGCCGCATCGAGAACAACCAGTTCGGCAGCGGCGGAGGCAACGTATAATCGCCCCTCGGCAAAGGCCATCGCCCCGCTCACCGTCGTGTCATCCTCATCGTCGGGGATTGTCGGCGCGCGCCAGATTTGCTGACCATTGCTGATCGCAAGCGCGGTTATCATGCCCTCGGTATCAATCGCATACACCCGGCCATCGGCAACAATCGGCGGCGTTTGCAACGCACGGCGACGTTGCGAGCCGGACCCGATGGAGGTTTGCCACGCCAGCGCCACCGTATCGCCCAAGGCCAGATGATGCCGGGCGTGATCGGGAAAGCTGCCCGCTTGCGGCCAATCGGCATAAAGCTCCGGGCGCGGCAGTTCGACCGTCACCGTTTCCAACGCCGGATCGGCTTTCAGCACGCCCACCGATTTCAGCACGGAAATCCGGTCGCCCGGCAAGGGTGGTTTTTTGCTGGCACCGCAGGCAGAGACCATCAGGCTTGCGGCCAAAACACCGTAGAGCGCAAGGTTGCGGGTTAAGGGGAGGCGCATTAGGGGCATCACCCGGCCTTCCCAAGAGCGGCCAGCACCTCGGTCGCGCGGGCGCGCAGGCCGGTCGGTGCAGCGGGATCATCCGAAATCGCCGTAAGCAGCGTGCGCGCGGACTCGATCTTTCCGGCTTTCAGAAACGCCGCCGCCAAAATCTCGCGCGCTTGGTGACGTAAGGCGTGCGTATCGGCAAGCAGCGGTTTCAGGGCCGCTTCCAGCGCGTCGGGCGTAAGGCTCGCGCTTTCGGCTTGCGTGCCGAGCAGGCTGGCAAGATCACGGTATTCAACCGACAGGCTGCTATCGCCGGAAATGGCCTTGTACTGGCTCACCGCCGCTGCCGTATCGCCCTTCTCTGCCGCCAAGGCCGCAAGGCGTAGGCGCGCAAGCAGAGCGTAGCCGTCGCCCTTAGCTTCTTGCGCCAAGAGACCCCAGCCCGCTGCTGCCTGATCGGCATTGCCGCGCGCAAGCTCGGTTTCGGCTTCGGCATAGCGCGTGCCCGCCGTCATGCGACGTTCGGCAATCTGCTGCTGCCAGAAAGTATAGCCCGCAACCCCAAGCACTAGGGCCACCGCTGCCCCAACCGCCAGCTTGCCATAGCGCGCCCAGAGCTTCTGAGCGCGTTCTGTACGCAGATCTTCGTCAACCTCGCGGAAAATATCGCTCAACGCACCCACTCCCGACACAAATCGGGCGGACCTTAGCGCGCCCTAGGGGGGTTTGCAAATGCTGTGGTCGCGGGGCCGAAATCGGTGTAGAGCGGCAGCATGTATCTGCCCATCGAACCCCTGCTGCCCGCGCTCCTCGCCGCCCTTGCAACCGAAGGCCGCGCCGTGCTGCAAGCGCCGCCGGGAGCGGGGAAAACCACCCGCGTTCCGCTGGCGCTCTTGGGGGCCGATTGGCGCGGCGACGGCAAGATTATTATGCTGGAGCCGCGCCGCATCGCCGCCCGCGCTGCCGCCAACCGCATGGCGCAGGCCCTGGGGGAGGCGGTCGGCGAGACCATCGGCTACCGCGTGCGCCTCGATAGCAAAATCTCCGCTCAAACCCGCGTAGAAGTGGTGACGGAAGGGTTGTTCCTGCGCCACCTTCAGCAAGACCCGGAGCTTGCTGGAATTGCCGCTGTGGTGTTCGATGAGTTTCACGAACGCAGCGCCGATAGCGATTTAGCCTTAGCCCTCACTTTGGAAAGCCGCAGCGCATTGCGGGACGATCTGCGATTGCTGGTCATGTCTGCCACGCTCGACGGCGAGGGCGTGGCGAAACTGCTGGACGATGCGCCGCTGCTAGCCAGCGACGGGCGCGCCCATCCGGTCGAAACCCGCTACCTCGGTCGCCCGGATCGGCTGGAACAAGGCGTTGCCGCCGCCATTCGCCAAGCATTGCGGGAAGAAGCCGAGGGTGACTTATTGGTCTTCCTGCCCGGCACGGGGGAAATCCGCCGCACTGCCGCCGCGCTAGAGGGCAGCCTGCCGCCGCACGTCGATCTGCTGACGCTGGCCGGAGACCTCAGCTTCGCCGACCAAGACCGGGCGTTGCGCGCCGCTAGCACCGGGCGCCGCAAGATCGTGCTCGCAACCGCCATTGCCGAAACCAGCGTGACCCTCGACGGCACCCGCATCGTCATTGATGGCGGCTGGTCGCGCCGCCCGAGCTTCGATCCCGCAACCGGCATGAGCACGCTTCAAACCGTGCGGGTCAGCGCGGCGTCCGCCGAACAGCGCAAGGGCAGAGCGGGACGGCAACGCCCCGGCGTTTGCTATCGGCTGTGGGCAGAGGCGGAACAGCGCGGCTTGCTGGCGTTTCATCCGCCGGAGATTGAAAGCGCCGATCTCGCCCCGCTGGCGCTGGAACTCGCCGCTTGGGGGAGCGATGCCGATAGTTTGCGCTGGATGACGCCGCCGCCCGTAGCCGCCCTCTCCCGCGCTCATACCTTGCTGGCCGATCTCGGTGCGCTAGACGATGCCGGGCGGATAACGCCCCACGGTCAGGCGATGACGCGGCTGGGTGCCCACCCCCGGCTGGCCCATCTGATGCTGAAGGGGGCGAGTTTAGGCGAAGGGGCGCTGGCCTGCCTGCTCGCCGCCCTGTTGAGCGACCGCGACCCCATCCGCCCACGCGGCGGCACCCGTGCTACCGATCTCGTCCAGCGGATTGATCTGCTCATCGGCGACGGGCATCACCCAGACCTTGACCGCAAAGCCGCCAGCGCTATCCGCCAGCAGGCGAGCCAATTTCGCCGCCAGATTGGCCTACGCGGTGAAGAGCGTCCCGATAGCCACGCCAGCGGTCGCTTGCTGGCGTTGGCCTATCCCGACCGCATCGCACAGCGGCGCGGCCCACCGGGTCAGTTTCGGCTCTCCAGCGGCCAAGGGGCGGTATTGCCGCTGGAAGATTCTCTGGCCGGGGCGGAGTTGCTCGCCGTGGCGGCACTCGATGGCGACCGAGCGAATGCGCGCATCTTTCTGGCAGCCCCGCTTACAGAAAACGACTTGACCGAGCTTTTCCCGGATCGCTTGACCGAGCACGACAGCGTGAGTTGGGACAAGGCGCAAAACGCCGTCGCCGCCCGCCGCCAGCAGCGGTTCGGCGCGCTGGTGTTCCGCGATAAACCGCTGACCAAACCGCCCGCCGATCTGGTACGCGCCGCGCTGCTGGAGGGGATTCGCCTCGACGGCCTGCGCGTGCTGCCCTGGACGGACGGGGCGACAAGCCTGCGCCACCGCGTCGCCTTCCTGCGCCAGGACCAGGGGGAAGATTGGCCCGATTGGTCGGATAGCGCCCTCCTCGACACTCTCGAAGCCTGGCTTGGCCCGCACCTAGAGGGGCGCAGTCGGCTTACACACCTTGAAAACCTGCCCCTCGCTCAAATTCTGCGCGACTCCCTGCCGTGGGAGCAACAGCGTGCGCTGGACCGACTCGCCCCCGCCCATCTCACCGTTCCCACCGGCTCCTCAGTGGCGCTGGATTATTCGGGGCCGGAGCCTGTGCTAGCCGTGCGGTTGCAAGAGATGTTCGGGCTGGCCGAAACCCCGCGCTTGGGCGACGGGCGCACGCCCGTGCTGCTGCATCTTCTCTCCCCCGCCCGGCACCCGCTGGCGGTAACGCGCGATCTGGCGGGGTTCTGGCGCGGGGCCTATGGGGAGGTTCGCAAAGACATGCGCGGTCAATACCCCCGCCACGTCTGGCCGGAGGACCCGCTGACCGCCGACCCAACGACGCGGACAAAAAAGGCGCTAGACCGCGACGCCCGCGCCAAAGCCGACGCCAAACCCCGCTAACGCCGCTTACCCGCTCCTCACGTCATACAATTTGTCCCGAAACCGTCATGCTTTATGCGTAGGGTTTGGGTCTGCCCGTAATAATCCGTTCCCGATTGGCTGAGGGAGCTTGGTTCAGTGGAGCGCGCCCCTTCCTATGCTGGACGCAGCCGCCATCCCGTTTGAGCTTGAACATTCCCTCTGGCAACAGCGGCTGGAGACGCTCGATTACGGCTATCAACCCATCGTTTCGTGCCGCAATGGAAAAGTTTTGGGGTTTGAAGCCCTGATGCGCGGGGTTGAGCGTATCGGCTTTCAAACTCCCTCTGCCGTGTTCGATGCGGCCTTTGCCGAAGGCGTGATGGTTGGGGTGGAGTTGGGCTTGCGCGCCAAGGCCATCCGTAAATTCGCTCTACGCCGCGATCTGGCGGACGCAAGCCTATTGTTTTTGAATGTGGACGTTCGCATGTTCAGCGCGCCTGGGTATCGGTCGGGCTTTACGGTGGAACTATTGCGGGACATTGGCCTGTCGCCCGCCGGGATTTGCCTTGAGTTGGCCGAGCGGTCTGAATTTAACTTGCACGACTCGGGCAATGCAATTTTCGAGCAATATCGCAGCTCGGGCATTGCAGTCGCGATTGATGATTTCGGTGTCGGCTATGCCAGCTTGAAAATGCTGTACGAAGCCAAACCTGATTATTTGAAAATTGATCGCTTCTTCATCTCCGGGATTGATCAAGATGCCCGCAAGCGCGGCCTTGTGGAGCAAGTGACCAATTACGCCCATATTCGCGGCATTCAAGTCATCGCCGAGGGTATTGAGACCGACCGCGAGTTTTACGTCTGCCGCGATATTGGGTGCGATTTCGCGCAAGGCTACCGCATCGCCCGCCCCACGACCGACCTTGCTGCGCTTAGTCTCGTCTATCAAACGGTTCTCGACTTAAACCAGTCTGAGCGCCGCCGCCCCACCACTACGGGCGTATTGGTTGAAGACGCGATCGAGCGCATCCCCGCCATCGGTGCCCGCAGCGCCCGCGCCGATTTGTTGGAAACCTTCCGCCAGAACGAAACCGCCGAGGTGGTTCCCGTGGTGGACGAACGCAGGCGGCCCTTGGGCGTGGTGCGGGAGCGCGATATTAAGCGCTTCGCCTATAGCCGTTTTGGCAGCGATTTACTCCGAAACCGGGCAATCGCCGAGGGCATCCGCGATTTGATCGTCACCTGCCCTGTTTGCGACGTTAGCACTCACATCGACCGGATCGTCGAAGCCTTTTCGGGCGATAGCGCCGCCGACGGTATTCTAGTAACGGAAGACGGCCATTATGTCGGCTTTCTAAGTCCGCGCGCGCTATTGAAGCTGGTGAACGATTATAATTTGGCGGGGGTGCGCGATCAGAATCCCCTAAGCCGCCTGCCTGGGAACCATCGTATTCAAGATTGGTTGGAGCGGGCGCTCGATAATCCCGCAAACTCGGTTTCCGTCGCCTTCATCGACTTCGATTTCTTTAAGCCCTTCAACGATACTTACGGTTTTCGTCAGGGCGACCGAGTGATTACGATGTTCGCCGATATGATGCGGCTTGTGCAAAATACCCCTGGGTTCTTCGTGGGGCATATCGGCGGCGATGATTTTGTTTTGGGCGCGCAAGCGGTGGGCGAAGCTGACGTAACCGAGGCGCTCACGCAGTTGCTAAGTAAATTTCGCACCGACGTGTCATCGCACTATGAGGCCGAAAGCCGCCTGCGCGGCTACATCGTGGCGAAAGACCGCGACGGCGGCGAGCGTCAGTTTCCGCTTTTGCGCGCCAGCGCCGTACTGCTGCATCTACCCGCCCGCACCGATGGCGCGAGCACTCACGCAGCCAACACCGAAGAAATCGCCGCCCGCTTCGCTAGCCGCAAGAGCGATGCGAAAGGCAGCCCCTCCGGCTTGGTCATTGAGCGCCTGAGCTAGAGGCTGGGTTAGAGCCTGATCGCCGAAGGTAAAACCACGCTCTCGCCGCCGTTCCTTGAGCCATCCGCGCATTCATGCTAATTCTTCATAGATGCGCGCGATTGATTTGGAAATTGACCTGTTAAGGTGCTTTGTCGCTGTGGCCGACCGGGGTGGTTTTACCGCTGCTGCCGAGGCGATTGGGCGCACGCAATCGGCTGTTTCGGTGAAAATCCGCAAACTTGAAGCGCTTTTGGGCGTGAAGGTTTTCGAGCGGACCAGTCGCTCCCTCGCCCTCACTGCCGATGGGGAAACGCTGCTAGGGTACGCTCGCCGCCTGCTGGATTTGAACGATGAAACCGTTCACCGCCTAATCGGTCCCGACGCTAGCGGCACCTTGCGCCTTGGTATTGCCGATTATATCGCGCCGCGCAGCCTGCCCGCGCTGCTGTCCCGGTTCAATCGCCATTTCCCGCGCATTCATGTCGAAGTTCGCACGGGCCTGGGGATGGATATGCTGCCAATGCTGGCGCGGGGGGAGCTTGATTTGGTGATCTGCGGGCGGGAGGCGGGCCAACCCCTAGGCCGTTTGCTGTACCGCGAACCGCTGGTCTGGGTGATCGGCGACACGGCACCAACGCCGCCCGGCCCCACTGTGCCAATGGCGGCCCTGCCCCCCCATTGCAGCCACCGCCGCGCCGCCATTGATAGGCTCGACCGCGCCGGGATGAGCCAAGAGATCATCTACACCAGCACTTCTGTGGCGGGAGTCCAAGCCGCCGTTATTGCCGGGCTTGGCGTCGGTGTGCTGCCGCAATCCGCCGTCATGCCGGGGATGCGCGTGCTCGGCCCAAGCGATGGGTTTCCGCCTCTACCCGAAGCCGAAATGGCGGTCGTTGGTGAAGATCGGTTAACGGGCGCGGCAGGCACAGCGTTCGTGACCTTCTGGGAAGACACGCTGGTGCCGCTGATCCGGCAAGAGGGCGCGGAGATTCATCCCGCGTGAGATTTCACGCATATCGGATAATGGAAAGATCGCTCGTCTCAATCTCGGGCTTCTGCCCCGACATCAAATCGGCCAGCACGCGGCCCGAACCGCACGCCATCGTCCAGCCCAAAGTGCCGTGACCCGTATTGAGGTAGAGATTGCCCAACCGCGTCGGCCCAATAATCGGGGTTCCATCCGGCGTCATCGGACGCAAGCCTGACCAGAAGGTTGCGGAGGGAATATCCCCACCCGTCGGAAACAGGTCGCGGACCGACGTTTCCAGCGTCTGACGGCGGCTTTCGGGCAGATCGTTGGTGAAGCCCGAAAGCTCTGCCGTTCCGCCAACGCGAATGCGGTTGCCCAAACGGGTAATGGCGATTTTATACGTTTCGTCCATCACGGTGGAAACCGGTGCCCCCGCCTCGTCGGTCATCGCGAGGGTGAGCGAATAGCCCTTCACCGGATACACCGGCACGCGCAAGCCCAAGGGGGCCAGTAGCTTGGGTGAGTAGCTACCGAGCGCGACGACATAGGCATCGGCAGACAGAATTCCCACGCTGGTCGCAACGCCCGTGACGCGCGTCGCATCCGTCACCAGCCCATCAATGCGGGTATTGAAGTGGAATGTAACGCCATTGGCTTCCGCGAGTTTCGCCAAGCGCTCGGTGAATAGATGGCAATCGCCCGTTTCATCGTGGGGCAGACGCAACCCGCCGACGATTTTATGCTGAACCTTGGCCAAAGCCGGTTCGGCCACCGCGCACGCCGCCGGGGTAAGCTGCTCGAACGGCACCCCATATTGCTTCAGTACCTCGATATCGCTGGCAATCGCTGCCATCTGCTGATGGGTGCGGAACACCTGAAGCGTGCCTTGGCTGCGCTCATCATACTGAATCCCCGTTGCGGCGCGCAATTCCACCAGCTTATCGCGGCTATATTCAGCCACGCGCACCATGCGGGCCTTGTTGAGCGCATAGCGGGAGGCTGTGCAATTCCGCAGCATCTGCACTAGCCAAATCCACTGGTTTACGTCGAGCGTAGGGCGCACCACTAGTGGCCCGTGCTTCATAAACATCCATTTCAGCGCCTTGATCGGCACGCCCGGCCCGGCCCAGGGGGAGGAATAACCCGGCGACACTTCCCCGGCATTGGCAAAGCTGGTTTCTTGAGCCGGCGACGGTTGCCGGTCAATCACCGTCACCTCGTGCCCGGCCTTGTTGAGATAATAGGCGGTCGTAACCCCAATAACCCCAGTGCCCAGCACGAGAACGCGCATCGCCTAACCCCTTTATTTTTATGGACTTCAGATAATTAAGTATAGGCGCAGAACCCAGCGAAGTCGTTGCGTTTCATCGAATTTTCTATGAAAATTATGGCTCTATCGAAGGATAATTTTGGCTCTATGCACGATTCCACCACTCTTGACGACATCGACCGCAAACTGTTGCGCGCCCTGCGGGCCGACGGGCGGATGAGCAATGCCGATCTTGCGAGCAGCGTCGGCCTATCTGCCTCCGCCTGTTTGCGCCGAGTGCGGTTGCTGGAGCATCGCGGCATTATTCGCGGCTATACCGCGCTGATCGACGCGCCCCAGGACCAACCCCCAACCGTGGCGATTATTCAAATCACTCTGGAACGCCAGACCGAAGATTATTTAGGTCGCTTTGAAGCCGAAATTCGCAAATGCCCGGAAGTAACCGCCTGCTACCTGATGACCGGCGTTGCCGACTACCTGGTGCTCGCCGAAACCCGGACAGTGGCCGATTATGAGCGGCTGCATAAGGAAGTGCTCTCGCGCCTGCCCGGCGTTGCCCGCATTCAATCGAGCTTCGCGATGCGCCGGGTGGCAGATTTCAGACCGGATGAGGGTTAGCGCGTTTTCGTTCACATTTTTTCACGATAAACGCTCTAACCTTCTGTTTTATTTAGAAAATGCGTCGTCGCGGGTGTGCCCCCTGCTCGGGATTTTCTCTAAGGCTCCAGCCGGGTAACGGAGCGCAGCCAATCGGCATAGGCTTGCGCGGTCATCTCACCAGCGGCAAGGGCGAGCATGGTCTTAATACAAGTTTCGTCATCCGCAGAAAGACTGGCCTTATTCACCGTCAGAAATAATTCGCACACAACGAAAGCGGTACGTTTATTACCATCCAGAAACGGATGATTTCGAGCAATTCCGAAAGCGTAAGCGGCGGCAAGATCGCAGAGATCGGGATCGCCGAAGCTGAAGAGTTGGCGAGGCCGCGCGAGGGCCGAGTCGAGCAAGCCTGCATCCCGAACGCCCGTAAGCCCGCCGTGCTCGTTGATCTGTTCCTGATGGATTGTTTCAACGAGGCCGGACTGAATCCACTCAGGCTCGATCATTGGGCAAGAACGCGCAAAACATCGCGGCGGCGCTGCATGATCGCGCGCGCGGCCTCAAGCTGGCTCTGATGTTGCGTCTCTATCAAAACGGCAGGCGCGCCGTTAGGCCTTTCGGACATATAAACGACATCGCCCTCGCCCAAGCCTAGGGCCGCCAGCGCCTCTTTTGGGAGAACGACGCCGATTTCATCGCCGATACGATGCAGTTTAAGCGCAACCATAACTGCCTCCCTTTTCCTCAATACGGCTTTAACTTTAGCAGGTTCGGGGAGCGAGGCGAATAAGAAACTGGGGCCGTTCTGCCCCCAAGGGTTAAGACCGCAAGCCATAATCCAGCATACTGATCCAAAAACGCTCCAAGCGGCGGAACGTATTGGTGGCGCTGGTCAGTTCGGCATCGGTCGCAACTTCGCCCAGGGCAGCAATCTGCCGGTCGAACATCGCGTCCATTACTTGACCGAGTTCCAAGCCCTTGTCTGACAGTTTAACCCGGATCGACCGACGGTCATGGGTAGAGCGCTCCTGCATCAAGTAGCCGTTTTCCACCATTTTCCGCACATTGTACGACACGTTGGAGCCAAGGTAATAGCCCCGGTTGGTAAGTTCACCGACGGTTAGATCGTCACTACCGATATTGAACAGGATAAAGGCCTGAACATTGTTGATATCCTCGATACCAAGGCGATCAAGCTCGCTCTTAACCAGTTCCAGAAACTGACGATGCAGACGCTCAGTGAGCCGGATTGCCTCCAGATATGCGGCCTTCACGTTTTTCTCCTTGGGCACGGTCTTCCTATTTTATTGAAGGTCGCACCGAGGTTTAGGGGGGTAAGTTATTCTCTTGATACCGCTTTCACGCGCCTTTGGCTAGCATCTGAATAATGCCGGAGAAGTCAGAACCACCAGCACCTTGGTCGCAGTAGTCACGGTAGAGCTTTGCCGCCAGATGCCCCATTGGAGTTGCAGAGCCAACAGATTTAGATTCTTTTTCAGCTAACTCTAAGTCTTTCAGCATCATAGAGGCGGCAAAGCCGGGCATGTAGTCGCGATTAGCCGGGGATGTCGGCACTGGGCCGGGGGCCGGGCAGTAGGAGGTCATCGCCCAACATTGCCCGGAAGACTTCGAGCTAATATCGAACAGGGTTTGCGCGTCAAGCCCCAGCCTCTCCGCCATCGCAAAGGCTTCGGAGACGGCAATCATACTAATGCCAAGGATCATGTTATTGCAGATTTTTGCAGCCTGCCCGTTCCCAGCCCCGCCCGCGTGAACAATCGTCTTGCCCATCGCCGCCAAAAAGGGTTGTGCTACCGCAAAAGCCGCTGCGGGGCCGCCGACCATGAAAGTGAGCGTACCCGCCTCCGCGCCGGAGGTGCCGCCTGAAACGGGCGCATCGACGAAGCCGAAACCGCGCTGGGCCGCCGTATCGCCCACATCGCGCGCAGTGGCTACATCAATGGTCGAGCAATCTATACACAGCCCACCCGGCGCTAATCTGTCGAACACACCGCCCGCGCTGCTATACACATCGCGTACGTGCGGGCCTGCTGGCAGCATCGAGACAATAATCTCAGCCCCTGCCGCAGCCTCCCCCGGTGTTGAGGCCGCAACCGCGCCCGCTGCTACCAGCGCTGCCACTGCCGCCGGGTTAAGGTCGAACACGCGCAAGGCATGACCCGCTTTCACCAGATTGAGCGCCATTGGACGCCCCATATTGCCCAAACCGATAAAAGCGACTGCCGCCATGATGCCACCCTCCCGTTTTCTCGTTACGCGGTTAGCCCCGCATTAACGCTTAAATCCAACTCGCGGCCTGGTAACGGCGCAAAGAAGCTCTCCACCAACAACGGCGTGACCGCAGCCAAGGTTGCAGGCGACCATTTCGGCGCGTGATCCTTGTCAATCAGCAGCGCGCGAATGCCTTCGCGGAAGTCTGGCCCGGCCATGCAGTGCTGGCTAAGGCGATATTCCCGGACGAACACCGCCGCAATATCCAGCCCCTTCCCGCCGCGCAGTTGCGCCAGCGTGATCTTGAGGCTGGTTGGCGACTTGTGGCGCAAGGTTTCGGCCTGCACCTTAGCCCAATCGCTGCCATCGGCCTCAAGCGCCGCTAGAATAGCCTCGATAGAATCGCCTGCGAACAAGCGATCAATCTGCGCTTGTTGGGCCAGCAAAGCACTCTCGCCGCGCGGTTGATCGAAACGGCTGATAACCGCGTCTGCTTCCGCCTCGGTTCCCGGTGCCGCTTCGACGAGCGCCGCCCGGAGTGCCGGAAGATCGGCATCTTTCACGTGATGGGTGGCAAACCCAATCGCGCAGGCATCCGCCGCCGCCAAGCGCGCCCCAGTAAGGCCGAGATAGAGACCGATTTCCCCCGGCATCCTGTTCAGCACCCAAGTACCGCCGACATCGGGGAACAGGCCAATCCCGGTTTCCGGCATGGCAAACAGCAGGCTTTCCGCCACCACCCGCAGCGGCCCATGCGCCGAAAGCCCAACGCCGCCACCCATGCAAACGCCGTGAATGAGCGATATAATCGGCTTCGGGTAAGTGTGCAGCAGATGGTTAAGGGTATATTCCTCCCGGAAGAACGCATCCGCCACGGCCATATCACCTGCATTGACCGCTTGCGCCACCGCGCGCACATCGCCGCCCGCACAAAACGCCCGCTCGCCCGCGCCTTGCAGAACCACACAGCGCACAGACGCATCTTGCGCCGCCCGCCGCAACATCGGGTCCATCGCCCGGATCATCTCCAGCGACAGGGCATTCAGCGCTTTCGGGCGGTTAAGCGTGATGGTGAGAACGCCGTTCGTGGTCTCGAACAGCACGCTTTCTGGTAACAAACCCTCAGACATTGCGGCCCTCATGGAGTTGCTTGCGGGCGATGATAACGCGCATCACCTCGTTAGTACCTTCGAGAATCTGGTGAACGCGCAAATCGCGCACGATCCGCTCAACGCCATAGTCCTTAATGTAACCATAGCCGCCGTGGAGTTGCAGCGCCTGATTGGCGACCTCGAACCCGGCATCGGTGGCGAAGCGTTTGGCCATCGCGCAATGCATCGTGGTATCCGGGTCGCCCGCGTCCAAGGACCGCGCCGCCCGGTGCACCATCAGGCGTGCGGCTTCAAGCTCCGTCGCCATATCGGCAATGCGGAACTGGAGCGCTTGAAAGGCCGACAGCGCTTTGCCGAACTGCTTCCGCACTCCCATATGCGCTTTTGCCGCGTCCAGTGCCGCGCGCGCCCCCCCGAGGGAGCAGGAGGCGATATTGATGCGCCCGCCGTCCAGCCCCTTCATGGCGAACTTAAAACCCTCGCCCTCGTCGCCCAAGCGGTTGGCAATGGGAACCCGGCAGTCTTCAAACGTCACCACAGCGGTTGGCTGACTATTCCAGCCCATCTTCTTTTCAGGCTTGCCGAAGCTCAGGCCCGGCGTGCCTTTTTCGACTAAGAGAGCCGAAATCCCGCCCGGCCCGTCGCCGCCGGTGCGGACCATCACCGCATAAATTTCCGACACGCCTGCCCCGGAGATAAAGGCTTTTGCGCCGTTCACCACATAATGATCGCCGTCGCGCACGGCCCGCGTTCGCAACGCCGCCGCGTCCGAGCCTGAACCCGGTTCCGTGAGGCAATAGCTCGCGAGCTTTTCCATCGTTAGCAGGGATGGCAGAAAGCGCGTGCGTTGATCGTCGTTGCCGAAGCTATCAATCATCCACGCCACCATATTGTGAATGGAGAGATAGGCCGCTGACGAAACGCAGCCCGCCGACAGTTCTTCAAAAATCAGCGCCGCATCGAGCCGCGTGAGACCGGAGCCACCCGATTCTTCCCGAACATAAATCCCAGCCATGCCGAGGGCCGCCGCCGCGCGAAAGGTTTCGACGGGAAAAAAATGCTCCTCATCCCATTGACCCGCATAGGGGGCAAGGTGGTCTGCGGCAAACGCGCGCGCCATGCTTTGAAAGGCACGCTGATCTTCGGTCAAATCGTGGGTCATGCGCTTGTCCCTCCCGTTTTTCTCGATCATAAGGAATGGGGTGTCGCTGTCAATCTGGCCTATTGACGTGCGGGAAACTTTGGCGGGCGCAAAAGTTCGGAAAACCTCGAATTTCAGCTTCCGCGCACGTAAAGATAAAGGAATCGCTATGTCGCGTCCGTCCATGATCCCGCCGACCGGATTTCCGTACACCCGCCCGCGCCGCACGCGGATGGCAGGCTGGTCGCGCCGCCTGGTGCAGGAAAACCGCCTGAGCGCCGCCGATTTGATTTGGCCTGTGTTCGTGATCGACGGGGACAAGGAGGCGCGGCCCATTTCCGGCCTACCGGGGCAAGCGCGGCTAACCATTGATCTGCTGATCGTTGAAGCCAAACGCGCCGCAGCGTTAGGCATTCCGGCGATTGCCCTCTTCCCGGCAGTCGATCCCAGCCGCAAGTCCGACGAGGCGGAGGAAGCCTGGAACCCGGACGGCTTGATGCAACGCGCCATTCGCGCCCTGAAAGCCGCCGTGCCTAACATCGGCCTGATCGGCGACGTAGCGCTAGACCCCTACACGCTGCACGGGCATGACGGCATCGTGATCGGCGACCGAGTGGATAACGACGAAAGCATCACCGCTCTCGTGAAAATGGCCCTCGCCCAAGCCGAAGCCGGGATTGATGTTGTCGCCCCCTCGGACATGATGGATGGGCGCATCGGTGCGATCCGGGAAGCCTTGGAAGAAAACGGCTATACCCACACGCTAATTCTGTCCTATGCCGCCAAATATGCCTCCGGCTTCTACGGGCCGTTCCGCGACGCTTTGGGCGTGAGCGGGGCATCCTACGGGCCGCAGGGGAAAGCCACCTATCAGATGGACCCCGCCAATAGCGATGAAGCCTTGCAAGAGGTGGCTATTGATCTGTCGGAAGGGGCGGATTGGGTGATGGTCAAACCCGGTCTGCCTTACTTAGACGTGCTCTACCGCGTAAAGCAAACCTTCGCTGTGCCAACCTTCGCCTATCACGTCTCCGGTGAGTATGCGATGTGGAAGGCAGGAGTGGCTGCCGGCTATATCGACGGCAACCGCACGCTGCTGGAAACCCTCATCGGCTTCAAACGCGCCGGTGCCGATGGAATCCTAACCTATGCCGCCTTGGAGGCCGCCGAACTGCTGCGCGGTGTTTGAGCACCGAAACAACAGCGTTTTTTCGCTACTCTAGGAGACGACCGAGCGGCCCCAGGGAGAGGTTTAGGTCCGCGCGCTGGAGGCCAAATTCCGCACAAAGCCGGTCGAGTGTGGCATCAAGGGCATAGAAAGCGTCGCCCAACCGATCGGCCTCGGCATCCGTTATACCGCCCTCGTCCAACTGCCGCACGGCCTGGCGTTCCAGAAGCTCGCGCAGAAAATCAATGAGGGCGAGAACGAGGCGTGCCAAATCCCGACCTAACGCATCGGGGTTTTGGCTCATCATCAACCGGAGACGGTCGAGTTCTGCAAGCGGATCAGGAGGAGGCATCATAGATCTCCAGTCCTAGGGGCGGCAGTTGGCCGACAGGGTTGCCAGGCAACAGCAGCGGGCTGAAACTATAGGGAGGCAAAGGCGCACCACACGGAACCGGCTCCCCGGCAAACCGGTCCTTAAGCTCAGCAAGGACTGCAAGCCCCTCTGTCGCGGCCTCTTGGGGAACGAGGAGGGCCGCGATAAGAGCGCTTTCAGTGAGCCTCCAACGGACGCGACGGGCAACGATACGATCCGCCGCAGCCGTCATCAGGCGATCAGCCGCCGCACGCTCCTCCCTCCGCTGATCTTGCCGGGCGCGTAACCGCGCAGCGCCGCGCTGACCCTGCCCTGCCCCACGCGGCCATTGCCAACGCGCCCCGATTTCTGCGGCACCTCGCACGATGTTAACCGTTTCGCGCCACATCTGTGCAGAGTGCACTAAGGCATTCAGGAGCGCATCTTGCTCCCACACCGCTGGATGATAGGGGTGCGGCACGAAACCGCTCCCTGCGATCCAAAGCGCGGAGCATTGAGCATGAAAGGCTTGCACGGCGGCAAGCGGCACAGAAACCCCCAAGACCGGAACGGCGCTTTCGGCCCAAGCTCGGATCCCAGCCGAGACATCAATCTGAAGTAGCCCGGTGATAAGCGGATCAGCGAACTGAGGCGCAGCGCTATCCGCCGCCGCGACGCCCAGTAACCGGAAATTCATTCTACACGGTCCGTCGGCAAAAGGCTTCGCACAGTCGGCCCCTTGTGCGCGGGGGTTAGCACTAGTCTCAGTCCAACGTAAAGAAGATCGACATCCGCAACCGAAAGCGTCACGTCACCGACGACCACGACACCGGACGCAACAATTCTATCCACCAGTTCGACGAGACTGACGTTGCCCGGCTGCGTCATGGCGCAGCCCCAAAATGATAGGGAGGCCAAGGGCCAATCACCTTAGCGCTCAACCCGCGTTGGGCGAGCAGCGCCCCCCAGGCATCGAACCTCTCCTCGGTCCCAGCACTGCCGCGTTGCGTCAGCACAACCCAGCGTCGCAGCAGCGGATCGTCGGCTGGCAATTGATGATACGCAATAGCAAGGCCGTCTAAAGTATCAGAAATATTTATTTGATCAAAAAGAGTGGAATTTGAGGAAGTTTGTTGTAGTTTTTCGCGCTTCCTTAACAAAAAATCGCGCCCTCGAGCCGATTTATCCTGCAATATCGGCTGCGTATCAACACTAATGCGGAGTTCCCATTCCGCCGTATCTTCAAGCATCGTGAGCCGCGCAGCAAAATCGGCGCGGTTCTTTTCCAGCAGGTCGCTCAGTGCTTGGGGGCCGTCAACTAAGGTTCCAAACCGCACAGGGAGCAGACCAACCGCGCCCCAGGCTTTTTGGGTCATAGCAGCCATTTTGAGGGCTATGGCTCGCACAACTTCTGGATCATCCGTTTCACCGCCGGGATGAGGAAACGCTAAGCCGAACAAGCCAGCATTAGCCACACCGATTATCCCGTCAAACGGTGGCAACCGATGAGCTGACGCATCCCTAAGCACGGCGAAAAGCCATGCGACCGCCATTGTTATTCCCTTCTTATCCGCCCAAGCCCCACGCGTAACCGCTCCAGTAGGCTCACCTCTAATTCGTCATAAGCATCCTCGCTCAGCGTCCCCGCGTCAACCTGCGCCGAAAGCCGTTCGAGTTGCTGCTTTATCTGATGCGGATCGTAATAATCATCTTCGATGGCGTCGTTTAACTTGCCAATGACGGCAACGGCACCTTTAACCGGCAGGGTGAAGGGGGAAAAGAGCAATCCAAACAATCCCATCCCCGTGTTACTCCAGTCGCAGCGAGGCGAAGGTAAAGGGGGGTACGGGGGCCACAAGTTTGAACGCGAGCGGGTTGCCGACGGTTGGATCGTTCGCTAGGGCTGCATCCAATACTTCCAACGCGCGCTCGAAATCGGGCAGCCGCGCCGTATCCAGCAAAAAAGCCGCATCAAGCACAAGATTCTCAGCGCTCACCGAAATCAGCTTTTCCTCAGTCGCGGTGATATGGGGGGCAAGCTCGGTGAGTATCCTCTGCGCCAGAAGCGCACGGGCTGCCTGTGCTTTAGCCGCCATCATCTCACCGAACCTTAAGCGCTCGTGATAGCCGCCATTGCGGGCCGTAAGTTGCTTTAAACGCTGCAACTCCGGATCCAGATCGAGAAGTTTTACGAGAACTTCGGGCAGATGCCATTCGACTTTCAGCCCCACTTCCATCTTGCCAGTAAGGCGCTCCAGCGCGGCGTCAATCTCGGCTTGATGCCGTGCAAGCAACTTCACAAGATCGTCGGCAGGCACCGCGATGCCAAAGCGAACAGGAAGCACGAGGGTTTGCACCATCGCCGCTTCTAAAACTTTAGTGTGGGCGAGAAGGTCTCGCCGACGCGGTTCTACGGTCGATTGCTCAAGCGGACTCCAAAGCGCCGCAACCGCCCCGGCCCCCGTTAGCCTAAGCGGCACGTTTGCACCGCCCACAAGGGGGGGGGCAGGATCGAGCGGCAGAGTAAGGGTGTTCTGCCGGACCAGCGCATAGAGGTAACAGAGACTCATGGAATCTTGCCTTCCGAATGGGGTATGGCGAGGCGGGCTTCCAGCCGCTCTAACCGGCGGGCAATCTCGGCGAGTTCGCTGGTGCCAGCGCTTGAGGGACCAGTGCTCGCGGGACCAGTGCTCGCAGGAATAGCGAGAGGCTGGTTCCACCAGTCGATTCCAATTTCTTTCGCTTTGTCCACACTGGCAATCACCAGCCGGATTTTAATCGTAAGAAGCTCCACACCCACCAACGAAATGGAGATATCCCCAGCAACGACAATGCCTTTATCGAGCACTCGCTCAAGGATATCGGCCAGACTGCTGGACTGGGTGCTGTGAACAATCGACCCGCCAGCCATTAGCGTTTCCCCCGCGCGCGCTGAGTCCTCATGATTCCTCTCCAATATGGATGTCCTTGCGGAGGAAACGCCGTTTGCGGCTATAGCTCTGCAACTCTCCGTCCGGGGAAAGGTGTACTTCAAACGTAGCCATCAGGTCCTGAGCATCGGGCACCGCAGACCGCTCCACCACATCCACCGCAATACGCCAGCCTTCGGGAACGGGATGGATAGCAGCAATCGTATGCGCCTTAAGACCCGTTAGGTCGCCAAGTTGTTCCCGAGCACGAAACCCGGCTTGGGCAGCGGTTAGGCGCAGGGGTGCAAGGGGAAAATCGTTCACAATAAGGCACTCCAGCGACCGTTAGCGCATTTTGCCGTTAGGTAGAATCGCCTGACGACAAAAAATGCAATGAGTAAACAATTACAGCAGCACACGGCATTTACCTAAACGTATGCCGCTCTAATATTCAATAATCACATGCCTTCGGGAAGTTGGAGGCCGATCAATACCTATATTAATTTGAGCACGATGCGCGGCGTCGTTCTCGGCATACTCTGCTTGCACTTGGTCCAGCCGAAGGAGAACTTGCCACAACCGATGTCGCCGCTCGCTCAGCTTTGCCTCCCACACAGCAATTTCGCGTTCAAGCCGCGACCGTTCGTGCTGGAGCGAAGCTGCCTCGTCGATCAAACTGTCAAGCCCCCCCGTCATATGCGCGGGGCGGCGTCGGCGCGCCATAGCTTGCCGAGGAAGTGCACAGGTTTGAATAGGTGGCATCAGGCATCCCTCGGCTGCGTTGGTGGGTCGGCGCGTCGGCGAACTAGGGCGTCTAGAAACTCTTGATCCTCCCGCCACTGCTGCCGATGAGCACGATCAAGCAGGATTTTAGACGATAAAACATCCAAGCAAAGCCGAACAAAGCGTTCGTCCCGCGATGAAACAGTATAACTATTTGCGGCGGCCACGCGGGCAATCATGACACAGGCTCGGATCGTTGGAGTTTCGGTATACTTACCGCTTTCCCGAAATTTGCGGACGATATTGACGATACGAACCGCATCATCGACCAGCAATCCAGACCGAGCAACCGTTATGGCTACTTCGGTCACAGTATCGTAGCCCTCGACATCCAGTGTAACCAGACGGTCGCTCAATGCATCCTGGGCGCGATGGACGCCCACGTATTCTGCCGGGTTAGACGTGAAGATTGCCCGAAAGTCAGGATGAACCTTTACATAAGCCTCACCTCGTTCAGAGGTGGGGAGGACCATCAGATGCTCTTCCAAGATGCCCAACAGTACATTATTGGCACTGGGCCGCGACCGAGTAAACTCATCGTAAATCAACGTATAACCTTCAACGCAGGCCGTAGTAAGGCGCTGATCGACCCATTTTCGCGAGACATCCTCCTCAACCTTCACAACGGAGTGGATATAGCGATCCACAACGCGCCGGGTGTGGTAGCCAGCTTGGCTACCGATGAGATCGGAGGTGCCGAACTCATCATCGCCGGTAATCAGCATGATTGGCCGCCCGAGCTGGCTTGCGACGTGAAAGGCAAGAGTGGTCTTGCCCGTTCCCGCAGGTCCGCGAAAATGCACAGGATAGCCAGCACTGAGAAACGCCATAGCGCGTTCGCTCAGGCTTCGAACCGTCGGGGTGGCAACGAAACTTTTGCGCGGTTGCGAGTGGAGAGTTGCCGATCGGGGAGCGGCGGCGGGTTGAACGATGTTAGTCATTGGTGTGTCTCGGTCGCAAGGCTCTGGTCGATCAGGCGATTGGCCCGCTCTATCCAGGCATCGACATTGGCAAGTCGGGCGACGTCCCCTAAGCGTTGACGAAGCAGATCGGGGTCGGCGGCGGCAAGCTCGCTTACTCGGGTGAGACCAATACGGGCGAGGCGTTGGATCATGCCGCCACCAATGCCGCCCACTTGGGTTAAGTCGGTATCCACCAGTTCGGCACCGCAGGCCCGCTGATCCCAAGCGGGCGGACCCGCACGGCGTGGCGGCACAGGGGGTTCTACCAGCGCGGCAACCAATTCGTCCTCGGTGGGAGTGAGATCCAAAGATTCGACTGGCGGCGTGTTGTCTGGCGGCTCAAGAGAGGTTTCATCCCCCGCGAACTCTTGCAGGACTGACTCGGTGTACACTGGGCTGCTAAAATCGCCCTCAAACTCGGCGGCAGTTTTGGTTTCATATTCTGGAATCGGTTCAGCAGAGGCGGCGGGATCCTCCATCTGCACAATTCCATCTTCTGGCTCTTGTGCCGTCTCGTCCCACGTCATTGCGCGCACGGCCCGCTCGATCTGATCGAGATCGGGCATCAAAAGGTCAGCCCCACCGTTCAGTAACATTGCCGCTGCGAGCGACCCCGTCTGAGGCGGCATTTTGGGGGAGGGCGACGGACTCTCATCGCCCATTTCCACAGGTGCGACCAGCAGAGCCTGGACGGCATCCGTTAGTCCGCTCGTCCTGGGTAAATCGCTTAAATCGGACGATTCTTCCTTAGAAAACTGCTCAACAACCACAGGCTCAGCGGTATTGGTTTCAATGATCGCGGCCTCGATTTCCTCATCAGCGGCGTCGAAAATCGGCTCAACATCGGGAATGAACGGCGCAGATGCCGTTTCGGGACTTGCATACTCCGGCACGGGCGAGCGGTCGGATGTTGTTAGGAAGCCGAGAATATGATCAACCGGAGCGCCTTCCCCTTGTTCGGATCCCGTTTTTTCAACGGTTGGCCCCCGTTTACTGTCGGTGCGGCGCTGACGGCGCAAATTTTGCAAATAGGCCTGGGTCGCGCGCGCGAGTTCCTCTACCCGGCGGCGCGCCTCGGCCTGGGCATGATTTGGCGGGGAGAAACGGGGCTGGTACATGGGCGCGGGTCCGGCGGATAGGGTAAAGGGAACACGCGAGGGCTAGGCTCGATAAACTAGAACGCCCTTCGGGGTCGGCCCCGCCGTTATCCACGCCCTTTTTCGGCGCAGAAAAACGGCGGGACGCGGCCACCCGATTAGGCCGCTGCGGGCGCGGTTAACCCGACAGCTTCTGCATACTTAAGATAGGTTTCAACGCTGGCAACAACCACGCGAATTTCGATTGCCAGAAGTTCAATCCCAACCAAAGAAACACGAACGAAGGCATCAATCACAATTCCCTTATCGAGGATGCGGTCAATTACTTCGGCGAGGCTGCTAGAGGCGATGTGTTTTTCAATAGCCATGTTCTTCTCCCTTATGAAGGTCCGGGGCGTTCGAGACACCCGCCTCCCCCTGCCCCGGTGGGGCGACGGGGGTTTGCTCCGCAGTCGATGACACCGACCACGCAGTCTCTTTACCCAGGGCGCTTAACGGGATTGCCGCGCCTAGGGTAAATCCGTAAATCCGCTCGGGCACGCTAAGCCGTGCGCCACTCCAAGCGTCCAGCCGTGCGGGCAGCCCTGGTGCCGTATCCGGTGCCGGAACAATAAAGGCTTCAAGCCGGCCCGATCGCGGCGAGAGCCGCACGCGCGCTAAGCTCACCTCGGGGTGTTCCTCAAGCAGGCGCGCCACACGGGCCGGAAACACATTGGTGCCGCCAACCTGCACAGCCGAGTCGCGCCGACCTGCTAGGTTAAAGCGGCGCGCATCCAACCAGATTAACTTATCGGACAATAGCAATGGGTCCGCCTCTCCGTCCGGATCGCCGTCCTGCAGCCGTTCTGCGTCGGCGCGGGTCCAGCGTGGCAGCAGGGTTAGCCCACCGCCCGTCGCCGGACCAACCGCAATTGCACCGGACTCAGAGGTGCCATAAACCGCCCAGATTTGTGATAATCTTTGCGTCAGCAATACGTTAGCCGTCTCCAACGCAAGCGGCCCCGTGGAGCAAATGCCGAGAACCCCCGGCGGAAATGGGCGCGGGTTCGCCGCCCAAAAGCACCATTGTGGTGGCGCGGCAATAATAATATCGCCAGGACTTAGATCCTCGAGACTGGCCTCGTCCGGACGCCGATCGAGCGTTGGCAGGTCGGCGACGGCCGATAAAAGCGTTCCCCAGATAAAACCATACAGATGATGGGGCGGCACCAGCCTGAGAATCCGGCGCGGCTCGTGCGGGTAAGACTTGCCGAGCCAATCGCGCCAGAAAGCGGCCTCACGCAGCAGCCGTCCGACGGGGTGCCGATAGGCTTTTGCCTCACCCGTACTGCCGGAGGTACGGAAAGTCAGAGCACCTACCCCGGCGTGAAGCGCAGTCTGCACAATTTCTATCCACGCGCCGAAACTACGGCGTGCGAGCAGATAATCTTCCATCCCAACTTCGTGCACATGAAACAACTCGCTAACCCGCGCAGCCAAGTCCAGCCTGGCGAGGCTATCAAGCCCTACCCCCTCGTCCGAATCATCCAGTTTGAGCGCGTCCGGCCACGGCGCTACTGGAAGCCGCGCGCTCACGGCTGGCAAGAGGCCAAGACCATCGCGCACCAAACTTTCGATAACCACCGCTATGGCAGATCGCCCGAGTTCTAGACGACTGCTTGAGGCGTTTGGTACGCAGGAGAGCCTTATTGCTTCAGGCATCCCCAGGCTCCCGTCGCTCCCCCAGCCACACCCAATCGCCCGCCGAGTTTAGCTCCAACCGTCCAGGGGCTTGGCCAGCGAGTTCAATAAAACTGAGACCAAACACCTCTTCATCCGAGAAAACTTCGGCAACGGAATCATGAGATCGAATTGCGTAATTTTCGACGACAATCTCCAACCGCACGACGTCGCCATCGCGCGTTACATCAACAAATATCCGCTCCAGCGGAGGCGCGTCTTGGTGGGTTGAGTCAAGCATTGTTCCCGCCCTAAGCAAGAATTCGTTTCACGAATATCCAGTAGACATTCTCAATATTGGCATTCTTCATGTGAATGCGTACGCGCTGGGGTTTCATTTTGTAATCAAAACTATAATCGAATAGAAGATCCATCTTGCCGCGAGAAGCGCCTTCGATAAATTTCCCGTAGAATTCCCTGCTACGAGTACAAGGAGCCACTTCCCGAAACCAATTCCTACCCAAGACTCGCTTAGGATCGGTGCGACCAGAAATATCCTGCTCCATCCGATTATACTTCAGAATTGTTCCACGCCGATCCACCAGAACTGCGCCAAAAGGCAGCGAGTCCAGCTTTTCTTTATCCATACGCGCGACGATATTATTGATATCGCTTTGACCGAAGGCTACAACTTCCATTGCTCATCTCCCTTAATTTTTCAATCTCTGACCGAGTAACGCACTTCGGCGGCTGTCAGAGTTGCCGGACCCCCGGCATCAAATGCTTTAAGACGCGCACCGCCCGTTGAACTTCTGCCGAGCGGCCAAGTTGCGGTGCGGCAATGAATGTGCGACTGGCCGCTTGCAACCGACCGAGCACAAGTCCGTTCAACATCACATCGAACAGGCCCTTGGCCTCGGAGACGCAAACGAACGTAACGCCTGCGCTGTCCGTGTCCGGCTCAGCCACGGTTGGCTCCTTGGCAGAGAACAACATTGCGTAAGGAAACAACCACCACACGCTTAGAGTGCCTTATGCCGATAGGTGCGGGTGCCATAGCAGTTCACCCCTTCGTTCGCCGCTTCGGCGACTCTTCTTCCGAAATCGGCAGATCTGGCAGGTTATCGACGTCTGGAGCAACAACACGGGCTTTCCCCGCAGCAGCCCGCATTGTCGGTGTATAAAGTCGTTCCAGGAAGGGAGCCTGCTCTACCGCACGGGCCCAACCCACGACCCACTTATAGTCTTCGCCATCATAGGTAACGCCACACTGCGGCGCGGTTTCGTATCTATTTTCGATCCGATACCGCACTAATTCTTGGCCTATTTCGTTATCTATTTGATCCTCGGCATCGTCAGCCGTGAAAACGAGGGTATCGAGATCGTTCTGATCACGAACTTTCGTTACCTCGCCCAGAATTTCAGCCGCTGCCATAAAGGCCCATTCGGGAAATTTTGCCCGAATTTCAAGACTATACTCTGGGTAGCTCAGAACATACTGCCCGAAGGCATAAATTAGTTCCGCAACCCGGCCTGGTCGATTGCCTGTATCGGGCGTTTCCATATTTGCCTCCCCCTTGCTTGCTCGCAAGCCTTTCATAAAACGATTTACCCTAGTCGCCGCGCGCGGGCCGATGCCGCATCGACAGCATCTTCGCCAAGATCAGCCATGTTAACGGAGCGGCCCCTGATGCCAGCTGCGCCGCGCCCGCCCGCTGCCGATCCATCGGTTACAAGCATGGCGAGTGCCCGGCGGATTTTGGCCAGCGCCCGCTGGTTCTCGGCCAGGCGCTGCTCAAGTTCTTCAATATGCTGTGCTGAGGCCGGATCGTTCCCGCTGGTCCGACCAAACCCCGACGGGAGCGCGATCACACCTGACTGCATCAGTTCGTCGAGAAGGGCGAATACGGCTTCCGCCAACGCCTGAACAGGCGCGACGGCAGGAACTGTCGCGCCAGGGGGCAACGCAGCCTCATCATCGGAAGCGAAAGCCTCCATCTCGACATCGGGCAACGCCTCTAAGTCGAAAGGATCGACGTTCGGGTACGTCTCGTCGATCTCAAGCGCATCAATCGCGTCAATCGCGTCCAAGGGGTCTAATGGAAGCGAAGCGAACTCCGAGAGAACGGTGGCCGTTGCTACTGGCACCTTTGGCTGAAGCGCGGGCCGGTCCTCCCCCGTCTCAATCTCTTCAAGATCAATCAGGTATCCGAGGTCGGTATTCATAAGGTCAGCCGACTCTAAGGGTTCAGCATCACTAACGACGTCCGGCAGCCTGTCCTCGGTCAGCGTCTCTGCGGGTGGATCGGCGCTAAAGTCAATTTCCTCACTCGGATCAAGAAGAAAAGCCTCATCCAATCCACTCAGGTCCGGCATATCATCGGGCAGCAGGTCGGCAAACTCGGCCTCCTCCCCATCAGCAGATTTCGGCTCCGTTGCCACATGGATTGCTTCGGTGGCTTCTGTTTCTACCGCGAGCATCATGCTTTCGGCATCGGCAATGGTTTCTGCAATCTGTGCCATCAACGCATCACGGAGTGCCGTACCACGGACCCGCATCCGAAAAAGCTGAATGAGGCGAAAGCGGCAGAGAGCTATAAACAGGGGAAAGGCCGATCCTTCCGCACCAAATTCAATCAGTTCCGGTAGCGTGGGCGCTCGATTCAAGTTGGCAGCAGTATCGGCAAGCGATTGCGCCACTCTCTCCCAAGCGTCCGGCTCCAGAGAGGCAACCAACGCCTCTAACGCAGGAATATCAGCCGACGTGACCAGCCCTGCCTCGGTGGCCGCGCGCTCTATTTCAATCTGCGCCAGAATGCGGGCGTCGGTCTCTGTCGCGGCGAGAGCGGGGCCAAACGCCTCCAGCACTTTTGCGTCCTCTGCATCGGCTGGCAAAACGGCAAGCGGCCCGGTAAAGGCCCGCTGCAAGTGACGCATTTGCAGAACCTTGAACAACCCGAGGCTGGCGACATGGGGCAAATGAGATGCCAGCGCGGCCAGATCGGGCGTTGTGCCCAAACCTGCGCTGATCTTCTCCACTTCGCTCCAAAGCGCTTTCAACTCCACGACTTTTTCCACTTCAGTAGGTTCGGCATGTAATTCACGGGCGTAACAAGGCGGTAGATAGCGGGTCCGAGCGGCAGGAGGTCGCATTCCTAACCAACTCGGACCGGGCCTTCACAGTCCGAGGAATAGGCGGTGCCGACGGGGCGCTGCAGCAGCCCGTTAGTCCACCACTTCCTCGATTCCTGGCATTTTGGACAGCAAACGGCTGACCAATTCCAGGTACCTCAAACGAATATCCCGCAGCAGCGCTTCTTGCTTCAGCACATGCTGCGAAGAGATTGGCGGGAAGCCTTGCACGTAACTGATGGGGTCATGCTCCTCCAGAATACGGGCTACGTCCTCCGGCGTGTCGGCCACTTCGACAGTGGAGTGATCTATTTCGCCGTCCCAAGTGGACTGATATTGAATCAAGACCACAAACTTAAAGGTCCGAGTTTTATACACAGAAACATCGTGCCAACGATTAACCTTACCGGTTGCTCCGAATACTTCGTCCACAAGCTCTCCTTCAAACATCAAAGGGCGCTTGCCAGTACGTTCGAGCGTTACTCTCGGGTCATCCTCATTCACATCAACTTCCTCAGCAACTCTTCGCATTCTTTCGGTCCTTTCAATCAATTGATCGTTCGTTTCAAGATCTCAGCCATCTGGCGTTATCAGTTTGGTGCTCGGTCGGCCTGATGAAGAAGGTTGCGGACTCTCCTGATCGTTATTATCGAAAACGGGGCGGCAGCACCGGTGCGGGCGACCGGGAAGCTTGGTAGGGTGAGGTCGTAAAAGAGACGAACCGATGAATGGGAAGACCGAATTCGTCGCGCTCATAGGACTGCGGATTTTGCCCGTTAACCCAAATATTGAGCGCCTGAAAACCAGAGGTTTGTGAGCGAGTCACCGCAATGGTTTCCCAATCGCGACCGACTCTGCGGATCTGAACCTCCAGCAGGGTCAGGCTCTTGCTCTGGCGGCCCAAATCCCAACTGGAGACAGTCATGATCTGCCTGCCCTGACCGGTTTGGCCTGTCGCAGTTCATTGAGTTTATCCTCGCTCACGCTCTCCGGTAGGGTGGCTCCTCGAAAATTACCGCTCCGCAGAACGATCAGATTCAGCCTACTTTTGGTAAGGTCAACGCCGTGAAACAGGGGGGCCTCGGCCTCGGCTGCGCGCAAGTCGGCACCGGCCATAATTGCCCGTTGAAAATTGGTCGGCCAGGGGCGCTCCTGATTGCCCGCGATAAACACGGTGAGCGCCCGCACTCCCGATAAGTCAGCGTTTGAAAGATTGGCGCGCCGGAAAACCGTCCCGGAAATCGTGGCTTGGCATAGAGAGGCTGCCGTTAAATCGGTGTAAGATAAATCCGCCATCGACAGATCGGTCCCCCGCAACGAACAGCCGCGCAAATTGCTGCGCGTCAGCTTGACGCCGCTCATATTCAACCCATCCAACGTCAAGCCTTCAAGGGTTACAGCATCGAAAGCCACGCGCCGGCCTTTTCGCCCGTTGGATTGGATCCAATCTTGGTGCTGATCCATCATTTTAAGGAAAACGCCGCGTGCATCCTTATAGGTAGTGCGTGCACTAACCCCGCGCGCCTGAAGGGCAACCACCGCAGAATAATCAAAAATGGCACCATCAAGGCAGGTTCGGTTGCCTTCAGCTCCCAGCGAGGCCGCATCGCCGATGTTGGCACCAATCAGAATGGCACCGGAAAGATCGGCACCGGAAAGATCGGCGCTTTCAAGATCAACACCGGACATATCGCAGTGCTGAAACTGCGTATCAATCAACATTGCATTCGCAAGGCAGGCATCAAGCATAACGGTTTTGGTCGTATAAAGGCCCGTCTGCGCGTCGAACCGCTGCACCGAGCCGTAATCGCCGGATTGATCTACATCGCCGCCCCGAAGGTCTGCACCCGTCAGATTGGCCCTGGTCAGGTTAGCCCCGTTCAGGCAAGCACCGCGCAAGTTGGCACCGTAGAAATTCGCGCCCGAAAGATCCGCCCCCTCAAGGTCTGCCGCGAACAGATCCGCCCCCGTTAGATTGGCACCCGCTAAAACCGACTTCGCCATATTTGCGCCGACCAGTTTAGCGCTGCTGAGATTGATTCCCCTTAAATTTAAACCGGACAAATCATAATAAGCAAAGTCAGCAGCCATGCCATTTCTACGATCACCAAGCCAAGCCATGTGATTTCTAAGCATAGTTTTAATTTCTGTCAAATACGACTTTGATTTACTCACATCATCAATCCAATCCGTTTAGGTGACGACCCATTTCTCTTTATCAAGGCCCCCTTAACCCTGCAAGCGCTGATCCGCGAAAGAATTATAATGAATCAAAATAATCAAAAAAAAACAAATTCGATCACTTAAGTTAATATTATTTTAATTATTAGAATTGTTATAAATTTCATCTGGATGAATATTTCAGACAGCCATGCAATAAACTTATTTTTCCCACAAAAAAATGCATACGATGGTAAATTTTATAAGTATTAAAAATTCATATATTTATTTTAATGAAAAACGTGATTTACATTTATTTGTTAAGATAATTGTTTTTTTATATATTATTAAAAAAACGTCATTTTGTTTGAAATTTTTTTCTGATGAACAAATATCATTCACTATTTATATTTTTTTCTTTGAGGATTTGAGTCAATCCCGTATACGCGCTAGGCGTAGTCTGTATATTTAGCGATCAAGGATAATTCCAAGTGCACGAGCAAGAGCGAATTAGAATTATTTTAGATATGATTCGAACGAAATCAGCCGTCTCAATCCGGGAGATCATCGCGCACACAGGGGCGTCTATGGCGACTGTTCGCCGAGATATCATACGCTTGGAGAGCTTGGGGACCATCCGCCGATTGCGGGGCGGCATTCAAGCGGCCGGGGTGCCCGACGTTTCCCAGCCTGTTAAGCAACATTTTGTTGCCCCGATTTGGCTTTCTGCGGCAGCGGACTTCTGTTCGGCGGGTGATGCTATTATTCTAACTGCCGGTGAATTTACGCCGAATATCCTGTCTTTCCTGACCAACATTCGTATGAAAATTATGACAAATTCGGTCAAAATCGCTCAAACTGCCTTAAATACAACCCAATCAGAAGTATCCGTTTTGAATGGTGGAGAAGTTATGCGCGGGTCTGAACTTATTTATTCTT
This sequence comes from Alphaproteobacteria bacterium, assembly GCA_013298565.1. GTDB lineage: Bacteria > Pseudomonadota > Alphaproteobacteria > Elsterales > Elsteraceae > Elstera. Next base: position 14,834 of record JAAFIC010000003.1, on the reverse strand, counting down.
ACTTGGTTGGTGAGAGTCGATTACCATATAAAGCTAGCAATCTTTTTTTTGAATGTGACTCGATTAGCGATCAGGGCGTAATGATTTCCGACCCGTGCGATGCGTCGGCAACCCTAGCTTTGTTAGAGAATGCGCGTGATCTTATCGTAATTGCACCACATACGGCCTTTCGCTATCGCCCCTCTTACCTCATCTGCCCGCTTGCAAAGCTTCGCGCGGTGATTGCACCAGCAACAGTTACCGATGCAATCCTTCAGGGGCTGGGCATCAGCCCAGAACTCGTGAAAAGGCGATAATCCGCGCGCGCGGTTTAGCTTGTTTCGAGTTAGGGGTTAATGCCGCCGTATGCCTTCAGCGTAAATCGTGCACTCTTCGCGGGCAATCTCCCGGCACACGGTCAGGGCGGCCTGGAGAGAGTTCTGGCCATAGCGTTTGGTTTCGGTACACCCGAGCGCACTGCATGTTTTCAACTGCGGGTCGAGTTCGTCGGCACGATCAATCCAGGCATAGGCATAGCTCTGGCCTTTGAGATCGGTGGCAAAATAGCCGCTATTGAAGGCATGGGTTTGGTAACTCGCAAAGCCGTTCCCAGCCACAGTGGAGAGTTGGGCCGGTGGTGGTGGCAAGGTTGTGCAGCTTGCCAAAACCATTGCCGCCAAAGCTACCCGAATCCCGACACCCATGCTCGCCCCCTACTCTGTCTTCAACAGCCAGTCGCGAATCGGCTGAATTTGGTTCGGCTGGAACAGCGACGGCGCGTGACCGCACGCATCGAACTCCACCAAATCAACCCCGCCGCGCGCCACCATGCCCAGCGCGGTCGCTTTCAGCAGTAGGCCGGACTGCGCGCCGCGTAACAGCAACATCGGCTGCCTTACTTGGTTCCACAGCGGCCAGAGGGCCACGTCGCCCACAGGGATTTTATCAAAATTCGCATAGATGTTAGGATCGAAGCCCAGACGGAATGTGCCATCGGGCTGCTGACGGGTAGAGGTTTCGGTCATCCACGCCCAATCTGTATCGGAAATCGGCCCAAAATCGGCATAGCGGCGGCGTACATGCGCTTCTGCATCGGCCAGCGAGGCCAAAACCGGGCTTCGCTCGGCATCGACAATAGATTTCAGCGCTTCTTTCGGCAAAAACGGGCCAATATCGTTCAGAATAAGCCTACGAATGCGCTGGGGCTGGACCGAATTTACGCCGATACCAATAAGCCCGCCCATAGACGTGCCAAGCCAATCCACCTGCGCCAACTCCAGCTTATCGAGCAGCGCTAGGCAGTGCCAAACATAGGTTGGGTAATCGTAGAATGCCGGATCGGGCAGCCAATCAGAGTTGCCGCGCCCAGCAATATCAACCGATATTACCCGGTATCGGTCGGCCATAACCGCCGCGACTTTATCAAAATCTTGTGCGTTGCGGGTAAGCCCGTGAACGCATAACAGCGTGCGCGCGGCATCTGCCGGGCCGATTTCCCGAATGCTCAAGAAAATGCCCGGCACAACCTCGATCCGCGAGACTTTGAAACTATGCTCCATGATTACGCCCCTTCAATCACCATAGCTTCATCTTCCACCACCACGTAGGCATCTGGGAAGAAGCCATTGAAGCGGGTGGCCAGCGCGTTGGAATACGCCCCAATGCGGCCAAACTCGATCCAATCCCCCTCCCGCATATCGGCGGGCAGGCGAATGGAAAGGGGGAGAACGTCGGTTGAATCGCAGGTGGGGCCGTAGATGGTGTATTCAACATACTCATCGCTGAACCCGCCCGTAAGGCGGATAGGACGCACGGGAAAGCGCAAGCGGGCCGTTACGGTTTCAGACAGTGAGCCGTAAATGCCATCGTTGATATAAAGCTGATCGCGTTTACGCAAATGCACCTGCGTGACCAACGACATACCATCGGCGACCAGCGCCCGGCCCGGCTCGCACATCAAAACACAGTCGCGGCGCAGTTTGATTTCGCGCAAGCCCGCCTCGATTTCGGCAAAAAACTCCCGCAGCGGCGGCACCTCCGCACCTTGATACGAGGCCGGAAAACCGCCGCCGACATCAAGATAGGCTATATCAACCTTAGCCGCGTCCAGCACCTCACCAACGATCTTCAAAGCCGTGCGAAACGCGCGCGGGTTGGCGCACTGGGAGCCGACGTGAAAACCAATACCCGCCCGGTAGCCTTCCGCCTTAATCTCCTGAAGCAATTCCACCGCTTCCGCTGGTTTTGCGCCGAATTTCGCCGACAGATCATAAGCCGCGCCCGCCGAAGGCGTGGCGAGGCGAACGATGATCGCCAGCCCCTCTTCCCGCGCTTCATCCAGCACTTTGTGCAACTCGTCGCGTGTGTCGATCACGAAATGCTCGACGTTATAAACTTCGTCGGCAATTTTAATCGCGCTGCGGCTTTTAACTGGGTGCATAAAGTAGCATTCGGCATCGCGGAACAACTCCCGCACCTGGGCCACTTCGTTTAAGGATGCCGTATCGAAGTGGCGAATCCCCTCCTCGTACAACGCGCGCAAAATCAGCGGGTGCGGATTGCACTTGGTCGCATACAAAACGCGCCCATCGAACTCATCCAGAAAATCCCGCGCTGCCCGCTTCACCACATGGGGCCGCACGCAATAAACCGGATGCCCCGGCTTTAACGCCGCCACCATCGCCGTCGCATTGGCGTATTTCGGTTGCGTGGGGCGCATCCCCCCTTCGCTCAAAGTCCGCTGACCTTCGACGCCCATAAAGCCCGCCTTCCTCTGTTGCATTGCAAGGCGGACAGTGCGGCAAAAGCTCCGGCCCCGCAACGAATCATGATTCTGTCATAGAATGGCGGTGCCGCGTGATTACAACGCCGCCAGCGCCTTCAGCACATCTGCCCCATGACCCGGCACTTTCACCTTGCGCCAGATTTTAGCAATGGTGCCGTCGCGGTTGATAAGGAAGGTGGCGCGTTCGATGCCCATATATTTTTTACCGTACATGCTTTTTTCTACCCACACGCCGTAGGCTTCGCAGGCCGTGCCTTCGGTATCGGCGGCGAGAGTGAAGGGCAATTCGTACTTTTGTTTGAACTTATCGTGGCTCGCCACACTATCCTTCGACAGGCCGATGATGACGGCATCTGCCCCAGAGAAATCGGGCTGCATATCGCGGAACTGGCAGGCTTCGGCAGTGCAGCCGGAGGTATCGTCCTTCGGGTAGAAATAGAGCACCACGGGTTTACCCTTCAGCGCGCTGAGGGTAACAGAGCCATTGCCATCGGTCGGCAGGGTGAAATCGGGGGCTTGGGTGCCAACATCGAGGCTCATGGTTGGGCGTCTCCTGGTGAGGTTGTTTCGGTTAAGGCAACTTTGGCCGCTTGCGCGGGCGCATCGATAAGGTTGGTAAACAACTGCCGCACGCGGGCGGCGGCCTCAGTCATGTCTTGCTCAAGGGCAGAAAAGTCAAGGACGCCCGCCGCCTGAACCAGCGCGCGGCGCACGCCTTCGGGCGCGGTGGCGGGATCGAATTTCCCCGTTCCCGCCAAACGCAACAACACTTGCAGCCGCTGCCACAGACGACAGGCGCGCGTCAAGGTGTCGCCCGCCTCCCCCGTCAGCGCGCCGCGCTGGGTAAGCCACCTGAGCGCGAAGAGAGTATTGCCAAGATCATCAGGCACATCTGCCGCGCCGGGGGCGACTTGGGCGAGAATAATCCCCTGGGCGATAAACTCCACATCCAACAACCCGCCGAGACGGTCTTTCACGTCGAAGGGACCAGTGCCGGGCCGCTCTTTAACAATGCGCGCGCGCATATCGGCGACATCAATCAAAATGGCCCCGGCATCGCGCGGGCGGCTGAGAATCGCCGCGCGTACCGCCTCCACTGCCCGGCACAGGGTTACGTCTCCTGCCACCCCGCGCGCGCGGATCAGCGCCATATGCTCCCACGTCCAGGCTTCATCGGCCTGATAGGCGGCAAAACTCTCTAAACTGCACGCGATCGGCCCTTTATCACCGGAGGGGCGCAGGCGCATATCCACCTGATACAACTCCCCTTCGGCGGTTAGCACGGTGAGCGCCGCAATCAGCCGCTGGCCCAAGCGCTGAAAATAGAGCGACGGCGGCAGCGGCTTCGGCCCATCGGACTGATCGACCCCGTCAGGCACGCGGTAGATAAAGACAAGATCGAGGTCCGACGTGGGGGTTAGCTCGCGCGCGCCGAGCTTCCCCAACGCCTGCACGCAAAATTCGCCGCCAGGTACGTGCCCGTGGGTTTGAGCGAAGGCGCGGCGTACTTCCGGCAGTAGCGCCGCAATCACGCTCTCCGCTACCGCCGAGAGGGCCAAGGCCGCAACTTCCGGCGATATTTCCCCGCGCAACAGGGCGACGCCGATTTGAAAGCGGCGGTCGCCGGTCCAACGGCGCACGCTATCAAGCACCTCCTCGAACCCCTGGGCTTGCGCCAGATCGCGCCGCAAATCTTGCTCCAACTCCACCGCCACCATCGGCGGCAGATCGGCGGAAATGCGCCGAGCATCGTGGATCAACCCATCCAGCAAGCGCGGGTGCCGAGCGAGATGATCGGCTAAACCGGGAGCAGACCCCATGATTTCCGCCACCAAATCCAACACACCGGGGTTTTGGTGGAACAGCGAGAGAATCTGCACCCCTGCCGTAAGATTGCTGAGAAAGCGATCAAACCGCCGGAACGCCGCCATCGGGTCAGGCGTTTGCGACAGGGCTTGCAGGAGCGCGGGCAGCAACTCCGTCAGCAACTCCCGTGCGCGCGCCGACCGGGTGGCACGGATACGGCCATAGTGCCAGCCGCGCACAGTATCGGAGAGAGAGGAAGCCTCGGAAAACCCCATTCTATTAAGGGTCGTTACGGTATCAGTATCATCTTCCGCCCCGGTGAATACCAAATTCCCAGGCCCGGACAAGGCTGGCGATTCCTCGAACAAATCGCCGTAATGGCTTTGCACTTGCAGCAAGGTGGACGCCACCGCCTCAGCAAAATCCTCCCCTGTCGCAAAACCGCTAAAGGCGGCGAGAGCCGCGAAAGTATCGGGGTCGGTCGGCAGCTTATGGGTTTGTTGATCGTCGACCATTTGAACCCGATGCTCCCACGTGCGGAGTTTTTCGTAAGCATCGGCCATAACATCGGCAATCGGGCGCTTAACCCGCCCGGCTTTTACTAAGGCTTCCAGCATCTCCAGCGTTGGCCGCAGCCGCAGCGAGGCATCGCGCCCGCCCCAGATAAGCTGCTGAGTTTGAACGAAAAACTCTATTTCGCGAATCCCGCCGCGCCCTAATTTCAAGTCATGGCCCAAAATGGCCTCGGTGCCGCCTTTGTGGGCGTTGATCTGGCGCTTGATGTTGTGAATATCATTGATCGCGGCGAAATCTAAGTGCCGCCGCCAGATGAACGGCTTGAGGTGGCGTTGAAACAGCGCCGCCGCGTCCGCATCGCCGGCTACCAGCCGCGCTTTGATCATCGCCGCCCGTTCCCAGTTTTGGCCGACGGTTTCGTAATAGGTTTCCGCCGCCAGCACCGAGAGCGCGGCGGGGGTGGACGCCGGATCGGGCCGCAAGCGCAGATCGACCCGGAAAACATAGCCGTCGCCCGTGCGCTCTTGGATCAAGCGCACCAAATCTTGCGCGAACCGCACATAGGTTTCCCGCAAAGTGTCGCGCAGGGCCAAGACACCAGGGGAAACAAGGTCGGGATCGTAGAGCAAGATCAAATCGACATCGGAGGAATAGTTCAACTCGTGCGCGCCGAGCTTACCCATGCCGAGAATAATCAGCCCCCGACGGCTATCGGCCACGAGGTCTGCCGTCAGCACCTCCCCTTTCAACGCGCGGCGCACTGCCAGCGCGTGACCGGCGGCGACCGACAGGCAGCGGTCGGCAAACTCCGACAGCGCCCCCGTAACCCGCAACAGCGGCCAAGTGCCACAGACATCGGCCACCGCAATCGTCAAAGCCGCCCGGCGTTTGGCCTGGCGCAGGCTTCGCATCAGGTCGGAGGACTGCTGCGTTCCCGCGAGTTCGTCATTGATGGGCGCGCAAAGCTCGGCGAAGGTGGCATCTGGCCCGTGGGTGAGCAGCCTGACCCAAAAAGCCGGTTCGGCCAGAATAGCTTCAGTTAAAAACGGGCTATTGCCAAAAATGGCCGCGATTAAACGGAAACCTTGCGAATGCTCAAGAATTTCCTTTATGGCTGCGGTACACTCCGCGCCGACTGTTTCTGCGCGGTCAATCAATCGTTCTACGGCAACCGCCACCCGATCAGGCCGACCGGGCCGGGGTAACTGTTCGAGTGTCGCCAGGAATGGAAACTGAAACGCCATCGACCGATCCTTCTTCTGCCGAACCCACCGCTGAACCGGGGCGAGTTGGCACGCATCCCCCACGTTCGGTAGCCGTCCGCAAGAAGCGGGTCAAGCGACGTCGTATAATTGATGGGATTACGCGCCACGGCTTGCGGTCGCTTCTGGCGGTTCTGATGCTGATTGTTGGACTGTTCGGCTATGGGGTTTTTCGGCTAAGTCAAGGGCCGGTGCCGCTCGATTTTGCGCTGGAGCCGTTGGAAAAGGCCCTATCGCTCGTCTCGGGCAACACAATTCAAGTTCAGCGCGCGGCCCTCTCTTGGAATCGCGAAATTAGCGACCTTGGCCTCGATCTTGGCGGCGTTAGCCTTAGCACCCTGGAGGGCAGCCGCCTGCTGACCTTGCCGACGGCATGGCTTGAAATCAGCGGTCCCGAACTCTTGCGCGGGCGGATACAGCCTACGGTTTTACTCCTGACAGGACTAACGCTGCGGGGAAGACGCGCGGAAAACGGCAGCCTCTCGCTGGGGGTTCAGGCCGACAGCGACGCCCCAGCGCAAGCGGCCACCGCGCCTGCCGATGCTACGCGCTCCCCCGTCCAATGGCTCACCGACGTTTTCAAACTGGGAAAACCCAATGGGCTGCGGCAAGTGCGCCTCCGCGATACCCGCGCGATCTTGCTGGACGAGCGGATGAACGTGGAATGGCGCGTGACAGACCTTTCCGCCACCGTGCAAGCCGATGCCGCCGGTAATCCGCTTGGCGGAATGGAAGGCGCGCTCGTTCTGCCCAACGGGGTGACGCGACTGAGGCTGAATGGCAGGCTTGATCTCGCCGACCCGTTGAAGCAGACGGATGATATTTGGACAGTCTCTGTTGACATCATTGACCTATTGCCGTCCGCCATCGCGGCCCGCCTACCCGGCCTGCCAGAGGTTAGCGGGTTGGAAGTGCCAACACAGGTGAAGGCCAAAGCGGTGCTGGATAGCACAGGCTATCCACAAACCTTAACAGCCGATCTTACCTTCGGCGCGGGGCGCTTGGTCCATGCGGCGTTGCCGACGGGCGCTGTAGCCATAACCGGCGGGGAGATGGAGATTGAGCTTAATCAAAATCGTCTCGATATCGATATAAACCGGCTTAACCTGAGTACGGGCACGAGTTTGAAGGGTAAAATCGCGCTCAATCAGCTTCATTTCCCGCTTCAAGTAGAGGCGACTTTGGCGCTGAAATCGGTTGCTTTGGCCGATCTGCCACACCTATGGCCTGCAACAGTCGCCCCCAATCCACGCCGCTGGATTTTGGCTAATCTGTCCAAGGGCAGCGTTTCGGAGGCTACGGCCACGCTGAAGGCCGTGCTGCCCTCCCACGAGGCTGAACCCGACATAAAGGCGCTTAACGCCTCGCTCCAGGCCGCCAACATCGACGTAACCTACCTCGGCAAACTCCCCCCGGTGGAAGGCGTAGGGGGCGCGCTGACCTACACTCATAGCGACGGTCGCCTGGCCATGACCTTGCAAGATGGGCGCGTGCGCGGCGGCCTAACCGTGCCGAGCGGCACCATCAGCATCACAGGGTTGAAGGCCAAAGATCAGCACATGGCGTTAGCGATGGCGATTGAGGGGCCGGTTACGGAAGCCCTGTCGCTGCTAGACCAGCCGCCGCTTGGCTTTATGAAGCGTTTCGGTATCGATCCGAAGCAGAGCCAGGGGAGCGCACAGATCAACCTGCGAATGGGATTCCCCCTACTCGACGCTTTGAAGGTGGAGCAGCTTGAAATCGCCGCCGATGCAACCCTAACCCAAGCCGCCCTTAAGAACGTGATCGAAGGCGTTTCGCTCTCTGACGCCGATCTGCTGTTGAAGGTCACACCTAAGGGACTGACCGGGGCGGGTACGGGTAAGCTAAACGGCGTTGGCTTTCAAATTGGCTGGACGGAAGCCTTCACCGATAGCGGCGGGCGCAGCCTAACCCTCGTGGGTACCGTGAATGATGCCGGGCGCGCGGCGCTCAAGCTGCCGGGAGAGGGGTACGTTAGCGGCCCTGTCGATCTTAACCTTGCCTATATTGAACCGAAACCGAAACAAGCCAAGGTTTCCGTTAAGGCCGACCTGACGCGCGCGCGGGTGCAGGTAGAAGATATTTTCTACACCAAGCCTCTTGGTGAGTCCGGCCAACTCACCGCCGAGCTGGTGATGGAAAACAACCGTCTCACGCAGATTTCTAGCTTCGACTATCGCACGGCGACGGGCCGAGGCGCGGAGGGCAGCGTTCAGTTCGACAGCAAAATGGACCTGAGCGAAGCGGTTTTGCGTCGCGTGCAAATGCCCGGCACCGATCTTGCTGCCAGTTTCAAGCGCGGTCGCGATGGCTGGGTTATTGGGCTTGAAGGGCGCTCGCTCGATCTAACCGCGTTTATGGCGGCGCAAGCGAAAAAGCCGCCCACGACCACCCCGCCGCCGCCGTTGAGCCTGGCGCTGACCGCCAAGCTCGATAAGCTCGTGCTTGGCCCGCAACGGGAAGCGCAAACCATTGACGCGCGCGTGCAGGTGGACCGGGACGTATGGAATGAGCTGAGCTTTAAGACCAAAATAGGGCAAGGAAACGCTTTCGCAACGATCAACGGTATGGGGAAAGACCGCAGCCTTACCCTGGAAGCCACCGATGCTGGGGCGTTTCTGGCTTTCGGCGGCGTTATTGATACGGTGCGCGGCGGCAGTCTTACGCTTAACGGGCAACCCGATGCCGAAGGCTGGCGGGGCCGGGCGAAAATGACCGCCTACCGGCTGCTGGAAGAACCTGTTTTGGGCCGCATCCTCGCCATTGCCTCTATCACCGGTATTCCCGAACTGTTGCAGGGGGCAGGCATTGCCTTTGAAAGCGCCTCGCTGGACTACCGCGTTAGCCCGCAAAAGATCACCCTCGCCAAAGGTCGCACCACCGGCCTGTCGGTTGGCCTAAAGCTGGACGGCACGATCAATCGCACGACAGAAAAGCTGGACTTAAGCGGCACAATCGTACCGATGGCCGGGATCAACCGCGTGATCGCCGCGATTCCGCTGTTGGGAACGATTCTAACGGGGGGCGACGGCGGCGGGGTGTTTGCCTGGACCTTCACCGTCACCGGCCAGATGGCCGACCCGCAAGTCAGCGTGAACCCACTCTCCGGCTTCGCGCCGGGGATTCTCCGCTCGATCTTCGAGAGCAGCAGCGGTAGTTCGAGTGGGGAAGAAGGCGGCCCCAAACCACCGCCCCCACCCACCTTCAATCCTAACGCAGGTGATCGCTAGACGCGCTTTACCGAAACGCCGCGCGACCAGGGCCACCGCTTCCGGTAGCCGGCAGGGCTGCCATTGTATCTTTTACGTAACGATCTACCGCCGTCGTAATCGTTGGCAAATGATCGGTAAAAAAGTGCCCGGCCCCTGGAACGACCTGATAATCAATATGAATATCACGCTGGTTCGAGAGCTTATGCACCAGCTTTGCTACCGAAGGCTCCGGCACCACTTCATCGGCATCCCCATGAATGACCTGGCCCGAAACCGGGCATGGGGCGAGGAACGTGAAATCGAACATATTCGCAGGCGGCGCGATGGAGATGAAGCTCACCAGTTCCGGGCGGCGCATCAGCAACTGCATTCCAATCCACGCCCCGAAGGAGAAACCCGCAACCCAGCTTGCCGAAGCGTTCGGATTATAGGTTTGCAACCAATCCAGCGCCGACGCGGCATCGGACAATTCGCCCTCGCCCCGGTCGAAACTACCTTGGCTCCGGCCAACGCCGCGAAAATTGAACCGCAGAACCGAAAACCCGCGCTGAACAAAGGTCTGATACAGCGCATAGGTGATCTTATTGTTCATGGTGCCGCCGCCGCGCGGGTCCGGGTGCAGAACCACGGCAAGCGGCGCGTTCGGCGTTTTGCCGTGATGGTAGCGGCCTTCCAAGCGGCCTTCAGGCCCATTGATGATGACTTCGGGCATAGAACTCCGCACCTTCTTTCCAACATACCGCCCGCTCCAGAAGAGATACTGGAGACGAGACGCCGTTTACCGCATACTTGACCGTGCCAGTAGGTCTTTTTATATGCTACTGCACGATACCATGGGTAGCCGCGCTCTGGGCGGCCTTAGTGATAATGATGGGCACCATGCTCTTCAAGCAGTTCCGCAATGAGATCGACAGTATTCTCGCCCGCGACCCCGCCGCCCGCTCCCGGCTAGAGGTGATTCTCTGCTATCCGGGGCTACATGCCGTGCTGTTTTACCGGGTAGCGCATAGGGCCTGGGCGCGCGGCTGGATTACGCTAGCCCGCACTTTATCTCACATCGGGCGGATGCTAACCGGGATCGAAATTCACCCCGGCGCGCAGATTGGGCAAAGATTTTTCATTGATCACGGCATGGGCGTCGTTATCGGCGAGACCGCGATCATCGGCAATGGTGTCACACTTTACCAAGGCGTTACCCTTGGCGGCACCTCCTTGCACGGTGGCAAACGCCACCCGACGCTGGAAGATAATGTGATCATCGGCTCGGGCGCACAGGTTTTGGGTGGCTTCACTGTCGGTCGCGGCGCGCGGGTAGGGGCTAATGCTGTCGTGGTGAAAGCGGTTCCGGCGGGGGCTACGGTCACGGGCATTCCGGCCAAAGTGGTCGGGGAGGCAAAGATTGATTTCTGTGCTTATGGGCTATCGAGCGACGAGTTGCCCGATCCGCTGGCCCGCGCGATTGGCGGGTTGCTGGAAGAGGTAAGCGCGCTTAAAAGCCGGATTACCGAGCTTGAAGAGGCGTCCCCCCTCCGTCCGGCAGGTCAAAAGGCGCACGCGCCTGCGCCTCCCCTGCCCGCCGAATAGCGCCGCCATGAAGCTCAGCACCAAAGGCCGCTATGCCGTGATGGCAATGGTCGATCTCGCCCACACCAGCAAAGGCGCGCCGGTGGCTTTGGCGGAGATTGCCGAGCGGCAGGATATTTCGCTGTCCTACCTCGAACAACTCTTCGCTAAACTGCGACGGCGGGCGCTGGTTCGCAGCGTGCGGGGGCCGGGCGGCGGTTATCTGCTGGCCAAACCCGCTGGCGAAACCTGGATCGCCGACATCATTCAAGCCGTAGATGAGCCGATGAGAGCCACCCGCTGCGCCCCCGGCTCGCCCCAGGGCTGCACGCTGAAAGGCGCGCGCTGTATGACCCATGATCTATGGCAGGCGCTGGGGGAGCAAATCGGCCTGTTCCTCGCGTCGGTATCGCTGGAAGACGTGTGCGAGCGGCGCGTGGCGGTCCCCGAAACCCCGCTTGCCGCCGAATGACGAAATTTTGATCTACCTCGATTATAACGCCACCGCCCCCACGCGCCCGGAAGCGCTGGCGGCGCTTGTTGCCGCCGTTCAGGCGGGTGGCAACCCCTCCTCTGTCCATAGCCTGGGGCGGGCGGCGCGGCGACGGGTAGAGGAAGCGCGGCGGGCGGTCGCCGATCTGGTTGCGGTCGATGCCAATCAGGTAATCTTCACCGCGACCGGCACAGAGGCCAATAATATGGCCCTCGGCGGCTACCCGGATCATGCCTGCTTCGTCTCAGCCATTGAGCATGATGCCGTGAAGCAGGCCGCACCGAACGCCACGATCTTGCCGGTTAAAGCCGATGGCACGCTGGATATGGACGCGCTCGATGCCGTGCTGGCGAGGCTGGAGAGGCCGCCGCTGGTCTCGGTCATGCTGGCCAATAGCGAAACCGGCATTCTTCAACCTATTCCGCAGATTGCGGCGCGCGTTCACGCCAAAGGCGGGTTACTGCACTGCGATGCGGTGCAAGCTGCCGGACGCCTGCCGCTCGATATGGCGGCGCTCGGGGCGGATTTGCTTACACTTTCGTCTCATAAGCTCGGGGGGGTGCCGGGGGCAGCGGCGCTAATTCTAGGGGCCTCCATCAGCGGCACCGCGCGCGAGCCGCTGCCGCTGTTGCGCGGCGGCGGGCAAGAGAAAGGTAGGCGCGCGGGGACGGAGGCGGTCGGGGCGATTGCCGCCTTCGGGGTCGCCGCCCACGCCGCCAAGGCCGAGATTCCGGCAATGGCGGCACTTGCAGCGCTGCGCGACCAAGCCGAAGCCACTTTACGCGCCCTGGGGGCAATGCTTCCCGCCGCCACGGGTGCCGCCCGCCTGCCCAACTGCTTTTCGGTTGCCTTACCCGGCAAGCCTGCTGAAACTCAAGTGATCGCGCTGGATTTGGCTGGATTTGCCGTTAGCGCCGGATCGGCCTGTTCTTCCGGCAAGGTGAAGCGCAGCGCCGTGCTGGCCGCGATGGGCTATGCCGATGCGATTGCGGGGTCCACGATCCGCGTTAGTTTCGGCATTGGGACGACCGCAGCGCAGTTGGAGCAATTCTGTTCCGCGTGGCAGCGGCTTGCAGGGCGCAGCCGCGCGCCCCATACTAATCTCGTTACGTCAGACTAAGGAGCCTTCGCCGTGGCCCACACTGAACCATCACCCCACCCCACCCCGAGACCCGCCCCAAAAGCGGTGATCTCCCTCACCGATGCCGCCGCCGCGCGCGTTAAATCGCTGCTGGATAAGCGTGAGCCGCGCGCGCTGGCCTTGCGCGTGGGGATCAAAACGCGGGGTTGCTCCGGTCTGTCCTACGCCGTCGATTATGCCGACAGCAAGATGCAGTTCGATGAAGTGGTGGAAGATAAGGGCGTGACGGTGTTGGTCGATCCGGCAGCGGTAATGTTCCTCATCGGCGCGGAAATGGATTACCGGGAGGATAAATTTACCTCCGGTTTCACCTTCACCAACCCGAACGAAAAAGCCCGCTGCGGCTGCGGTGAGAGCTTTAGCGTTTAATCTTTCACAGCACTGGACCCGCAAGGGTCAAGCGGGTAAACAGAGGCGTTTTAACCCCCACGAGGAAAACCGATGCCGAAATTGACCTTCATTGATCGCGACGGCAATCGCCACGAGATAGAAGCGCCGGTGGGCCTATCGGTTCTGGAAATCGCACATCGCAATCAGATTGATCTGGAAGGCGCGTGCGAAGGCTCGCTGGCCTGTTCCACCTGTCACGTCGTCGTTGATCCCGAGGACTACGAGCGCCTGTCGGAAGCTAGTGAAGACGAAGAAGATATGCTCGATCTCGCGTTCGGCCTTACCGCGACCTCGCGCCTCGGCTGCCAAATCATCATGACGGAAGAGTTGGATGGGCTGAGGGTTTCCCTGCCCACCGGCAGCCGTAATATGATGGCGGGCTAAGGGGCACGCCTATGCTCAACTCCCTCGGTATCGCAAAGCCGCCTGCCGAAACGCGCGTGGTCGTTGCCATGTCCGGGGGGGTGGATAGTTCTGTTGTGGCGGCCCTGTTGAAAGACGAGGGGTATGATGTCGTCGGCATCACCCTTCAGCTTTACGATTTCGGCGCGGCCTTGCGGAAGGGCGCGTGCTGTGCGGGCCAGGATATTTACGATGCGGCAACGGTGGCCGAACGCCTCGGCATTCCCCATTATGTGCTCGATTACGAATCCCGCTTCAAAGAACAAGTGATCGAAGAGTTTGCCGATAGCTACGCGCGCGGCGAAACGCCGATCCCCTGCGTGCGCTGCAATCAAACCGTGAAATTCCGCGATTTGCTGGCAACCGCACAAGATTTGAACGCGGATGCGTTAGCGACGGGCCATTACGTTCAGCGTCGCCTAGGAACCCACGGGCCGGAGTTGCTGCGCGGAGCCGATCCGGCGCGCGATCAATCCTATTTTCTGTTCGCGACAACGCCAGAGCAATTAGCCTACCTACGCTTTCCGCTGGGGCATCTCACCAAGCCCGAAACGCGCGAGTTGGCGCAGCGTTACGGCCTTACAGTCCATGATAAGCCCGACAGCCAGGATATATGCTTCGTGCCAGACGGCGATTATGCCGCCGTCGTCAAGCGCCTGCGCCCGGAAGCGGTGGAACCCGGCGAGATCGTCGATCTTGCGGGCCGCATCGTCGGCAAACACCAGGGCGTGATCCATTACACGATCGGTCAACGCCGGGGCCTTGGGTTGGGGGCGGAGGTGAGTGGCGGCGAGCCACTCTTCGTTATCCGCCTAGAACCCAACCGCCGCCGCGTTATTGTCGGCCCGCGCGCGGCTTTGGGCCGCGATCTGGTGCATTTGAAAGAAGTCAACTGGCTCGGCGCGCCCGACGCCGGAGACGCTGCTTGCACGATCAAACTGCGCTCGGCGCAAGCCCCCCTCCCCGCGCGCCTCACTCGAAACGCCGATGGCAGCGCCACGCTCATGCTCACCGAGCCGCAACACGGCATTGCCCCCGGTCAAGCCGCCGTGTTCTACGATGCAGACCGGGTGCTGGGTGGCGGCTGGATTACCGCAACCGAACTTTCAGATATAGAAGTCGCGTCTTAGAGCCGCGCGCCTTAACTCTGGCGCGGCTCTATAAGCCGCATCAGGCGTGTTTGACACGCCAAGCGTGTCGGGTGAGGCGGCGGCCAAGGGCGCGGATGCGCCCGGCCAAGCGCTTGGCGCGTCAACGCACCTGG
>JAAFIC010000029.1:34019-36445 GCA_013298565.1 Alphaproteobacteria bacterium | reverse complement strand
CGGTTCACCCCGGCGAAATTCTGCGTGAAGAGTTTCTGCTGCCCCTGAAGCTCACCCCTTATGCGGTGGCGAAAGCCTGCCGGGTTCCGCGCACGCGGATCGAGCGGCTTGCCCATGAATCCGCGCCCGTCACCGCCGATACAGCCTTAAGGCTGGGGCGGTTGTTCAATACCGGGCCGGAGTTTTGGATGAACCTTCAGAGCCTTTATGATTTAACCAACGCGGCGACGGTCTTGACCAACCTTGAGGCCATCGAGCCGGTTGCAGCCGCCTAATACGATCAACCCCCCCCCGCTGAGAGAGCTTGCCATGCCCCGCCCCCGCCTCCACGCGCCCGATCTCCCCATGCCGCCGGCCGTGCTGGCGCGGCTGGAGGCGGAGTTTGAGGTTGTTCGCGGCGAGGAGGTGCCGGAGGGGGTAGAAGGGCTGCTCATCACCCCGCGCGATAAGATGACCGCAGCCGCGCTCGCGGCCCTGCCTGCCTCCGTTAAAATCATCGCTACGTTTTCGGTCGGTTACGATCATATTGATGTGCCTGCCGCGCATCGCCGGGGGATTATCGTTACCAACACGCCGGACGTGTTGACCGATGCCACTGCCGATATTGCGCTTCTCCTGCTGCTCGCTGCCAGTCGCCGCGCGCGGGAGGGGGAGGCGATGGTGCGGGAAGGGGCTTGGGTGGGGTGGAACCCGATGCAGTTGATCGGCTGGCAGATTACCGGCAAGCGCCTCGGTATCGTCGGCATGGGGCGCATTGGGCAAGCGCTTGCCCAGCGGGCGCGGGCGTGCGGAATGCAGATACACTATTATAACCGCACGCGCCTATCGGCGAGTGAGGAGGCTGGGGCGGTTTATCATGCCAGTCTCGATAGCCTGCTGGCGGTGTCCGAATTTCTGTCGCTCCACGCGCCCGCGTCAGCGGAAACCGATAAGCTGCTGTCGGCGGAACGGATCGCCAAACTGCCGCTCGGGGCGATTGTGGTGAATACGGCGCGGGGCAATTTGGTGGATGATGACGCGCTGATCGCCGCCCTTCAGTCCGGCCATATCGCGGCGGCGGGGCTGGATGTGTTTAGCGGCGAGCCGAAGCTTGATGCCCGCTATCGCAGCCTTCCGAATGTCTTTCCCCTGCCCCACCTCGGCAGCGCCACAGTTGAAACGCGCACGGCGATGGGGATGCGCGCGCTGGACAATCTCACGGCAGTGCTGAACGGGCAGCCGCCGTTGCATCCTATCCGGGTTTGAGTGCCTGCTGGGGCCTTCAGGGTGTTGCCGAGTAAAATCTACGTATTATCTCTTCGTAAAATCGCTGCTTTTCCTTGCTGTTCGGCCATAAATGGGGCAGCCTTGTTTGGAATTGCCGCGAATTGCGGCTATTGATGCGAGACCCAATGAACGATGTTGCAGGACTTAACGGGCGAATGACTGTAATCAGCTTTCCTCTCACGGTAATCGGTTTCCCCCCTAGCACGAT
This sequence comes from Alphaproteobacteria bacterium, assembly GCA_013298565.1. Classification (GTDB taxonomy): domain Bacteria; phylum Pseudomonadota; class Alphaproteobacteria; order Elsterales; family Elsteraceae; genus Elstera. The sequence continues at coordinate 34,971 of JAAFIC010000029.1, read as the reverse complement.
TGCGCTGGTTGAAGAGGTTGTTGCCTCCGGGCACCTGTCCTTGGGCGCGCTCACGGTTCTCCCTGCTATTCCCGACACTGTTGACGCGCTGGCCCACGAGGGCATTATTATTGTAGCGGCAACCCCCGAAACGGAAAGCGCGGTCCTTAGCCTGCCCCAGCGGCAGCCGCCCGAAGATGCGGCCCGTCCGGCGCTTATTCTCGCGGCCCCGGCTAGCTGTAGCGATTTACGCTTAAGGGCGATTGAAACCGGGTTCGATGAAATCATCAGCCTGCCGCTGGACCGGGCGGAACTCATAGCCCGCCTCCGCTCTGCCGTAATGCTGCTGACCAGCCGGGCGGATCTGCAAGAGGCGCGGATTACGGCAGAGCAGCGCTATGCTCTAATCGCTCTCGGCGCAAATGATGGGCTGTGGGATTGGGATCTCGCCTCGGGCCTCGTGCGCTATTCCCCGCGTCTGGCCGAGATGATGGGATTGCCGCCCAGCAGCAGCAGTTGCGTGATCGAAGATTGGCTTTCCTGCGTTATGCCGGATGACCGCGATTGGGTGGATGCAACGCTCGATGAGCAAGTGCAGAACCCCTCGCAAGATTTTCGCATCGAATATCGGGTGCGCGATGCACTCGGGGATGTGCGCTGGGTCTTGTGTCGCGGCACGGCCCTGGGCGGCGGCGAAGGCGGCACCGCAACCCGTATGGCAGGCTCCCAGTCGGACATCACTGGGCGCAAAGAGGCGGAAGAAGCCTTGCGTGTGAGTGAGGAGCGCTACGCCCTCGCTATTCTCGCCGCCAACGATGGGCTGTGGGATTGGGACGTTCGGACCAACTCCATCCTCTTCACGCCCCGCTGGAAAGAGATGATTGGCTGCAGCGCGGCTGAAGTAGGCACTGACCCCGAAGAATGGTTCAGCCGCGTTAACCCCGACGATCTGATCTGGCTGCAAGCCGCCGTT